>NZ_JAFCLR010000039.1:0-82696 GCF_018131065.1 Bradyrhizobium sp. AUGA SZCCT0431 | reverse complement strand
CCGGGTGCGCGCTGCACCCGCGGTCTCGTGTGCAATTGTGCATAAGAATGCGCACACGAGCATACAGGTGCAGCGGAGAACACCCAGCCTTCCCTGCGCAGTGGCTTTACGGCTTATATCGTGCTCTCCTCGGTCGGGCCGAGCTCGTTGTCACCGTCGCCGCGCAGGGCGTGAGCCCTTGCGCAACTTGACGCCAGCATCGGGGCGTCGGGACCACACGACTTCACCGTACGCTCAAGCTGCGCTCGTCAGGCGCAACCTCAGCGTCCACCGCGACCCGCCCCTCGTTGTGACGATGGCCAACGCCCCTCTGAGTGGGACGGGATGGCCAAATATATGCCCCTGATTTTCCTTCTGGAAAAGCGAAATATTTTTGTTTTCGGGGCTTGACGCGATTTCCGAAAATCGGAACTGATTTGCCCGTCGGGCTGTTTTGTCGCAGTCCGCTGTCATTGCGAGCCAACGGGTCGCGCGAATGCGCGCCCGATGACAGGCTCAGCGAAGCAATCCATGCCACGGCTTGGCGCGATATGGATTGCTTCGCTGCGCTCGCAATGACGGGGAGAGAGCGGCGTTTAAAATCAAGAGCGGACGTAGGGTGGGTTAGCCACCGGGTCGCGCGAATGCGCGCCCGATGATAAACTCCGCGTAACCCACCGCGTGGTGAGCGAAGATGGTGGGTTACGGCTTCGCCTAACCCACCCTACGCAGTCGGATTGAGGCGAGACCTACCGCCCCGCCAGCTGATCCGCAAAGTACCCGATCGTCTTGCGATAGACCGTGGCTCTGTTCCACTCGCGCATCGCTTCGAAATTCGGCGTGCCTTCGCTGTAGGGCGCGCCGGGCTTGAAGCCGGAGACGTGCAGCAGATTGGCGGTCGAGGCGAGCACGTCGGGGACGCTGTGGCGCAGATCGACGTGGCCGTTGCCGTCGAAATCGACGCCGTACTTGATGTAGGACGACGGCAAGAACTGCGTCTGGCCGATTTCGCCGGCGAAGGCGCCGATCATATCGCGCAGCGGCAGGTCGCCGCGCTGCACGATCTTGAGCGCCGCGATCAGCTCGCCCTGGAACAGTTCGGTGCGGCGGCAATCATGCGCCATGGTGGCGAGCGTGCGGACGACCGGCATCTTGCCGACGTCGCCCTTGCCGAAATCGGATTCCAGTCCCCAGATCGCGACGATGATCTCCGGCGGCACGCCGTACTGCTTCTCGATCCGCGACAGCAGCGAGGCGTGCTTCAGCAGCATCTGCCGTCCCATCTTGATCCGCCCGGGCCCGACGCGGGTCGAGACATATTGCTCGAAGGTCTTGTTGAAGGTGCCGCGCTGGCGCCGGTCGAACGCCAGCACCGCCGGATCCTGCGTCACGCCCGACAGCGCCTGCGAAATCACGCCTTGCGAAACGCCGGCGGCGGCGGCCTCCTGCGATATCGCCGCCACGAAGGTGTCGAAATCGCCGCCGCAGCGGGCGGCATAAGCGGGGCTGGCGGCGACGGCGGCGCCGAACAAAACGGCCAAACAAAGCTTAAGCATGCGAATCCCTTGTAACGTCCAGGTTGTGTCGATCATGCCATGAGAAGAGGGCGCGGAGGAGAGGACTTGTTGTCGTCCCGGCGAAGGCTCAGATGCGCAATTGCGCATCGGGGGACCCATACGCCGCGGCCTTCGTTGTAGGAAAAGGAAGATAACGACTAGCGTGTAAACCAACTACCGCCTGTGGTTATGGGTCCCGGCCTTCGCCGGGACGACACCATTGTTGTGGCTTCGTGCCGCAGCCCCTCACTCACTCCCGCCATCGATCTGCCGGCCCATCAGCGCGATCGCCTTTTGATAGACCCCGGCCGCGTTCCAGGCCTGGATGGCGGCGAAGTTGGGTTCGCCGGGCTGGTAGCCGGCGCCGGCGCGCCAGCCATGGGCTTTGAGGAAATTCGCGGCCGAGCTCAGCGCGTTGGCGGAGTTCTCGAGATTACCGGTGCCGTAGGCCAGGATGGCCTTGGGCATGAACTGGGTCTGGCCGACTTCGCCGTGCATGGAGCCGCGCTGGTTCGGCGACAGCACGCCGCGATCGATCAATTGCAGCGCCGCGTAAAGGTGCTCGGTGAAATAGGCGGTGCGGCGGCAGTCATAGGCCAGCGTCGTGATCGAGGAGAGCATGTTCTGGTTGCCGCGCACGGCGCCGAAGCCGGTCTCCATGCCCCAGATCGCGAGCAGCGGCCCCGGCGGCACGCCGTAACGCTGCTGGATGGAGGAAAACAGCGCGGCTTGCGAATTCTTCAATTGACGCCCCTTGGCGACGATCGCATTGGCGCCGCGCTTGGCGAGAAACTGATCGAGCGTCAGCTGAAAGCTGCGCTGACCGCGATCGGCGTTGATGGTCGCCTGCGCGTAATTCGTCGCCATCATGGCCTGGATGGTCGCGGCGCTGATGCCCTTGGCGCGTGCCTCGCCGGCAAACGACTGCTTCCAGGCCTCGAAGCCGGCGGCGGAGTTGCCGCATTGCGCGGCATATCCTTGCGAGAAGGAAGCGAGGAAAACGGCCAGAACAAGGGAGCAGAAGGCAAAAGCATGGCGCAAGAAGTGCATGGGGAAACCATCTTCAGTGTGGGTGCCGGAATATCAGGTCTGCTTCTAGCACGTCTGCCGCCGCGCTTCGAGCGTTGCGGCAAGGCCGCTTGGCCGGTATCTTTCCTAAAAATGCAGAGATTTTCCGAATGGCCCTTCCCCACGCGATCATCAAGCCGCTCCTCGTTTTGCTCGCCTTGTCGCTCGCGCCGGCCGCGGCCCTGGCGCAGACCCGCGATGTCGCGGGCTCGAAGGATTTTCCCGGCATCGGCCGCTTCGCCGGCAGCGTGATATCAGGGCACCAGGTGAAGAATTTCGATGTCGCGCGAATGCAGGCCGCCGTCTTCAAGGACGGCAAACCATCGGATACGCCGCGCCTCGAAGGCCGCATCACCCGCATCGCCTATCGTAGCAATCCCGGCCCATCGATCACGGAGGTATCGCGGAATTTCGAGACCCAGCTGACAAAAGCCGGATTCGAGACGCTGCTGAGCTGCGACACCGACGCCTGCGGCGGCATTCCCTTCACCGAGGCGATCGAGGCGCTGCCGATCCCGCAGATGTGGGTGGACGGCTTCAACTACCATTACTTTTCGGCGCGCAAGAGCGAGAACGGACGCGAGACCTATGCCAGCGTCGTCGTCAGCGAGAACAACCGCGATATCTACGCGCAGCTCACGATCGCCGAACTGGGCGCGATCGAGAACAAGATGGTGGATGCCACTGTCATGGAGAAGGGTTTGCGCGAGACCGGCCGCGTCGCGCTCTACGGCATCTACTTCGACACCGACAAGGCGATCATCAGGCCCGAGAGCCGCCCCACCCTCGAACAGATCGCCAAGCTTCTGGCCTCGCAGGTCGCGCTCAGCGTCTTCATCGTCGGCCACACCGACAGCCAGGGCCCCTACACCTACAACCTCGACCTCTCGCGCCGCCGCGCCGAGGCGATCGCCGAAGAGCTGGTAAAGAACTATCATATCGGCGCGCCGCGGCTGCGCACGGCGGGCGTCGCGCATCTGTCGCCGGTGGGGTCGAATGCGAGTGAGGCAGGGCGGGCGTTGAACAGGCGGGTGGAGTTGGTGGCGCCGTAGGGGGAGTGGGGACGCGACGTCGCGTTCACTGCGCTTGAGAGTCCGCTAACCCAGCCCGGGCCGACCTGACACCTTCAATCACCAGCCGCCGCAGCCACACCGCACCGGGATCGCCGTGGCTGCGTTCATGCCACAGCAAGCGATAGCCCCACGGCTTCACCAGAGCCGGCGCCTTCAATATCGTAAGGCCCAATCTCGGTGCGAGCTGATGGGCGGCGCGCGACGGCATGGTCACCAGGAAATCCGATGCAGCCGTGATCACCGCCGCTGTCGCAAAATACGGGACCTGGAGCGCGACATGGCGCTTCAGCCCGCGTTCGGCGAGTGCCGTGTCGATCGGCCCGCCCTGCCCGCCGAACACGCTAACCAGGATGTGCGGCCATGCCGTGAAAATTTTGAGCGGCAGCGCATCCTTTCCCCCGCGGATCTGGTCGAGCAAGGGGTGTCCACGCCGGACCAGGCTGACAAAGCTCTCCCGAAACAATTCACGCGTGCGAAACGAACCCGGCACCGGATTGTCGCTGTAGAGCACCAGATCGATCTGCCCTTCCGCGAGAGTGCGAGAGACGTCACGCGAAAAACTGACGATCTGGATAGAAGCGTTCGGCGCCTCGCGCGCAAAACGCGCGGCGATGTTGGGCAGAATGGCCAGCGCACCGTAGTCGGTGGTCGCGATGCGGAACACGCGGTCGGTGCCTGCCGGTTCGAACTCAGGCTTCAGCAGAAACGTCTCGACGCTGCCGAGCAGGCTGGCAAGCGGCTCCAGCATCGCTTCGGCGCGAAGCGTCGGCATCATTCCGCTGGCGCTCTTCACCATCAAGCGGTCATCCAGCAAATGCCGGAGTTTTGCCAGCGACCGGCTGACCGCCGGCTGACTGCTGCCGAGCCGTTCCGCGGTCCGGGTGACGCTGCGGGTTTCCAGCAGCGTGCGGAGCACCACCAGCAGGTTGAGATCGACTTTGGCTAAATCCGTTGAACGCATAACGTGAATTCTATCATAACACTGGTGAATAACGATAGAACTGACATAACGAAGTGGGCTGAATTTCGCCGGCACAGCTCGTGCCGCAGCACCCGGAGACGTTTATGACATCAGTAATCGGTATCGGCCGCCGCGCCTTGCTCAGGGCCGGCGTCGCCGGCGCACTGGCGCCGCATTCCCTGCTCTCACCGGCGTGCGCGCAGAAGCTGGAAGCGAAGGCCAATGCGGGCCACTACAGCTTCCGCATCGGCGACATCAGGGCGACCGTCGTCAGCGACGGCACATTGACCGGAAATCCCCGCATCTATGCCTACAGCGCGCCGCCGGACGATCTCGGCAAGGCGCTGAATGATGCGTTCCTTCCGGCGGACCGCTTTACGCTCAATCTGAATACGCTGCTGCTGGAGAGCGGCGGTCGCAAAATCCTGATCGAGGCAGGCGCGGCGCAGACGCTGGGTCCGAATGGCGGACGTCTGTTCGCCAATCTTGCCGCGATCGGCGTGCGCCCGAGGACATCGACGCCATCGTGATTACACATACCCACCCTGATCACGTCGGGAATTTGCGCGGCGCAGATGGCTCCGTCGCCTTCCCAAAGGCAGCCGTCCATATTCCCGAGGACGACTGGACGTTCTTCATCCGCAACGAACCGGACCTGTCGCAGCTTCCCATGCCGGAGGATTTTCGGCGGGCTTTTGTCGCCAATATCAAGCAGAGCCTCGCGCCGATTGCGAAATCCATCGTGCTGTTTCGGCCGGGCAGCGAGGTGCTGCCGGGCGTGACCACGATTGCCGCCGGCGGCCACACACCCGGCATGTCCGCGATCCTGATTCACTCGGGTCGCGACCAACTCCTGATCACATCGGACGCGGCCTACAGTCCGCTTCTCAACATCGACCATCCGTGGCGGCCGGGGCCCGATCTCGATCCCGAAGCGGCGACGCAGGCACGGCGGCGACTGTTCGACCGGGCCGCGACCGATCGGATTCCGGTTCTCGGATTTCATTTTCCGTTCCCCGGCATCGGCAACATCAGGATCGCGGATGGGGGCTATCGCTGGATGCCGGCGAACTGGCGGTTCGATGGCTGAAGCGTGTGGCGCAAGTTGCTCACGATCGGCCTTGTCGCGGATGGCGCTGGTGGTGGAACACGGTGCAAATCGGCAGATATTTGCTGATTTCGTTCAGTTTGCGTGCCGTGCTCATGTCCCGCAATTTTCTTTGACAGACGCCCTCTTATCGACCAAAAGCCCGCATGGCCAAGAAACCCGGGACCAATCCCAAAGGCGAGTTTGCCTTCTTCAATGTCGTCTATGAGGACGACTCGCAGCGCTCCAACCGGCGCGTGCCTGCCGAATTGCTCGGCGGGCTCGACGGCGACGAGCCGGCGCGCGCTTTTATCCTCGAGCAGGACCGCGAAATCGCCGAGAAATCCGGCCGCACGCCGCTGGAGATCAAGAGCATCAGCCGGGTTGGGGCGAAGAAGAAGTAGCGCGCGCGATCACCTGCGTATCCGCAGACTCGGTGCACCTCTCCCGCTTGCGGGGGAGGTCGACGCGCGAAGCGCGGCGGGTGGGGGCTCTCTCCTCGCGAAGATTCTGACTCGTGGCGACACCCCCACCCCGCCCTCCCCCGCAAGCGGGAGAGGGAGCGCACCACCGCTGCGGGTGCAGTTCAATTCGATCTCGGCGCCCTCACCAATGCCCTTTGCGCCTGTTCCACGCGAACAGGACGTCGGCAAAGCGGTCGTACGTGAACTGCATCACCGGCAGCATCACGCGATTGCCGAACAGTGACGCCAGCCAGCCCTCACCTTTTGTCACACGCCAGATCGCGATCGCCACATCGGCGCCGACGATCAGGCGACCGGCCTCATCGGTCGCATGCAGCCGGCGGCGCACGTCGTCGAGCGAGACGCGGTAGCTCGCGAGCGCTTCGGGTTGTTCGTTGATATCCTTGAACTCAATATCACCGGCGCGGACGGCGGCCAGGAGCTTGTTGCGTTGCCAGTCGATGCCGGCATCGCAGACCGGGCAGCGCGTGTTGTACCAGACGACGAGGCGGTGTTCGCTCATCGTGGCGCGAAGCGCGTGCGGGCTGACGCAAACGCGGCACATATGAAAATGGCGGCCACGAAGGCCGCCATTTCAATGATATGCCGGGATTGCGCCATCGGCAGACCGATCAGTTGTCGAGGAAGCTCCGCAGCTTCCTTGACCGGCTCGGATGCTTCAGCTTGCGCAGCGCCTTCGCCTCGATCTGACGGATACGTTCGCGCGTGACTGAGAACTGCTGGCCGACTTCTTCCAGCGTGTGGTCGGTGTTCATGCCGATGCCAAAGCGCATGCGGAGCACGCGTTCTTCGCGCGGGGTCAGCGAGGCCAGCACGCGCGTGGTGGTCTCGCGCAAATTGGACTGGATCGCGGCGTCGATCGGGAGGATCGCGTTCTTGTCCTCGATGAAATCGCCGAGATGCGAATCTTCCTCGTCACCGACGGGGGTTTCGAGCGAGAGCGGCTCTTTGGCGATCTTGAGAACTTTTCGAACCTTCTCCAAGGGCATGCCGAGCTTTTCGGCGAGCTCTTCCGGGGTCGGTTCGCGGCCGATCTCGTTCAGCATCTGGCGCGAGGTGCGCACGATCTTGTTGATGGTCTCGATCATGTGCACGGGAATGCGGATGGTGCGTGCCTGGTCGGCGATCGAGCGCGTGATCGCCTGCCGGATCCACCATGTCGCATAGGTCGAGAACTTGTAGCCGCGGCGGTATTCGAACTTATCGACCGCCTTCATCAGGCCGATATTGCCTTCCTGGATCAGGTCGAGGAACTGCAGACCGCGGTTGGTGTATTTCTTGGCGATCGAGATGACGAGACGCAAATTCGCCTCGACCATTTCCTTCTTGGCCTGGCGGGCTTCGCGCTCGCCCTTCTGCACGCCGTGCACGATCTTGCGGAATTCGCCGATCTCGAGCCCGGTGAGCGCGGCCAGCGACTGGATCTCGTGGCGCAAATCCTTGATGCGGTCCTTTTCGTGATGGACGAAATTCTTCCAACCTTTGGCGGAGAGTTTCGAGACACGGTTGAGCCAGCGCGGATCCAGCTCCGAGCCTTGGTAGTTGCGCAGGAAGTCTTCGCGCGCGACGCCGTGGCTGTCGCCGAGGCGCAGCAGGCGGCCTTCGAACGAGACCAGGCGCTTGTTGATGTCGTAGAGCTGCTCGACCAGTGAATCGATACGGGCCTGGTTGAGCCGCAGCGACTTCACCTCGACGATGATTTCGTCCTTCAGCTTCTTGTATTTGCGCTCCTGCGAGGGCGACAGCGTCTCGCTCTGCAGCTGGTTGGCAATGTCCTGTTCCTGCAGGCGGCGCAGCTTCTTGTACTCGGAGGCGATCTTGTCGAAGGTCTCGACCACCTTCGGCTTCAGCTCGGCCTCGATGGCCGCGAGCGACATCTGGTTTTCGAACTCGTCGTCGTCCATGTCGCCTTCAGCGGCGGCTTCGGCCGGATCCTTTTCCTCCGTGTCGCCACCGGGCGCGGAGGCAGGGGCGGCACGGAACGGTGTCGCCGACGGCGGGGCGGCCGGCGGCGCGACATGCGCAGGTGCGCCATTGCCGTTGGCAGCCGCGACCGGCTGGCCATCCGGGCCAACGGGCGCCGCCAGCATCGCCGGGTTCATGTTGTTCTTGGCGTCGGGGCCGGCATAGGTCGCTTCGAGATCGATGATGTCGCGAAGGAAGATCTTTCCTTCGTTGAGCTCGTCGCGCCAGATGATGATGGCCTGGAAGGTCAGCGGGCTTTCGCAGAGGCCTGCGATCATCGCCTCGCGGCCGGCCTCGATGCGCTTTGCGATCGCGATTTCGCCCTCGCGCGACAGCAGCTCGACCGTGCCCATCTCGCGCAGGTACATGCGGACGGGATCGTCGGTGCGCTCGCCGGGCTCGGATTTCTTGACCTCGGTGACGGCCTTCTGCGTGACCTCGACAAGCTCGTTGTCGGTCTCGTCGTCGGCCTCTTCCTTCTCGTCCTCAGAGTCGGCCTCTTCGGCTTCGGACACGTTGATGCCCATGTCCGACAGCATCGACATGATGTCTTCGATCTGTTCGGGCGAGGTGGTGTCGGAAGGCAAAACTTCGTTGAGCTGATCGAAGGTCACGAAGCCGCGCTTCTTGGCCTGCTTGATCATCTTCTTGACGGCGGCATCCGACAGATCGAGCAACGGTGACGGCGCGTCCGGCGAGTCCTTCTCGGGGGCGTCCGCTGCCTTGTCGTCTTTTTCCTTGTCTTTAACCTGCAGCGTCTTTGCCTTGGTGGCCATTCATCAAGCTCCCGAAACGCGCTCATGCAGGATGCGGCCGCCGCACCTGCAAAGATTACGAAAGTAAGTCACGACGCGGAAAGGGCGGCGCAGACTGTCGCCACCCCGAATCCCCGTTTCGCCGGTTATGTCTACTAGCCGTAAGGCTCTTAAGCTTCGCTTAACCCTGTTTTTGCAGCCAAACCATGGGTTTGGCGAGTCTTTTAACGGCTCCGGCATGAGCCGTCCGCATCATTTTTTCATCTGACGCTTAATCAGACGCTTTGCCGGAACCGGCCTGAAAGCTCGCCAAAACCCTCAATCAGGGCCTCGGTGCCGTCCAGCGACTCCAAACGGGCGCTGACGTCCTTTAACCACGCCAGATGGGCCTCGCTGGGGTCCTCGCCCAGGGCCAGCTCGGCATCCTTCTTTTCCCTAAGTAAGGCGTGTGTTTTCTGATGCAAGGCAACGAGTTGCTGCCAAGTGGAAAGAACGTCCTCGCGGGCGGCGCCGATCTGCACGCCCCAGACCGCCCCGGTCGTGATCGCGCTGCCAACCCTTTGAAGAACTTGCGAAAATCCGCGCGCTTCGAGATCGGCGCGCATTTTCTCGGCCTGTTCTTCGACATCGGGGGAATGGTGATGGTCGCTGGCAAAGGCCGCGATAATACCGGCGCGGAGCTTGTTGGCCTCCGGATGGGCCAGTTCCAGGGCCGCCACCTCCTCCAGATGGTCGTGCAATAACCAGGGGTGGTTGATCAGGGACTGCAGAATCAGCGCCTCGCGGCGCGACATCGCGCTGCGCTGGCCGCGCATGATCGGGCTATTGGCAAGCTGGGGGCTCGCGGCCTGGTAGGGGCCGCGGTTGATGGTCTGGCTGGCGGAGTTCGCCTGCCCGCGGCCGCCATAGGGCGCCGCCCGGCCCGCCGGGCCCGGGGTGAAGGAGGCGCGGGAGGCAAAACGGCGGCCTGATTCGCCGGGCCGGCCACCGAAATTGCCGCCGCCGAAATTGCCGCGGCCATAACCGCCGCGGCCGCCTTCGGGAGCAAAGGTGTTGCGAAGCCGCTCGGAGAGATCCTGGCGATAATAGCGCCGCACCACTTCGTCGCGGATGCCGTTCGAGAGTTCGCCGATCCGCGCTTCCAGCGCCGCGCGCCGCTCCGGCGTTGCAAAGGTGCCGCCTTCGATCTCGCGCGACCACACGATATCGGCGAGACCACGCGCCGCCGAAATGACTTCCTCGATCGCGGCGCGGCCGCCGGAGCGCGCGAGGTCGTCGGGGTCCTGTCCCTCGGGCAGCAGCGCGAAGCGCAGACTTTTTCCGGGCTTGAGATGCGGCAGCGCGAGATCCGCGGCGCGCCACGCCGCTTTCTGTCCGGCCTTGTCGCCGTCGAAACAGAGGATCGGCTCGTCCGCCATCTTCCACAGCAGCATCAACTGGTTTTCGGTCAGCGCGGTGCCGAGCGGCGCGACGCTGGCTTTGAAGCCAGTGGTGACCATCGCGATGACGTCGACATAGCCCTCGACCACGATGAGCGGCGCGCCGTCATGCGTGGCCTGGCGTGCGGTGGCGAGGTTGTAGAGATTGTCGCCCTTGTGAAACAGCGGGGTTTCCGGCGAATTCATGTATTTGGCGGGAACGTCCTTTTCCAGCGCCCGGCCGCCGAAGGCGATGACGCGGTTGCGGACATCGGTGATGGGAAACATCACGCGGTCGCGGAATTTGTCGTACGGCACCGGGATATCTTCGCCGCCGTTGAGCAGCCCCGCCTCGACCATGTCCTCGGTCGGGATGCCCTGAGCGCCCAAATATTCCTTCAGCGCAAAGCGTTCGCCGGGCGCGTAACCAATGCGGAATTGCAGCTGCGTCGCCGGCGAAATCGCGCGGTCGGCCAGATAGCCGCGCGCCTTGGCGCCGCCCCGCGAAGCCAGCGTGTCGGCGAAGAATTTGGCGGCGAGCTCCATCACGTCATACAGCGTCTTGCGGCGCTGCTCGTGTCTCGCCGCATCCGGCGTCACCGCCGGGAGCGCCATGCCGGCCATCGAGGCGAGGCGCTCGACAGCCTCGGTAAAACCGACGCCCTCGGTCTCCATCAAAAACGAGATGATGTCGCCATGCTTGCCGGAGGAGAAGTCGTGGTAAAAACCCTTCTGGTCGTTGACCGTGAAGGACGGCGACTTCTCCTGCTGGAACGGCGACAGCCCCTTCCACTCCCTTCCTGCCTTCTTCAGCTTGACGCGCCGGCCCACGACTTCCGAGACCAGAAGCCGGGCACGCAGTTCGTCGAGGAATTGGGGCGTAAAGCGCATGGGTGAATTGGGGCCTGATTCGCTGGGCCGGATTCTAGCAGTTGGCCAACCGGCCATGGATACAGGGACGCCGCGGTAAAATACGAAGGTAATCGGGATTCTCGCCGCTATTCACAGCCTCCCTCCCCGTCATTCCGGGACACGCGCAGCGTGGACCCGGAATCTCGAGATTCCCCGGTGCACAATTGCGCACCTGAGGTTCGCTTCGCGCCCCGGAATGACCGGCAAACTTGCAACTCTTCCGGTTCCACGCTTCCATGTCGCCATGTTCACGACCTTCAGAGGCGGGCAAAGCGGGGCCTGGCAGGTGGTGTCGCAGGCCGCGGTCAAGGGCGCGGGGCTGTTGCGCACGCCAGCGCTCTCCGTCGTCCATTCCGCCTCGATCGCGCTGCCGATCCTGCCCTCGCAGACCTCCTGGCGGCTCGCCGGGGTCGCCAGCCATGTGCGCTATACCGAGCGCGCCGAGAAGGAAAAGCTGGTGGCGGTGCAGGCCGGGCTCGGCCGCCCCGAAGCGACCCGCGCGGCGCTGATCCCGATCAAGAAGAACGCCGCGTGGTGGGACCTGACGCAGGAAGAGCGGCGCGGGATTTTCGAGGACAAGTCGCAGCACATCGCCGCCAGCCTGAAATATCTCCCCGCGATCGCCCGCCAGCTCTATCACTGCCGCGACTTAGGCGAGCCCTTCGATTTCCTGGCCTGGTTCGAATACGACGCTGCGAATGCCGCGCTGTTCGATGAACTGGTCGCGATGCTGCGCGCGACCGAGGAATGGACGTATGTCGAGCGCGAGGTCGATGTGCGGCTGGAGCAGGAACCGCTGGGGGCGGGTTAATTTTCGAGGAAGCGCCCCGAAGCGATGCGCGGCAGGCCGGTGACCGGCCAGTTATAGACATACGTCCACGCCTCGCTCGCAGAGCCGTCATCGAGCGTGACGTTCAGCATCTGCCGCACATATTCGGTCGGCGCCTGAAAGCCCGGGCCGCAGGCCTCATACATGTCGAACTCGCCGAGCAACGCATCGCGGTCGCGCAGGCGATACAGTTCGCCGGACACGATGTCATCAGGATCGTCCGACAGCACCAGTCCCGGATAATGCTTGATGAGATAGAGCCGGCCGCGGCACCTGGCCTCGCCGATGAAGTCGGCGCTGCGCGACAGCAGCTTCGCCATCGGATGGTCGAAGCCGCGCATCAGGGTGCCGTAGACGAACAGACGATCTGAAATCATGGCGGTGTTCATATCGTCATTCCGGGGCGATGCGAAGCATCGAACCCGGAATGACGCGGGCACCGACAACTAAGCCACCACCACCTCGTCGCTGACGACGACGAATTTGACGAGGTCCATCCGGCCAAAACTCGTGGTCAGCGCGACGTCGGCGGCGTCGCGGCCGGCGCCCATCAGGATGCGGCCGATCCGCGGGTGATTGTGCCGCGCGTCGAAGGTGTACCACTGGCCGGAGAGGTAAACCTGAAACCAGCCGGAGAAATCCATCGGCGCGGGATCCGGCGGAATGCCGATGTCACCCATATAGCCGGTGCAATAGCGCGCCGGGATGTTCATGCAGCGGCAGAACGTCAGCGCCAGATGCGCAAAATCGCGGCACACGCCGGCGCCCTGCTCGTAGACGTCGTGCGCCGATTTCATGTGATGCGCGTGCTCGTAGCCGAAGGTGACATGGTTGTGGACGAACTCGACGATCGCCTGCACCCGCGCCCAGCCCTCGGGCGTGTTGCCGAACAGCGACCATGCGATGTCGGTGAGCTTGTCGGTCTCGCAATAGCGGCTCGGCATCAGATATTGCAGCACCTCGTCCGGCAACTGGTCGATCGGGATCTGCTGCGCGGTCGGCATCACAATGTCAGGCAGGCCGGAATCGCGCACCAGCGCGCTGCCGCGCAACGCCACGCCGCCGCTAGGCGCCACCAGCCGACCGCAGACATTGCCGAAGATGTCGCGATAAAAACCGATCGGCACGTCAGGCTCGGCGACGATGCGCTCGGTGCCGACGATGTCGGAGAAGCGCGACGGGTGGATCGAGAGCATGATCACCATCGGCGTCGGCTGCACGGCAGCATAGGCGATCTCGAAGCCGACCTTGATCTCCATGATCAGACCTTTTCCGCCTGCGCTTCGTCAATGACGGATACGACGTTGATATTGACCTCCATGCCGACAAAGGCGTCAGCCGAGCCGAGATAGGCGCCGTGCAGCGGGATGGCCTGGCGCGGATCGCGCGCTACCGCCACACGAATGAGGTCGCGGGTGCCGATGATGCCATTGGTCGGATCGAACTCGATCCAGCCCGCGCTCGGCAGATAGACCTGCACCCATGCATGCGTCGAGCCGCCGCCGACATAACCATGCGCACTGTCGCCGGGAATGAAGAGATAGCCGGACACGAATCGCGCGGCGATGCCGAGCCGCCGCAGCGCCTCGATCATGAACAGCGCATAGTCGCGGCAGGTGCCCGACTTCGTCTGCAGCGTATCGAGAGGATGCTGTGTGCCCTGTTCGTGACGCTTGCGATAGGTGAAAGCTTCGCGGATGCCATGGGTCATGCCGCTGAGAATGTTGTAGGTCCGCGTCGGCCCGTCGGATTCGAGAAATCCCCGCGCCCAGAACGACAGATCCCCGTTGGGATCGCCATATTGCGGCGTGATGAACTGCACCAGGTCGGGAAATTCTTCGTCATCGTACTGGAAGGGATAGAAGTAGGCCGGGTCATCCGCGGTCAGCGCGAATTCTTCCGCCGGGTTGTGCTCGATCGTAGCCATCGAAGTGAACGACAGCGTCTGCGCGCGCTCGTCGAAGGTCGCGATCGCAACGCTGTTGCCGAACACGTCATGGATCCAGCGCAGCTGCATCGGCTGCGGCTCGATCTCGAGGCTGCCGGACAGCACGCGCAGATCATGGCCGTCGCGCGGACGCAGCATGATGCGGTGTTCGCCGAACGCCACCGGGTGCGTGTAGCGATATACGGTCTTGTGGTGAATCGTGAGTAACGGCATCGTCAAACAATCATCGTGATTTTGGGCCGGCTAATCTATACAAAAACCTGCTCATTTGTAGGCCGATATGCCGCTTCGATAGGCAATGCGTAAGGAAAAATGGTTTTGAACCACGTCGGCGACACATCATTACTCTTGGGATCTCAGGATGTTCCCCCAGTCCGCGAATATAATGCCGAGGGACGCTCGCCGTTTCTGCTCACTTGTGACCACTACGGACGGCTGATTCCGCAAGCGCTCGGCGATCTCGGATTGCCGGAAGGCGAGCTCGTGCGGCACATCGCCTGGGACATCGGCATCGCCGGGGTTGCCGAGATGCTCTCAAAGCATCTCGGCGCGCATCTGATCGTGCAGCGCTATTCGCGGCTGGTGATCGACTGCAACCGCCCGCCTGATGTCGCAAGCTCGATCCCGCTCATCAGTGAAACCACGACGATCCCCGGCAATGAAGGCATTTCGCGAGAAGCCGCGGAATTGCGCCGAACGCAGATCTTCGATCCCTATCACCGCCGTATCGGCGCGATCATCGACGCGCGCCGGCAACGGAAGGTGCCGACGATATTGGTTTCGCTGCACAGCTTCACACCGGTTTATGCCGGCATCGCGCGCCCCTGGCACATCGGCACGCTCTATCAGCGCGACAAGCTATTGCCGCCGCTGCTGCTGCAATTGCTGCGCGCGGAGCCTGACCTGGTGGTCGGCGACAACGAACCCTACGCGGTCAGCGACGACACCGACCACACCATCCCCGTTCACGCCGAGGCCCGCGGCCTGATGAACACGGGAATCGAAATCCGTCAGGACCTGATTTCGGATCAAGCCGGCGAGAAAGCGTGGGCCGACCGGCTGGCGCGGATTCTTGGTGAGATCGAGACGATTTTTCGGTCGCGGCAGGTGATTTAGATTTTCTCCCCACACAGACGCTACGTTCCCTCTCCCTAGCCCTAAGAGCGAGCTTCGCTCGTCTCGACCCCGCAAGGGGGGAGGGAGCACATCGAGCGCGCCGCATATGCTGTGACTCAACCGTGCACCGCCGTGTAATAGGTGAGTCCCGCAAACCCGAGCACCAGCAGCCACAGGAACCACACGAACGATGCGCGCGGCTCCAGCGTGGCTTCGGATGGATTCGCCGGATTGACCCAGACCTTGACCCTGGCGCCGTCCTGATAAGGCGGCGTGAGTTTTCGCGTCAGCCAGTCCGAGCTCGACGCGACGTTGCTGGCGAGGGTTGCGTGCGTGCCGGTGTAGGACTGGTCGTTGTAAGTGTACGTGTAAGACACCTTGCGCTGATACATGATTAGCCCGCGCCGCCCGTCATCGGTTGGCGCGGCGCGATATTGCTCGAGACCGGACAGCTTGATGATGCCGGATACCACCGGCCATTTCCCGGCGAGCTGTGCCTGCCGGTGCATCGCGAGCGCGAACAGCGCAGTGACGCTGCCGAACGCGCCGAAGGCAATGCCCAATGGCGACGCCGTCGGATGGGGCAGCATCGTGGCGACGAATTCGCTCAGTTTGTTCAGCCCGATCGCCGAGCCGAACACGATCACGAGCGTGATCGCGGTGCCGATGCCGAGGCAGCCCCAAAGCCCCTTGGGCAGATCGCGTTCCAGCACCGCTTCCTTTGGATGCAGCGGATTGCAATAGACCGTCACGTCGGCGCCGACCGGATATCTGGCGATGGTCTCGGCGACCTCGAAATTGCCGAGGTCCTCGCCGATGCTGACGCGGTTGTTGCGCAGCGTTTTGCCGGCCACGGAATATTCGTATATGATGTTGGCGAAGTTGCGCTGCTCGGTGCGATAGCCGCCTTCCCGGTTGCTGTCGATCACCCTGACCTCGCGCACCTGGGCGTGCGAGGCCACGATCTTTCCGGCCGCCGACGGCCATTCGCGGGCGGCACGCACCTGCAGCGTCTTGTAGACCGCGGCCGCGAGCAACAGCCCGAGCGGCGCGAGCAGCATCGCAAAGACGAACCAGGGCAGATCGGGCACGAAGATTTTTCCTCAGACGACGGCGCGTTGCATTAGACGCGTCATCGCCGCCCGCGGTTCAAGCGTGCTACTTTGCCCGGGTCAGCGCCAGCCAGATGCCGCCGCCGATCATGAAGCCGCCTGAGATCCGCGACACCAGCCGTGTGCGCTCCGCCGAGAAGAAAAGCCGGGCCCGGCCGGCGAGCAGCGCATAGACCGCGTCGGTCATGGCGGCAGTCACCATGAACGTCGCGCCGAGCAGCGCCACTTGCGGGAAGTGGTCCTGCTTCATGTCCATGAACTGCGGGATAAAGGCGCCGAAGAACACCAGCACCTTGGGGTTCGAGAGCAGCACCAGAAAACCCTGCAGGAAGAAGCCGCCGCGCGGCGGCGGTGGCGGCTCGTCTGATTTGATGCCCTCCACCGGCTCACGAACCAGCTTGATGCCGAGCCAGATCAGATAGGCCGCGCCGGCGAAACGCACCCAGTCGAACCAGTAGCCCATCGTCGCCATCAGCGAGGTCAGGCCGACCGCGACGATGCCGATCACGATGGCGAGGCCGACCTGGGCGCCGGCGACATTGATCAGCGCCGCGCGGGTGCCGTGGCGCAGGCCGTTGGCGATGATGAGCGTGACCACCGGACCCGGCAGCAGCGCCAGCGCGATGCAGGCGGCGACGAAAGCGAGATAGACCTGGAGGGACATGGGGGAACTCGGGGTGGGAGGGAGCTTGCGCCATTAATGCACGTGAACGGGGGAGATGGAAGGGAGTGCATTCTTCCTTCTCTCCTTGTGGGAGAAGGTGGCGCGCGAAGCGCGCCGGATGAGGGGTCTGTCTCCGCGGATAGAAACCCCTCATCCGCCTTCGCTTCGCGAAGGCACCTTCTCCCACAAGGGGAGAAGGGAAGAAAGGCAACCTCGCCGTCCCCCATCGCAACCTCCAACCAACGCGCCAAAACCACGCCCTTGACATGCAACCATCTGGTTGCCTATTATTCCTGCCATGGATGAGGTCTTCCGAGCGCTTGCCGATGCCTCGCGACGCGCGTTGCTGGACAGGCTTCATGCCAGGAACGGACAAACATTGGGCGAACTATGCGACGGCCTCGCCATGACGCGGCAGGCCGTAACCAAGCACCTTGGAATCCTCGAGGCGGCCAACCTCGTCACCACGCTCAGGCATGGCCGCGAGAAGCTGCACTATCTGAACCCGGTTCCGATCCATCAGATCGGCGAACGCTGGATCAAAAAATTCGAGCGCGGGAAACTTGTCGCGCTCAGCGAATTGAAACGGCAACTGGAGAAGCGTGATGAGTAAGCCGGAATTCGTCTATGTCACCTATATCGAGACCACGCCGGAAAAATTGTGGCAGGCGCTGACCTCAAGCGAGTTCACGAAACGCTATTGGTGGAATACGTCGGTGGTCTCGGACTGGAAGGTCGGCTCGCCGTTCTCGCTAGTGATGGACGGAACCACCACCGACGTCGGCGAGGTCCTCGAATTCGATCCGCCCAGACGGCTTTCCTACACCTTCCATCACATCCTCAGCGAGGCCGCGCGCAAGGAGCGGCCGACCAAGGTCGTCTTCACGCTGGAGCCGCATGCCAAGCTCGTGAAATTGACGCTGACGCATGAAGACTTCGAACCTGGCAGCGTAATCCTTGACGGCATCTCCAAGGGATGGCCCGCCATCCTTTCCAGCCTCAAGAGCATGCTGGAATCCGGCACCGCATTGACGATTCCTCCCTCCTGCCTCGGCATCGAGGGCGCGTCATGAACATCGACAAATTCAAACCTGCGATCGTCTACACCATCTACATCGCTGCCACGCCGGAGAAGGTTTGGCAGGCGCTGACGTCGGCCGAGTTCAGCCGGCAGTATTTTTTCGGCTTTGCGATCGAGGCCGACCTGAAGATCGGGGGCGCTTTCATCGCCCGCGCGCCTGACGGTTCGGTGCATATCAGCGGCGAGGTGATCGAATGCGATCCGCCACGGAAATTGACGGTGACCTGGAACGTCAACTGGCCGGCACTGGTGGAAAAACTCGGGCCCACGCTCGTGACCTACGAGATCGAGCTGTCGGGCGAGATGGTGAAGCTGACGATGCTGCAATCGCACGACCGCACCATCAGCGACGATATCCTCGCCGGCGGCCGCCAGGGCTGGCCGGCGATCCTCTCCAGCCTCAAGAGCGTGCTGGAGACGGGTCAGCCGCTCGCGATCAAGATGGCGCCGCCACAGCGCATGCTGGACGCGCTGAAGGAAATGGGGATCGGGACGCCGTAGTGCCGGCACACAATGCTCGTCGTCCCGTTGAACTTCTTTCGTCGTCCCGGCGAACGCCGGGACCCATACGCCGCGGCGTTCGTTGTTGAGGAAGTATCTAACACCTGCGCTCTCATCGATGGGCCGCGGCGTATGGGTCCCCCGATGCGCAATTGCGCATCTGAGCTCAAGGCCGGGACGACGGTGGAGGTTGGCGCTATCCCAACGCCACACCACACGCCCTCCCCCATCACCCGCCCTGATTGCGATAGCCGAACAGAGTCTGTAGGGTCGCTTCGAGGGATTCCAATAGAAGCCATTTGAAAACTGCCGGCCCGGTTTGTCGCAAGGGGCATTTGCCATCCCCCGGCGGACGCAGCGGCACACGATTGCCGCACATTATTAGTTAAAAATGAAACTGTCTGATTCGAGCGCGAAAATTACCGACCGATGAGCCTGCGCACCCGGCTACTGATACTCGTTATCGCGGCCATGCTGGTGCCGGCCATCCTCGTGGGACTGCGCTTCGCTCAAAATCGCGCCAGCGAAGTCAACGCGGCGCTCGCCAATTTGTCGGCAACGGCCGACGATATTTCCAAGGATCTGGACGAGAAAATTCAGGGCACGGCGCAGCTTCACTATGGCCTGGCCCGCGCCCGCGACCTCGACACGTCAGACAAGGTGGCGTGTTCGGCCTTCCTCTCCGCGGTGCGCGAGGAATACCCGCAGTTCACCGGCATCCTGACCATCACGCCTGATGGCGCCCTGTTCTGCGACTCGCTGCGGACCAACCGCACCCTCGACTTGCGGGACCGCGCCTATTTCAAGCAGGCCCTGACGGCGCACGGAATCGTCACGCTGGAGCCCGTGTTCGGCAGGCTGACCGGGACCTCCGTGCTGCAGATCGCGTACCCCACCCGCACGGAATCCGGCGAGCTGAAATTCATCCTGCTCGCGTCGTTCAACTTGCGCAAATTCGCCGAGTACGACAACCGCCTCCTGAACGGCAAAGACGTGCTGCTGGTTGACAGGAAAGGCACCGTCCTGGTTGCCCCGCAGGGAAAGGGATGGACCGAGCCCGCAGGTGCATCGATCGCAAACTCGGACCTGTTCCGGTTTGCCGCTGCAGCGAATCACGAACCCTTCCACGAGATGAAGGACGCTGAGGGCCGAACCCACGTTTGGGCCGTCGCCCGCTCGCCATCGATCCGGGATGCCGGCCTCTATATCCTGGTGGGACTATCCAAGGACGGCCTGGTTGCCGCCGCCAACCGCCGCGTCTACGAGGATCTGGCGATGCTTGCGGTGGCCTCGCTGCTGCTGCTCGCGGGCGTCTGGCTGCTGGCGACATTGGGCGTCGGCCGTCAGGTCGGACGGCTCGCCGGGATGGCGCGGCGGCTCGGACTTGGCGACTTGAGCGCGCGGATTCCCGAGCCGCATCCACGCGGCGAACTGGGCGGGCTGATGACGCTGCTCAACGGCACCGCCGAGTCGCTCGAGCGGCAGCGCGCCGCCATCGACGAGCTCGATCAAAAGCTCAGCCAATCCCAGAAGATGGAGGCGATGGGCCAACTCACCGGCGGCGTCGCGCACGATTTCAACAATCTCTTGACCGTCATCCTGGGCAACGCGGAATACCTCGCCGAGAAGCTGGCCGCGAACCGGGAACTGCACAGCATCGCCGACAGCATCGCCACCGCCGCCGAGCGCGGCTCGGACCTCACAAGGAGCCTGCTCGCCTTCGCACGCAAGCAGCCGTTGACGCCGCAGGACATCGACATCGGCCAGAAAATTTTCGGCATGGAACAATTGTTGCGGCGGACCCTGGGCGAACATATCGAATGCGAATTCCTGCTCGATCGGGACTTGTGGCGCGCCAGCGTCGATCCCGGTCAGTTGGCGTCCGCGCTGCTCAATCTGGTGCTGAACGCGCGCGATGCGATGCCGCAGGGCGGCAAGCTGACGGTCGAGGTCCGCAATATCGCGCTCGATGAATCCGACCTCGACGTCAATGGCGAGGCCCGGCCCGGCGATTACGTCGAGGTGGCCGTGACCGATACCGGCAGCGGCATGATTGCCGAAGTGGCCAGCCGCGCCTTCGAGCCGTTCTTTACCACCAAGGAGGTGGGCAAAGGCACGGGCCTCGGCCTCAGCATGGTCTATGGGTTTGCAAAACAATCCGGCGGCGCGATGCAAATACGCTCCGAGCCGGGACATGGCACCGCCGTCAGGCTTTTCTTCCCCCGCATCGATGCGCCGCACAGAGGCGCCGCGCCGCCCGCTGACCAGCTCGCCGTGCATGCCGGCACCGAGACCATTCTCGTTGTCGAGGACAATGACCTGGTGCGTGCGTATGTTGAAAAGGAGCTGAAGGAGCTTGGCTATCGCGTCATCGTGACGCGCAACGGGCGCGAGGCGCTGGAAGTATTGCGCCAAAGCAGCGAGATCGACCTGCTGTTTACGGATGTCGTGATGCCCGGCGGCATGTTCGGACCAGAGCTTGCCAGGGAAGCATCGCGGCTGCGGCCCGAACTCAAGGTGCTCTTCACTTCCGGCTACACCGAACATCCGGTCCAGCCGCTCGACGGCCTCGACAGTGAAGCGAAAATTCTGAACAAGCCGTACCGGCGAAACGACCTGGCGCTGATGCTGCGGTTGGTGCTGAAGGGGAGTTGAGCGGCTAGGAGGACAGGAGCAGGAAGACCACGACAAGATTTGCCACGAACAGTACCGCGTCGATGACAAAGATCCGGAGCATCGGGCCCTTCAACACGGGCCAGTATGCCACCCCGACGCGTCCCCCGCGCATCAGGACCGGAAGGTTATAGGCGAACTGACTGAAGTGACACGCGGCAAAGAACAGGAATAACGCAAGCTGCGCGTCATCAGCCCCAAAGAAGGGCGGCCGGGCCAATAGATACAGCGACAGCAGGCCGATTGGCAGATTGATCCCGCCCAGGAACGCCACGCTGGCCGACAAGGTTGGCGCGATCGGATTTCCGCGCTCCTCCCGGGGCACCAGTATTTTCAGCGTATTGCTCTGGGCAATGCTGAACTGGATGAACGCGCCGCCGAACCAGAGTGTGTTGAGAAGCAGAACGAAATCCGAAAATCGCATGACTATTTTCCGTAGAAGGCCTCGCTGCGCACCACACGGCCCGCAGCGTCGAAGTCCATGAACTCGCTGGCGCGCGTGTCGCCCAGTTGCCACCAGACCGTCAGGCGCGCGATCGTGCCGTCCCAGCTCCAGCTCAGGACTTTAAGGTCCGCGCTCTCGATGTGTCCGTAAGCCTTGCGCCAGTAGGCGCGAATGTTTTCGGCGCCCGCGACCACAGGGGAATCCGTCAGTTTGAGCGCCAAGGGGGAGCGCATCTCCGCTTTTTCAGCAAAGTGCGAGACGACAGCGTCGATATCAACCTTGCACCAGCTTGCGCACCACGCCTCGACAAAGCGTCCGGCGGCTGCCCGGTCCATCGTCTGTTTGCTCAAGCTCCCGCACCTCCCCGGCATCACTGCAGAGAAAGTTGTCACCGCACGATCCTAAAGTCAACTATATTGACCTTAGAAATCAATTGTTGTCAGCGATAGCCCCCATGACGGCCATCCACGCGGCAGCGCCACGGGGTCCGACACGATCAAACGCCTCGCTCACGACCTTGCGCTCGTAGTCCGATGCCCGCTGTTCCGTGCGTTTTCCTGCTTCCGTCAGCCGCAGCAATTTGGAGCGATGCTGCTCGGGCGACCGCTTCGAGGTCAGCATCTTGCGCTCCAGCAGCAGGTTGAGCGGCCGGTTCAAGGCTTGTTTGGATATGCCGAGAATTTCAATCAGCGAACCGATCGAGACGTCGGGCTGCCTGGCAACCACGTAGAGAATGCGGTGGTGCGGGCGTGACAGGCCAACGGTCGCAAGATACTGATCGGCGGCAAGCGTCATCCCGCGCCAGCCGTAATACATCAGCTCCAGCGCCGCGTCCAAATCATGGAGTTTCTTGAGCGAGGCGCGGTGCAAGCCCGCGGCGTGAGGCACAGTTTTTTGCATTTTCCTACCGCAAAGAATTGACCGAAGAGAGTCTAGAGCCCTTTCCGTTCCGATGGAATCGGAACGGGGCTCCAGATTTTTGATTTGACGCGTTTTCTTGACGCGAACCGGTGTCCACCCCCGGATCAAGTCCGAGGGCATGCTTCGCTGGAAAACGCTCTACCCCAGTGCCCGCAATTCGCGTCGCAGCACCTTGCCGGTCGCGGTCATCGGGAGGCTTTCCGCGAACTGCACGAAGCGCGGATATTCGTGGGCGGCGAGTTGTACCTTGACGAATTCCTGGATCTCACGCGCCAGCGCGTCACTGGGCGCAAAGCCCGGACGCAGCACGATCCAGGCCTTGATCGATTCGGTACGGATCGGATCGGGAATGCCGACGACCGCCGACATCGCCACCGCCGGGTGCTTCATCAACGTGTGCTCGATCTCCGACGGCCCGACGCGATAGCCGGCCGTGGTGATGACGTCGTCCTCCCGGCTGACATACCAGAAATAGCCGTCCTCATCCTGGACGCCGAGATCGCCGGTCAGCAAAAACTCGCCGGCATACTTCTTCGCAGTCGCTTCCGGATTGCGCCAATATTCGATCATGGTGCACGGACAAGGCTGGCGAACGCCGATGACGCCGCGGGTGCCACGCGGCAGCTCCTCGCCCTGGTCATTGACAATGCGGACGTCAAAACCGGGGGTCGCCCGGCCCATCGAACCCGGCCTGATCGGAAACAGTTTGGAATTGCTGCCGATGACGAGATTGCATTCGGTCTGGCCGAACACTTCATGGGCATCGACGCCGAAAGTCGCGCGCACCCAGTCGAGCAGTTCGCCGCCGAGCGACTCGCCGCCGGTGAAGATGCTGCGCAGGTTTACGCCGGAATGCTTGACGTCGGCGATCCGCATCAGTTTCAGCGCCGTCGGCGGCAGGAACACGTTGCGGATGCCGTGATCGGCCATGACAGCCATCGCCGCCTGCGGCTCGAATTTGCGTGCGCGGTGCCCGACCAGCGGCACGCCGTGATACCAGAAGGCAAACAGGCCGTTGATCAGCCCGCCGATCCAGGCCCAGTCCGCCGGCGTCCACATCAGGTCGCCGGGTTTGGGAATGAAGTCGTGGCACATCTCGACATTCGGCAGATGGCCGAGCACGACGCGGTGCGCGTGCAGCGCGCCCTTGGGATTTCCCGTGGTGCCCGAGGTGTAGATGATCAGGCCGGGATCGTCGGCCGACGTATCGACGGTCGCAAAATCCGGTGATGCGGCTTTCAACGAAGACCAGAACGGCTTGGTGCCCGCGGGCGCGCGATCGCCGATCACATAGATGGTTTTCAGCTCCGGCAGGCGGTCGCGGATCTTTGCGAGCTTGTCCCAGCCGGCCTCGTCGGTGATGACAGCCTTGGCCTCGGAATTACCGAGACGAAACTCCAGCGCGTCCTCGCCGAACAGCGCGAACAGGGGAATCGAGATCAGGCCGGAGCGAAACGCCGCCAGATGCGCGATCGGCAATTCCAGCGATTGCGACAGGAACACCGCGACGCGGTCGCCGCGCACAAGGCCATCGGCTTTCAGCACATTCGCGAAACGCCGCGACATGTCCGCGACCTCGTCAAACGAGGTCCGCGTCGCCGTGCCGTCCTCGTCGATATAGATCAGCGCAAGGCGGCCAGAGCCATCGGCATGACGGTCGCAGCACGCGGTTGCGATGTTGAACCGCGCCGGGATATCCCAGCGGAAGTTGCGATAGAGTTCGTCATAGGTGGCGGCTTCGGTGAGCATGCGTGCCAGATTAGACCATTGCCGCTGCGGCACAAACCCCTCCGGTGCGGAAGCGGTTCAGTGCGGCGCCCGCTCCATTGCAAGCTCCGCCTCAAGGCTTGCGGCATCGCGATAGATCGAGGCGACCGCGAGCACGCGGCCGCGGCTTTTGTAGTGCAGCAGACAATCCTTCGCGGCGATATTGCCGTCTACCACGATCTCGTCCCACTTCTCGGCGTGACCGACATAGTTGATCGGCACGTCGTAATGCTGGCTCCAGAAGAACGGAACGGCGTCGAATACTTCGCGCTGTCCCAACATGTTGCGTGCGGCGGTCTGGCCCTGGCGTTCCGCCACCGCCCAGTGCTCGACGCGAATCCGTTCGCCGGAATGAGGATCGGGCCAACGCGCAATATCGCCGGCCGCGTAGATGCCCGGGGCGCTGGTCTCAAGATAGGCATTCACCGTGACGCCGCGATCGACCGCAAGTCCGGCCTTTTCGGCCAGAGCGAGGCGCGGACGCACGCCGACGCCGACCACCACGACGTCGGCCTCCAGCACGCCGCCGCTCTTCAGCGTCGCGCGCTTGCCCTCGATCGCCGTGACCGTATCGCCAAGGTGAAAGATGACGCCGTGCTCTTCATGCAGCGCGCGGACGAAATCTCCCATCTCGGGCCCGAGCACGCGCTCCATCGGCCGCTGCTCCAGCCCGACCACGTGGACTTCGAGGTTTTTGGCCCGTAGCGACGCCGCCGCCTCAAGCCCGATAAAACTTGCGCCGATCACAAGCGCCCGACGTGCGCCGTCAGCCGATGCAATGATCGCACGGCAATCGTCCAGCGAGCGCAGCACATGGACGTGAGGCTGGTCCGCACCTGAGATCGGCAGGCGCACCGGCTCCGCGCCGGTCGCCAACAGCAACCGGTCATAGGGAATGACTTCGCCGCCCAACACGACCACGTTCCGGGTCTTGGTATCGATCGACGTGACCTCGGCCTTGACTCGCAGATCGATCGCCGCGTCAGTGTAAAAACTGTCGGGCTTCAACGGCAGCCAATCCTCCGGCGCGCTGCCGGCGAGAAAATCCTTCGACAGGTTCGGCCGATCGACAGGCGGCGCTGCCTCGTTGCTCAGCATCACGATGCCGCCCCGATAGTCCTGCCGTCGCAACATCTCGGCCGCGGCAAACCCCGCCGCCCCACCGCCAACAATGACGATCTTGCCGGGCGCATCGACAGCACCCTTCACGCGCGGTTTGGGCTGCTCGGATTTTTGCCGGACGAAAATGCGGTCGCCTTCGCGCTCGACCTTCCAGATCGCGATCGGATTGAGCGCGGGGGCGCGCGCGGCCTCGCCGGTGCGGAGATCGAAACAGGCGTGATGCCAGGGACAGCGGATGCTCTCGCCCGTCACGAGCCCTTCCGCGAGCGGGCCATGGTAGTGACTGCAATACGGGTCGATCGCGAAGATCTCGGAGCCCGCCCGCACCAGCACGACTTCCTCATCGCCGACATGGCCGAGCAGCGTCGGGCCGGAGAATTCAGTGAGCGCGATGCCTTTTGACAGTTCAGGGCCGGCGGGAGGGGCTTTTTGGTCGGCCATGTTGTCCTCCGCTGCGTGACCCCTATCAATCCGCGGCCTGGCCGATCAGTTCCAACGCGCGCGGCCTCACCCCGCGAGCGCCGCCTTCACCAAACCGCTGGCTTTTCCAAAATCCATCTGGCCGGCGTATTTCGCCTTCAGCACCGCGATCACCTTGCCCATGTCCTTCATCCCGGCAGCGCCGGTTTCAGTGACCGCGGCCGATATCGCCGCCTTGACGTCCTCCTCCGACATCTGCTTCGGCAAGTAAGCGGAGATCACCGCGATCTCCTCGCGCTCCTGCGCGGCGAGTTCGGCGCGGCCGCCCTTGTCGTAGAGTTCGACGGATTCCTGGCGCTGCTTGATCATCTTCTGGAACACGCCGAGCAGGTCGGCATCGCTGAGCGGCGGCTTGCCCTCCCCGCGTGCGGCGATGTCGGCGTTCTTGATGGTCGAATTAACCATGCGCAGCGTGGACAGCTTGCGCTCGTCCTTGGCCCGCATCGCGTCCTTGACCGCATTGTTGATGTCGTCGCGCAGCATTTTCGTATCCTTTGGCTTCAACGCCCTGATCTAAGCGTTTCGCGCCGTTGAAACAACTCAGTTTTGACGCGTTTTCTTTACGCGAACCGGTATCCACTTCGCTTGAAAACGCTTTAGCTCCGAAGCCATTCCGTCAGCGCGTCGGCGGTCTCCTGCGGCGCTTCCACCTGTGGCAGGTGACCGCAATTGGCCAGCACCACCAGTTTGGCCCCGGGAATGCCGCTCGCCATCTCCATCGAGAGCGAGTTCGGGATGGTGTTGTCCTGGTCGCCGGTCAGCACCAGCGTCGGACATCTGATCCACGCCAGCGTGGGGCGCGAATCCGGCCGCCCGATCACGGCGGTCTGCTGGCGGACGAACGCCTCCGGCCCGATATCGTCGCCCATGTCATGGACAAGCTGGCGCAACGCGGCATCGCCCTGCCGCGACGGGTGCACGAAGCCGGGAAACAGCTCGTCGAGCACGGCGCGGTATTCGCCGCCTTTTGCACGGGCGATCATGCCCTGGCGGCGGGTCGTTGCCTCGCCGGTGTCGGGTCGCGCCTGGGTGCTGATCAACGCCAGCTTCGCCACCCGCTCGGGCGCCTGCCGCATGATCTCGAAGGCGATGTAGCCGCCCATGGAATGCCCGGCGAGCGCAAAGCGCGGCGGCGCCTCGGCCAGGATCCGCCGCGCGATCGCGCCCATATTGTCGTCGCGCTTGTGGTTGGCGACCGTCACGGGCCCCAACTGCCACAGGGCCGGCACCACGGGCCCAAACAGCCGCGGCGAGCACGCGAGACCCGGAACGAGCAGGATCGGCATCGTATTGTCCATGCGGACTCCTGATTGGGCGCTTTGGGGTGCAAAGCGGCCCTAGCTTCTTGTTTTGACGCGTTTTCTTGACGCGAACCGGCGTCCACTTCGCTCGAAAACGCTATGAAATGGGAACTCCAGATTAGGCTGGTGGCACAGCCTGTCAAATATGCAGTGAAACGCGTGTGAATCCGCGTTTTTGGGGTTCACGCGGCGGGGTACGCCGACTATGTAATGCGCTCATGACAATCCCTGAAAACTCGTCAGCCTGGCCGGACCTCAAACCGACCGCGCTCCTCGTGCTCGCCGATGGCACCGTACTGGAAGGCTTTGGCCTCGGCGCGGAAGGCCAGGCGGTCGGCGAAGTCTGCTTCAACACCGCGATGACCGGTTATGAGGAGATCCTCACCGATCCCTCCTATGCCGGACAGCTCATCACCTTCACTTTCCCGCATATCGGCAACGTCGGCACCAACGACGAGGATATCGAGACGGTGAACATGGCGGCGACGCCGGGTGCGCGCGGCGTGATCCTGCGCTCCGCCATCACAGATCCCTCGAACTACCGCTCGGCAAAACATCTCGACGGATGGCTGAGGGCGCGCGGCATCATCGGCCTTTCCGGCATCGACACCCGCGCGCTGACCGCGCTGATCCGCTCCAAGGGCATGCCCAACGCCGTGATCGCACACGCCAAGGACGGCAAGTTCGACCTGCACGGCCTCAAGGAAGAAGCGCGCGAATGGCCCGGCCTCGAAGGCATGGACCTGGTGCCGATGGTGACTTCCGCCCAGCGCTTCACCTGGGACGAGACGCCGTGGGCCTGGGAAAAGGGCTTTGGCCGCCAGACCGCGCCCGAATTCAACGTGGTCGCGATCGATTACGGCATCAAGCGCAACATCCTGCGGCTGCTCGCCGGCGAGGGCTGCAAGATCACCGTGGTGCCGGCGACGACATCAGCCGAAGACATTCTGGCGATGAAGCCGGACGGCGTGTTTCTCTCTAACGGCCCCGGCGATCCCGCCGCGACCGGCAAATACGCGGTGCCTGTGATCAAGCAGGTGATCGATTCGGGCACGCCGACCTTCGGCATCTGTCTCGGCCATCAGATGCTGGGCCTCGCCGTCGGCGCCAGGACCAAGAAGATGCATCAGGGCCATCACGGCGCCAATCATCCGGTCAAGGACGAGACCACCGGCAAGGTTGAAATCACGTCCATGAACCACGGCTTTGCGGTGGACCAGGACACGCTGCCCAAGGGCGCCACCCAAACCCACATCTCGCTGTTCGACGGCTCCAATTGCGGCATCCAGCTCGACGGCAAGCCGGTATTCTCGGTGCAGTACCACCCGGAAGCCTCACCCGGGCCGCGGGATTCTCACTACCTGTTCAAGCGGTTCGCGGATCTGATGCGGGCGAACAAGAATGGCTAAGGCCCTCTGTCGCCGCCACCGTCATTGCGAGGAGCGAAGCAACGAAGCAATCCATCCTTTTGCTCGGCTATGGATTGCTTCGCGGAGCCTGTCATCGGGCGCGCATCCGCGCGACCCGTTGGCTCGCAATGACGAGAAACACTGAGCCTTCGTTGCTCGACCAATCCCTTATAAAAATACCATCCATGACCGGATCGACGCCGGGGCATGACGAGATATCATGTGACGAGAACCCTGTTGCCGCGATATCGACATAGTATTATAACCAACATCTAAAGCACAGGAATTGCCCAATGGACACCGCCCCCGCCCCCAAGGTCGAATACGGCGTGACGCCGACCAGCGTGATGGCGTCGATGACGGGCCTTGAGTTCGTCCGCGCGATCTTCGAGGGCAAACTGCCGGCGCCGCCGATCATGGAGAATGTCGAGCCGTTCGATTCCACCGCCGAGAACGGCGTCGTGACCTTTCACAGCGTGCCGGGCTTCCGGCACTACAACCCGATCGGCTCGGTGCATGGCGGCTACGCCGCGATCCTGTTGGATTCCGCGATGGGGCTGGCGGTCCACACCACGCTGCCGGCCGGCACCGGGTACACCACGCTGGAATTCAAGATTTCCTTCATCAAGGGCATGACCAAGGATACCGGCCCTGTGAAGTCGGAAGGCCGCACGCTCAGCGTCGGCCGCCGCGCCGCCACCGCGGAAGCGCGCATCACCGATGCCAAGGGCCGCCTGCTCGCCCACGCCACCACGACCTGCCTGGTGTTTGAAATCCCGAAAGCATGATCGAGGGGAACGCGAGGCCCTGACATTTGTTTGATATCGTAGGGTGGGCAAAGCGAAAGCGTGCCCACCATCTTGCTTGTGGTAGCAATGGTGGGCACGGCGCGAAGGGCGCCTTTGCCCACCCTACGATTTCGGAGCACGATCATGTCCGTCGTCAGCGAAGACCTTCAGCCGCTCACCTTCGACTTCGTCGATGACGGCCTGGTGCCCAACAGCAAGATGCCGTTCCTGGTCTACAAGCGTGCGATCGACGTCGATAACGATCACCCCGAAAAAACCATCGAGGGCCTGTTCGGCGCTAATGGCTGGGGCGCGATGTGGCGCAACGGCGTTTATGATTATCTGCACTACCATGCCACCGTGCACGAGGTGCTCGGCGTCGCCCGCGGCAACGCCATCGTGCGGTTCGGCGGCGACAATGGCACGGACCTCGCGATCGCCGCCGGTGACGTCGCGATCCTGCCCGCCGGCACCGGCCATCAATGCCTGTCGTCGAGCGCTGATTTTTCCGTCGTCGGCGCCTATCCGCCCGGCCCGCCGGCCGAAATCACGCGCGCGACGCCGGAGAACCACGCCAAGGCGTTGAAGACGATTCCGAACGTGAAACTGCCGAAGGCCGATCCGGTGATGGGAGAAAGCGGCCCGCTCGTGAAACTATGGAAGCGCGGCTGATACTGCGGTTCGAGCACGATTGCGACGATTTGTGCTGTGTCGTCTAGAGCACGGCCATGTGGCACAAAGTGCATAGACGGTGCGCGCCGCCGGTCGCGAAGGCGCAGATCCGCTCAGCTAGAGATACGCCGTATAGGAACTGATCCACACCAGGATCGACGCAAGAAGGCCGATCACGCCCGCCTTCTCGGAAAATGCAGTTGCACTGCCGGACATTCCCAGACGCAGCGACTCCCGGCTCATCCCGTCAGGTATCGCGATCTCCGCCGGAAACACCGTCGCCCCGCCGAACGTATTGGTGCGCGCCAACGTTCCCGACACGGCAATCTGGCCCTGGCCGATGCCCCTTGGGATCGCTGTTATCTTCGCGTGATAGATGCGCCCCGGGACGTTGTCGAAAACGATATCGACAGCGGTGCCTTCCTTGATGGTCTGGAAGCCGTTCTGAGAAAACATTCCAACCAGCGTGATCTCCTTCTCGACGATGAACGACATCGCCGAGCGCGCCTGCAGCGCCCGATCGCCGACAGTCAATGCAACGACGGTGACATAGCCGTCGGCCGGCGCACGAATGGTCGTCTGCGACAATTCCCAATTGGCGTTATCGAGCTGCGCCTGTAGCTGCGCCACTGACGTGTTGACGCCGCCGATCTCGGAATCCATCGCGAGCTTGGCGCTCTGCTGCGCCGCCTTGGCGGCGCCGAGCTGCGCCGACACGGTTTCGTACTGGACCTGCTTGTCCTGCGCCTGAAACTGCGAGTTGGCATCATCAGCGGCAAGTGTCTGGATATCGTCGAGCCGCTTCTTGTTGTAGGCGACCTGCGTGGTGAGCCCTGCGACATTCGCCGTCGCTTGCTCGTAATTCGATTTCAGGATTTCAGTCTGCTGCTTTGCAGCGGCGAGCGAGGCCTGCAACTGCGTGACCTTGTACTGAAACGGCGCCGGGTCGATTTGAAACAGCACATCGTTGGCCTTCACCGGCACATTCGGCCTGACCGGAATTGCAATAATTTGTCCTGTCACATTCGGCGTCACTTCCACCACGCGGCCGGTGACCGTCACGCGCCCCGACGGCGTGAGATAATTGAAAAGCGCGAGAAATGCCGCGAGAAGAAATATTCCGACAGCGATCGAGACCGTCCCGGACAACCAGCCCCAACGCACCAGTTTGAATTTCGAGAACACGGCCCACAGCGCGACGAGGTAGAGGCACAAAATAATGACCATGACTGGTCCTCATATTTGGTTTGTGCTAAACTTTCTCTCGGAGGTAGCTGAAGACGCGCTTCAACCGTTAGCTTCATTGCTCCTGTTTTTCCAGCACCATGTTTCGATCCTGCATACGCCGTGAGGCGTTATATGCAGCCACGTTGCACGTTCTCTTGCATACGCGATCACGCGCCTGAGCGAAAACGCTCAAGGTCGTTCGGGCGATTCTGCAGAAGGAATGGATGCCATGCGTGTCACAAAATTGAATCGGATTTTCGGGATATTGGCCTTGGCCGCAACGCTGTGCGGTGCCGAAACAGCGCTTGCCCAGAACGCGGCAGTCCCGCCCTCGCTGAAAACGATCGGCACGCCATCTGCTCCGGCCAAACCTGAAATCGTGCCCTCGCTGTTCGTGCTCAACTCCCGCGGCGCGACGTTGCAGGGCGACATGCTCACTTTGACCGGCGTGACACCCAGCTCGATCATATTTGCCGACCGTCCGGTACGATCCGCAGGCCACCAGCCCACCGCCGACGTGATCGCGGAATGGGGATCGGGCGACGACAGCTTCGCCAAGAACCCGCCGAACGCAACCTTGTCCGTATTCGGCAAGGACGGTGTGGTGAAGGACGCCGTCGTGGTGCTGAAAAATCCGAAGCTCGAAGGCGACAGGCTGACGTTCAACGTCCAGATCCTTGAAGGGGATAGCATGGGTGCGGATGGTGGAGCCGCACTCTTCATCGACATTATCGGCCGGCCGTTCACGCCGATGTCGTTTGCCGGCGTTGCGCGCCGTTCGGCATTTCGCGGCGCGATGTATGCCGGCGCTGCGGGCGCCGCTGCGTATGGGGCGGCCGCATATGCCCACCCATACGCCTATCCATATGCGCGACCGGCGTGCGGCTATTACCCTTATCCGCCCTGCTATTGAGAGGAACGAAAGGCCAGCGCGCTTCCCCGTGTTCAATCGAAAATTCCGCCAGACCGCTGAAGTGAACTGAACTCAACTGATAACAACTACACAAATCAGACGAGGAGAATTCGACATGCTTCGAGGAATTCTGACGCTGACATTGTCTCTCTGCCTCGGCGCGGCCGCTGCCCCGCCTGCATTCGCCCAAGCGGCGGCGCCCATCACCGAACAGGAGGCGCACGCCATCGCGGTCGACGCCTACGTGTACTTCTACTCCATCATGTCGATGGACATATCCCGCAAGCAATTCACCAACGGCACCACTGACTTCAAGGGGCCGATGAACACCTTCGTCAACGTGCCCGAATACCCGCCGGCGGATTTCAAAGGTGTCGTGCGCTCGAACTTCGATACTTTGTATTCCGCGTCATGGCTGGACATGACCAAGGAGCCCGTCGTCATCTCGGCGCCAGACACCAACGGACGCTACTATCTGTTGCCGATGCTCGACATGTGGACCGATGTCTTTGCATCGCCGGGCTGGCGAACCACCGGCACCAAGGCCGGGACATTCCTGGTGGCACCGGCGGGCTGGCGGCCAGATCTGCGCGACAGGTTCGCCGAGGAGTTCAAGCTTCCGAAGGATACCCAGCGCATCGACGCGCCAACCCCTTACGTCTGGCTGATCGGCCGGACCAAGACCGACGGCCCGCCGGACTATGACGCCGTCCGCAAAATCCAGGCCGGCTACAAGGTTACGCTGCTTTCCGAATATGGCAAAACGCCAAAACCGGTCGAATTCAAACCCGACCCCAGCGTCGACATGAAGACGCCGCCGAAGACGCAGGTCGATACGATGTCGGCGGGCGTGTATTTCGCCAATGCCGCGGAGTTGCTCAAGCTGCATCCGCCGCACGTCACCGACGAGCCGATCATCGCACAGATGAAGAAAATCGGCATCGAGCCCGGCAAGAGCTTTGATATCGGCAAGCTCGAACCCGCCTTGCAAAGGGCGCTGGAAACCGCGCCGCAGGACGCGCAGAAGCTGATGGCCTGGAAGCTGCCGACGCTGGCGCGGGTTGCCAATGGCTGGGGGATGAACACCGACACGGTGGGCGTCTATGGCAATTACTACCTGAAGCGGGCCATTATCGCGCAGCAAGGTCTTGGCGCGAATGTGGTCGAGGACGCGATCTATCCGCTCAATCTCGCCGACGAATCCGGCAAGCCGCTCGATGGCGCCAACAAATACACCATCACCTTCGAGAAGGGCGCCACGCCACCCGTCAATGCGTTCTGGTCGATCACGCTCTACGACCAGGACGGATTCCAGGTCGGCAACACGCTGAACCGCTTTGCGGTGAGCAGCTGGATGCCGTTCAAGTACAATGCGGACGGCTCGCTTGATCTCTACTTCCAGAATGCGAGCCCCGGCAAAGACCTCGAAGCCAACTGGCTTCCCGCACCGAAGGCGCCATTCAATCTGACAATGCGCCTGTACGCGCCGAAGTCGGAGGCGCTGACCGGCAAATGGAATCCGCCGCCGGTCGTAAAGTCGCAGACAACGGTGGGCATATCGGCGCAATGAAGGTTGACGGCAACGCCGGCGCTTCGGCGCCGGCGTCCGATCGCGCGGCGGTGAAGAAAGCAAGTTGAACGCGAACACCGGAGGCGACGATATGAAATGGTCTACCAGACTCCTGGCAGCAAGCTTCGTCTGCACGATGCCGGCACTGCCCCAGATGGCCGCTGCCCAAGCGCCGGCAATCCCGCCAATCCTGATCACGCCGGACAAGGTCGAGACCCGCATCGGGCCGCTCCAGTTCAAGGACGGTGCGCCAAGCGTGGAAACCGCCGAGAAGGTCTACGACACGCTGGACTTTACCCGCGGCCTTGACGCTTTCCTCAACAGTTACGGGGGCGCGTCCGCCTATGCCATTCGTAAGGGCCTTCTCAGCATCGGCGCGGAGGACAATACGGTCACCATCTACCCCGAACTGATGGATGCGAAGTCGCTGTTTCTCACGGCCAACGCCGACACCGTCTATTACTTCAGCATAGTCGACCTGACGAAAGTCCCCATGGTGGTCGAACAGCCGCCGAAGGGACTTGGGACCATCAACGACATGTGGTTCGGATGGATCGTCGACGTTGGCTTCCCCGGCCCCGATCGCGGTGAAGGCGGGAAATATCTCCTCCTGCCACCGGGCTATGACGGGCCGATTCCGGAAGGCGGGTTTTACGTGGCGCGATCGAAGACGACGCGCGTCATCTATGCAGCGCGCGCGTTTCTCGCCGACAACGATCCGAAGCCGGCCGTCGAGAACATCAAGAAAACGATCAAGATTTATCCTTATACACCTGGAGGCGTCGGCACGAGCATCGCGACCGCGCTGGAAGGAAAGGTCAGGCTCGAAGCCAATCCACCCATTCCGCCGACCAAGTTTGTAGAAGCCAGCGGAAAATCGTTCAATACGATCCCCCCTAGCGATTTCTCATTCTTCGAGATGATCAACGCGAGCGTGCAGCAAGAGCCCGCCGATTCCTACAATCCGGAGCTTGCGGGGCAATTGGCCGCCATCGGCATCGTGAAAGGAAAGCCGTTCAACCCGGACGCCCGGATGCGCAAGATACTCGCCGACGCGGCCGCGGTCGGAAATGCCGCCGGACGGGCGCTTAACTGGCGTCCCCGCGAATCTCTGGAATGGACCTACTATCCCAACTCGTCCTGGGCCAACATGCTTTGGCAGGGCGGCGCCAATTTCGAGACGCCACCGCCGATGATCACCAAGGAGGGCTTCTTCAAGCCGCTGCCGGCGACCGGCGCGCGAACGCTCGACTCAAAAACCGCGTTCTATTACGCCTACACCCTGGACTCCCCGGGCATGATCATGCGGCTCCCCCGCGTCGGCTCGCAGTATCTCATGGGGTTTCTGGACGCGGACAAGAACGCCTTCGACGGCGGCAAGACGTACAAGGTGACGCTGCCGAAAGGCATTCCGGCGGCTGCGTTCTGGTCGTTCACGCTCTACGACAATCAGTCGCGCTCGATGCTCGACACGCCGCAACGTTATCCGCGCGCCGGTAGTCAGAGCTATCCGTCGCCCGCCGCCGAAGCGGAGTCAGACGGCTCCACGACGGTTTACTTCGGCCCGACCCAGCCCGCGGGCGTGAAACGCGGCAACTGGATCCAGACCATGCCCGGCAAGGGCTGGTTCACGCTGCTTCGCCTCTACAGCCCGCTCGAACCGTTCTTCACCAAGGAGTGGCGATTGAGCGAAATCGAATTGGTCAAGTGAGTTAGTCCGGCGCCGTCTGCCGGACTCAGATCAGAGCCGACTCCAATCCTGCATGTGTAGTCTTTGCCACTTCCTGAGGACTCGTAGCTTTGAGCACGATTCAATTCGACAACGAAAGCGCTGATGCCAAGGCAGGTGAACATCCTCATCATCCGGGGATGGTCCTGGTTCCCGGCGGCACGTTCCGCATGGGATCGGACAAGCACTATCCCGAGGAAGCGCCAGTTCATTCCGTGACAGTCGATGAATTTTTCATCGACCGCACGCCGGTGACGAACCGGCAGTTCAAGGAATTCGTGAAGGCGACCAGTCACGTCACGTTCGCCGAAATCCCCCCCGACCCAAAGGACTATCCCGGCGCGCTGCCTCATATGCTCTATGCCGGCTCGCTGGTGTTTTCGCCGCCGGCGCAGACCGTTGATCTCCGCGACTGGAGCCAATGGTGGCAATTCATCAAGGGCGCCGACTGGCGCCACCCTTATGGCCCGAAAAGCAATATCAACGTGCTCGACAATCATCCTGTCGTGCACGTCGCCTATTCCGACGCGCTCGCCTTTGCGCGCTGGGCCGGCAAGGATCTTCCAACCGAAGCGGAATGGGAGTTCGCCGCACGCGGCGGATTGGCCGAGGCCGAGTATGCCTGGGGCGACGAGTTCACGCCGGGTGGCCAGCATCGCGCCAATACCTGGCAGGGCGAATTCCCAAGGCAAAATCTCTGCACCGACGGCTTCGAGCGCACATCGCCAGTCACGGCCTTCCCGCCGAACGGCTACGGCGTTCACGACATGATCGGGAATGTCTGGGAATGGACGTCCGACTGGTATTCGCAAAAGCATGAAGCAGATGCGCCAAAGGCGTGCTGCATTCCCCAGAATCCGCGCGGCGGATCCGAGGCCGACAGCTTCGACCCCAGGACGATCAATGTGAAAATTCCACGGAAGGTCATCAAAGGCGGCTCGCATTTGTGCGCGCCGAACTACTGCCGACGTTACCGGCCGGCAGCGCGTCATGCGGAGCCGGTCGACACATCGACGAGTCACCTTGGCTTTCGATGCATCAGGCGAGGAGCCTCTGATGCATCATAAACAGGAGAGCGTAGCAATGTTGAGTTCCATATTGCCCGACAAGCCGCCCTTTACTGCAACGCCGCCACACAAGACACCTGGTTGGCTCAAGCAGTCCTGCGCCTCGCTGCTTGGCGCGTCGATGTTGATGTCGCTGTCCGGGCCGGCCAGCACGCCGGCGGTGGCGCAGCAACCGCCACAGAAACCCAATATCCTTTTCATCATGGGTGACGATATCGGGCTCTACCAGCCGAGCATCTACCATCGCGGGCTGATGGTCGGCGAGACGCCCAACATCGATCGCATCGGCAACGAAGGCGCGATGTTCACGCACTATTACTCCGAGCAGAGCTGCACGGCTGGGCGTACGGCCTTCTTCACCGGCATGCAGCCGGTTCGCGTCGGCATGACCTTGCCGGAAATTCCCGGCAGCCCATCCTATCTGCGGTCCGGGACGCCGACGATTGCCAAGTTCCTGCTCGATCTCGGCTACAACACCGGGGAGTTCGGCAAGAATCATCTCGGCGATCACACCGAATCGCTGCCGACCGCGCATGGTTTCCAGGAATACTGGGGCTACCTCTATCACCTCGATGCGATGCAGGGGGTGAGCTTCCCCGACATCAACAAGACCCCGACCCAGCAGACCGTCGCGCCGCCATGCAAGAACACTCCGATTCCCGGCTTGCCCGAGGTTCCCGGCGCGGTGGATCCCAAGACCACGGTCTGCCTGACGCCACCGCGTCCGATACTCGCGTGCACGTCATCCGACGGCACTGGCGCTAGACAAATGTGCAGGAGCGAGGGACCGCTGACCCTCGATCGATCGAAGACCGTGGACGAGGAAATCTCGGCAAAGGTCGTCGACTACCTCGATCGTAACGACCCGAAGAAGACCAACAAGCCGTTCTTCGTCTGGTACAATCCGGCGCGCATGCACATCACGACCGTGCTGTCGGACAAGTACCTGGCCATGGTGGGCGAGCCCGGCGGCAAGGACTGGGGCGTCAACGAAGCCGGCATGAAGCAGATGGATGACAACATCGGTGTGGTGCTGAAGAAGCTCGAAGACATGGGCCAACTCAACAACACGATCGTCGTGTTCACCACCGACAACGGCGCCGAGACCATCACCTTCCCGGACGGCGGCGTCACGCCGTTCAAGGGTGGCAAGCTGAGCACCTGGGAGGGCGGTTTGCGCGCTCCGGCTGTCATCCGCTGGCCGGGCGTCATCAAGCCCGGCACGGTCAAGAACGAAATGTTTGCCGCCCTCGACTGGGTCCCGACTCTCGTCGAGATCGCCGGCGGACCCAAAGGCAACGAACTGAAGCAACGGATCGAGGCCGGGCAGTATCCCGGCATCGTTAAGACCACGCTCGACGGCGTCAACCAGGTAGAATACCTGAGCGGCAGGTCAGAGAAGTCGGCACGAGACCATTTCCTGTATTGGTCCAGCACAACGCCGTCGGCCGTCCGCTACAAGAACTGGAAGATGTACTTCGCGATGGTGTCCGACAACCCAGCGGGCTTCGTTTCTGGAGTGCAGCCCTACTCCTGGACCCAGGTCGTCAACATCAAGCGCGATCCCTTCGAGACCTCCGTTGGCTCGCAGCAGAAGACGCTGTTCGGTATGGGCGGGGCGATTGCTTCTCCGTCCACCGCCTATGTCTATGACTGGAACTTGCTGCCTATCGGGCAACAGCTGTGGCTGATGCACCTCGAGACTTACATCAAATTCCCGGCGCTGCAGGACCCGGCCAGCTACAACCTGGAACAGGTCATGCAGCAAGTTAAGAACATGAAGACGGCTGGCCGCAGCGACTGACCGCTGCCGAAGTGGAGTGGCGGGCGCCTTGTCCCAGGCGCCCGCCACTCCCTGAAATGCGAAGATTAGTGAAGGGTCGCGGAAGGAATCTTCTACTTCACGGACAATGGATATCTCACCGCGGTGCGCTACAACGACTGCCGAGGCGGTCGTTGTATCCACCACTCAGCAAGCCATGTCGGCTTTCGGTGCATCACAAGGAAGAGGGCCACGTCATGAGCAACGATACGAAAAAGCCTGAAACCACCAAGGCGGCGACCGGCGGCGGTTTGAAACGCCGCGATCTCTTGTTGAGCGGCAGTTCTCTCATCGCCGCTTCGGCGCTCTCGGCCGTCGGCCTGACAAGCGCTGCGCAGGCGCAGCAACAACCAGCGGCGCCCCCACCTGTTGCGGCCGGGCAGCGGCCCAACATTGTCGTCATCATGGGCGACGACATCGGCATCTGGAATATCGGCGCCTACCACCGCGGCATGATGGCTGGGCGGACGCCGAACCTCGACAAAATAGCCGCCGAAGGCATGCTGTTCACCGATTATTACGCAGAGGCGAGCTGTACGGCGGGTCGCGCCAACTTCATCACCGGCGAATTGCCGATCCGCACCGGCATGACCACAGTCGGCCAGGCTGGCGCCCCCACCGGCTTGCCGGCGGAGGCCGTGACCATTGCCGCTGCGCTGAAAGGTATGGGCTACGCCACCGGCCAGTTCGGCAAGAACCACCTTGGCGATAAGAACGAGTTTCTGCCGACGGTGCACGGCTTCGACGAATTTTTCGGCTACCTGTACCACCTCGACGCAATGGAAGACCCGGCGCACCCCGCCTATCCGCAGGAGCTGCTGAATACGGTCGGTCCACGCAACATGGTCCACTCGTGGGCGACCAACGTGGACGATGCCACAGTGGATCCGCGCTGGGGCAAGGTCGGCAAGCAGAGGATCGAGGACGCTGGAACGCTTTATCCGAAGCGAATGGAAACCGTGGACGACGAAATCCGCGATCTTGCCTTGAAGTTCATCGAAAAGGCCAAGGCCGACAACAAGCCGTTCTTCCTGTGGCTCAATCCGACCCGCATGCACATCGTCACGCACCTGTCACCGAAGTACCAGGCGTTACGCAACTCCAAGAACGGCTGGTCGATTCATGAAGCCGGCATGGCGCAGCTCGACGACGACGTCGGCATCGTGATGCAGAAGCTCAAGGACATGGGTGTCGATGACAACACCATCGTCGTCTTTACCACCGACAACGGCACCGAGGTATTTACCTGGCCCGATGGCGGACAGACGCCATTCGCCCAGAGCAAAGGCACGGTCATGGAAGGTGGCTTTCGCGCGCCGGCGATGATCCGCTGGCCCGGCAAGGTGCCGGCAGGCAAGGTCGAGAACGGCATTATCTCCGGGCTCGATTGGTTTCCAACCTTCGTGGCCGCCGCCGGTAATCCGAACATTGTCGAGGAATTGAAGAAGGGCAAGCACATCGGCGACAGGACCTACAAATGTCATCTGGACGGCTACAACCAGATGGACATGATCACCGGCAAGGGTCCGTCAAATCGGAACGAAATATGGTACTTCGGCGAAAGCGAACTGGGTGCCGTACGCATCGGCGACTACAAGTATCGTTTCATCGACCAGCCCGGCGGCTGGGTAGGTGACAAGACCAAACCTGACATACCCTATTTGACCAACCTTCGTCTCGATCCGTTCGAGCGTACTGGCTGGCCCGATAGCGGGACTAAATATGGAGCGCAACAATACTTTGATTGGTTCAAGTACGAATTCTGGCGCTTCGTGTTCGTCCAGCAGCAGGTGGAGAAGCTCGCCAAGACGGCAATCGAATTCCCGCCGATGCAAAGGGGCGCGAGCTTTAACCTCGATGCCGTGAAAGCGAAAATCGAAGCGGCCCGTGGGGCGATAGGCAGATAAGGATTTGATGATGGTCATGGCGGACGGCCTACGTAGGGGCCGCCCGCTTTGAAAACTCTCTTGATCGTTGCGTTCTTACTGTGAAAGGAACCAACCATGTCAATGCCGCAAGCTCCCTTCGGCGTCAGCCGCCGCATCCTGCTCTTGGCCTTGGCTTTGCTCGCGGCGCTGATCGGACCGCTGCCTCCCATATCCGTGATGGCGCAAACTCCCGCGATCGATCCGCTGCCGTCATGGAATGATACGGGGACCAAAAGGTCCATCGTCACGTTCGTCGAGCGCGTGACGAAGCAAGGCTCGCCCGACCTCGTGCCGCCTGCCGAGAGGATTGCCACCTTCGACAATGACGGCACGCTGTGGGCGGAGCAGCCGATCTATTTCCAGTTTGCCTTCGCACTCGACCGCGTCAAGGCGCTCGCCCCGCTGCATCCGGAGTGGAAGGACAAGGAGCCGTTTGCCTCGCTGCTCAAGGGCGACCTTAAAGGCGCGCTCGCCGGCGGCGAGGCTGCTATTTTCGAGATCGTCACCGTCACGCATTCCGGCATGACCACGGATGAATTCGGGAAGATCGTGAGCGACTGGATCACTACGGCGAAGCATCCAGTCACCAAGCGGCTCTACACCGAGATGGTCTATCAGCCGATGCTGGAACTGCTCGCCTATCTGCGCGGCAACGGCTTCAAGACTTTCATCGTCTCCGGCGGCGGCATCGACTTCATGCGCGTCTTTGCCGACAGGGTCTATGGCGTTCCGCCCGAGCAAGTGATGGGCAGCAGCGGCAAGCTGAGCTTCGAGCTACGCGACGGCAAACCGGTCCTCGTAAAACTGCCGGAGCTTAATTTCAACGATGACAAGACTGGCAAGCCCATCGGCATCCAGATGCATATCGGCCGGCAACCGATCGCGGCGTTCGGCAATTCCGACGGCGACCTGCAAATGCTCGAATGGGCCAAGGGAGGCGGCGGCGTCCGCTTCGCCCTCCTCGTGCACCACACCGACGCCGAACGGGAATGGGCTTACGACCGCAACTCTCCGATTGGCCGTCTCGACAAGGCGCTCGACGCTGCCCAGGCGATGGGCTGGACCGTGGTCGACATGAAGAACGACTGGAAGAAGATATTTCCGTTTGGCAGCAAATGAACATCAAATGGACGCGGTCCGTCTTCGCAATGCCCGATGAGGTGAATAGCACGCGATTTGTCTCGTGGCTTTGGCGCAACAGCCGCGACGGATCTTCGATTTGGACCGCTTTGCATCGCGATGGCTTGCGACGAGACACTCAAACCATGTCAATCTGGAGTTGATCACTGTGATTTCTCAGGCAGCGGGGGGGCAAGCAGATGGCGCACAACATTCTTCAACGACATTCCAACAAATGGCGCACCTGCCGCAGCATCGGCGTGGCGCTGCTGATGTTCGGATCAATGTCCGGGGCTGCCTACGCGGACGAAACCGGCGTTTCGTACTGGCTTCCCGGCCGATTTAGCAGCCTCGCGGCGACGCCCCAGGTGCCGGGCTGGTCCATGGCCGAGGTTTACTATCACACCACCGTATCGGCGTTTGGCTCCGTAGCCGCGGCCAGACAGATTCAGATCGGCAGGATTCCGGCAAACCTCAACGTCAGCCTCGACGCAGGTCTGAATGCGCAGGCTGATCTCGTTCTGCTCAATCCCACCTATACGTTCGCGACGCCGGTGCTCGGCGGGCAGCTTGCCATCGGCATAATCGGCCTGTTCGGGCGGTCGAGCGCCAGCATTGGCGGGACGCTGACAGGGCCGCTGGGGGTGACCCGCACGGGTTTCATCGGGGATTCAATCACTTCTGTTGGTGATCTCTACCCGCAGGCAACCCTGAAGTGGAACGCCGGCGTGCACAATTTCATGACCTATGTGACCGGCGACATTCCGGTCGGCGCATACGATCCGTCTCGCCTCGCCAATCTCGGCATTGGTCATGCCGCCATCGACGGCGGTGGAGGCTACACCTACTTCAATCCGGCGACAGGGCATGAATTCTCCGCCGTCGCCGGCTTCACCTACAATTTCAAGAACCAGGACACGCAATACCAGAACGGGATCGACTTCCATGTCGATTGGGGTATGTCGAAATTCCTCTCCAAGCAGGTCTTCGTCGGCCTCGTCGGATACGGATATCAGCAGATCACCGACGACTTTGGTCAACATCCCCAGCTCGGCGGATTCCGCTCCCGTGTCTTCGGTATCGGACCGCAGATCGGATTCCTGTTTCCGGTCGGCGACATGCAGGGATACCTCAACCTGAAAGGCTATGGCGAGTTCGAGGCGCAGAACCGGCCATCGGGATGGAATACCTGGCTGACGTTCTCGATCTCGCCGATGGCGCCCACCAGCACGGTGACACCAACGCGCCGGACCGTCACGAAGTAACGGATCAACGCGCCCACTGACCCATCTGGAGGCAGGTCTGCAGGCTGACGTAACTTGGCGTGCCGCCAATGCTCTCCTGCGAGACACAACTCGCGCGGCTGGGCGCAGGGAATTTCGACCACTGGCCTGCGAGCTGCTGGCGCGCTTTCTGTTCATCGCTGATGCAAGTCTTGAGCGACTGATCGACGGTGAGGCCGGCGGTGGCGGCAATGTCGAGCTTGCAATTCCGCGTGATATCGAACTTCGGCACTCCGTCAGCGACGGGCATAACCAGTTGCGAACCCAACACGATCATAGAGACGGACATAGGCATTTCCGGCCTCCTGCTACTATGGCTCGCTTGCATCGTAGCGCAAGCCGGCCGGACCGCCAGTCATATTTTGCTACTGTTGCTTGCGTAAAACCGACGGGTCGCGCGAACGCGCGTCGCGTCCCCGCATTGGAGGCATGACGCACGGCGCTGGATCAGCGCCGCCGTTATGTGATTGACTTTCCCCGTCCGAGATCAGGCCAACATGATCCGGCCAGCACAGGGAAACGCCCGATGACCGCCAACCCAGACATGACCATCCGCGACATCCGTGTGACGATGCTGCGCCTGCCCTGGGCCGACGACCCCTGGCTCAAGGGGCATGCGCTGGGCCCGACGCGCGACATTCTGATCTGCGAGGTTGAAACCGCAGGCGGCGTCACCGGCATGGGCTATCTGTTCGTATTCCGCCCGGGCATGAAATCGATCGCGGCCTGTCTCGACGAGTGCATCATTCCGCGGGTGAAGGGCAAGGATGCCACCGCGATCGAGGCGATCTGGCGCGATCTGTGGACGGCGACGATGACCTATGGCCGCGGCGGCATCGCCGCGATGGCGATGTCGGCGATCGACATCGCGCTGTGGGATGCGGTGGGCAAGCGCGCCGGCCTGCCGCTGCACCGGTTGTGGGGCCATTATCGCTCGGAAATCCCGATCTACGGCTCGGGTTGTTTCCGCGGCGCCGGCGGCGACGGCATGATCGAGAAGGCGTTGCACTTCGTGAAGCAGGGCTACAAGGCGATCAAGATGCAGGTCGCGCATGTGCATACGCCTGCGCAGGACCTCGACAATGTACGCCGCATGCGCGAGGCGCTCGGGCCCGACATCGCCATCATGATCGACGTCAATATGGGCTGGAGCGCCGATGTCGCGATCGAGATGGGACGCAAGTTCGAGCAGTACGATATCTACTGGCTCGAGGAGCCGGTGCCGGCCGACGATTTTGCCGGCTACCAGCGTATCGCAGCAGCCCTCGACATGCGCGTGGTCGGCGGCGAGACCCATTTCACGCGCTACGATTTGCGGCCGTTCTTTATCAATCCCTGCCTGCCGATCCTGCAGCCCGACCCGATGCGCGGCGGCATGACGGAGCTGCGCAAGATCGCGGCGCTGGCGGACACGTTTGGCATCACCATCGCGCCGCATCTGTTTCCCGAACTCAATGTGCACCTCTTGGCCTCGATCCCGAACGGCATCTGGTGCGAGAACATGGGGCTGATCGACGACCTCTGGGTCGATCCACCGCAGATTGCCAACGGCATGATCACGGCTCCGGAGCGGCCCGGACATGGGCTCCGGTTCAAGGAAGAGGTGCTGAAGTACAGGATTTAGCCGAAACCGCTATTCCATCTTCGTCGTCCCGGCCTTGAGCCGGGACCCATACGCCGCGGCCCATCGGCAAAAATTCGCTGATCGACGCCCGCGTCAAAAACAACGGCCTGTGGTTATGGGTCCCGGCTCAAGGCCGGGACGACGTGGATAGGGTTTCGCCCGTGCAAAAACCACTACGCCGCGTTGGCGCTTTCCTGGCGGCTGGCTTCGAACAGGAACCAGGTGCGGCGCTCGGTCTCGTCGACGAACAATTCGAGCAACTGCGCGGTGCCGGTATCTTCGTGGTCGTCGGCAAGCTTGTGGGCTTTGCGCATGGCGGCCGCCATGTGCTTGTTGTCCTCCATCAATTCGCGCAGCATTTCGCGCGGTGGGACGTAAGCCTCATTGTTGTCCTGGATGGTCTGCAGCTTTGCGACCTGCCCGATCGAACGCAGCGTGACGCCGCCAAGCTTGCGCACCCGCTCGGCGAGTTGGTCGGTGGTACCGAAGATCGCCTCCGCCTGCTCGTCCAGCATCAGATGGTAGTCGCGGAAATGCCGGCCGGAGACGTGCCAGTGGAAATTCTTGGTCTTCATGTAGAGCGCGAAGGCGTCAGCCAGCAGCACGTTGAGCGACGCCGAAATCTTGTCCACCGCGGCCTGCGGCAGATCGGTCGGCGTATCGAGATCGGGGGACACTTTTTCGGATTTGTTGGCTTTGCTCACGTTGAACCTTCCTGTTAGGAAACCGGACAGCGGTGGCATTGGACATTGGCCGCCGAACACCCTAACGCATCACTTTCCCGGCGGTTCCTTGCCGGAAACCCCTGTTTTGCCGGACGCAGCCCCGATGGACGAATGGATCGACTATTACGATTCCACGCATACGATCTATGCGAGCAAGCTGCATCGGGACCTGCATTTCCAGATCATCGCGCGCGACATCATCGGCTACATCTCATCGCCTGACGCTGTCGTGCTGGACTATGCCTGCGGCGAGGCGCTGTCGGCGGCCAAGGTGGCGGACGCCTGCGCAAAACTCTATCTCGCCGAACCCGCCCCCGGCGTGCGCGGCCGGCTGATCGCGCGCTTTGCGCCGAACACCAAAATCCGCGTCCGTTCGCTCGATGAGCTCCGGAATATGGAAGAGAAGTCGATCGATCTCGTCGTCATGAACTCGGTGGCGCAATACATGACGCAGCAAGAGCTGGATTCCGCATTCGCAATCATTCGCCGGCTGTTGAAGCCGAGCGGGCGGCTGGTGCTGGGCGATATCCTGCGGCCCGAGGTCGGCATGGGGCGAGACGTGCTGGCGCTGTTGAAATTCGCAAGCGCGCACGGCTTCCTGACGGACGCGCTCTACGGCCTCGCCTCTACCGCGCTGTCGGACTACCGGCAATTGCGCACCCGGGTCGGCCTGCAACGCTACAGCGAAAGCGAGATGATCGAAAAACTCGGCCGCGCCGGCTTCGCCGCTTCGCGGGCCCCCGACAATATCGGCCACAATCCCTGGCGGATGACCTTCGTGGCGCGGCCCCCCATGGCCAGCCCGGCCGTTAGGGTTAATGAAAGGTAAACATGGCTCACCGGCCCGTGATCGGTGATGATCGCCGTGGCCCGGTGGCGGAAGCGACAACGCGAGAACGGTGCATCGTTCTTTATCCTGGTTCAAATCCAGGCCGGGCCTCCACGCTTCGCCCTGACGGGCTACGCGTGGCGCAGCCACGCGGAGACCATCAGGTCGGAGCGTGTCCGGCGTAGCTTGAGCGTAGCGAAAGCGAAGACGGACTGGACCGCATCTAGCTGACGAGGGCGGCCGGGTTTCGGCCGAAGGCCAAATTCCCGCAAAATGCCGGTTGATGGCCCGTTTTTGGGGGTTTCGCGGGTGCGTAATCTGGTCTAAAGACCACCCGCGCGCGAGGGTAACCCGCGCTCTTGGCTTAGGGGACGCGCAGCATGCGCGCCCTTTTTTTGTGCCCAAATTCCAGTCCGCGAGACCTGATGCCCAAAAGAACCGACATCTCCACCATCCTGATCATCGGCGCCGGCCCCATCGTGATCGGCCAAGCCTGCGAATTCGACTATTCAGGCACCCAGGCGGTGAAGGCGCTGAAGGAAGAGGGCTACCGGGTCGTCCTGGTCAATTCCAATCCGGCGACGATCATGACCGACCCGGAACTGGCCGACGCCACCTATATCGAGCCAATCACGCCGGAAATCGTCGGCAAGATCATCGAAAAAGAACGCCACGTCATACCCGGCGGCTTTGCACTGCTGCCGACCATGGGCGGCCAGACCGCGCTGAATTGCGCGCTGTCGCTCCGCCGTCAGGGCACACTCGACAAATTCGACGTCGAAATGATCGGCGCAACCGCAGACGCCATCGACAAGGCCGAGGACCGCCAGTTATTCCGCGAGGCCATGACCAGGATCGGGCTGGAGACGCCAAAATCGCGGCTGGCCAACGCCTCGGCGCTGAAGAAGTCCTACCGCGACAAATACCTGGCTGAGCGGGAGAAACTGTCGGGCGAGGCACTGGAAGAACTCGAGCGGCAGTGGACGCTTGGCGAGAACGAACGCCGCAAGCGCTATCAGGAGCACGCGTTCGGCGAGGCGCTGATGGCGCTGTCCGAAATCGGTTTGCCTGCAATCATCCGGCCCTCCTTCACGATGGGCGGCACCGGCGGCGGCATTGCCTACAACAAGGAAGAGTTCCTCGACATCATCGAGCGCGGGCTCGACGCCTCTCCGACCAACGAGGTGCTGATCGAGGAAAGCGTGCTCGGCTGGAAAGAGTACGAGATGGAGGTGGTGCGCGATAAAAAGGATAATTGCATCATCATCTGCTCGATCGAGAACCTCGATCCGATGGGCGTGCATACCGGCGATTCCATCACCATCGCGCCGGCCCTGACGCTGACCGACAAGGAATACCAGATCATGCGCGACGCCTCGCTGGCGGTGCTGCGCGAGATCGGGGTCGAGACCGGCGGCTCCAACGTCCAGTTCGGCATCAACCCGGCCGACGGCCGCATGGTCGTGATCGAGATGAACCCGCGCGTGTCGCGCTCTTCTGCCCTTGCGTCGAAGGCCACCGGCTTTCCGATTGCAAAGGTCGCGGCCAAGCTCGCGGTCGGCTACACGCTGGACGAGATCGCCAACGACATCACCGGCGGCGCCACGCCGGCCTCGTTCGAGCCGACCATCGACTACGTCGTCGTCAAGATACCGCGCTTTGCGTTCGAGAAATTCCCCGGCGCCTCCCACACTTTGACCACGTCGATGAAGTCGGTCGGCGAAGTGATGGCGATCGGCCGCACCTTCCAGGAGAGCCTGCAGAAGGCGCTGCGCGGGCTCGAGACCGGGCTCACCGGCCTCGATGAAATCGAGATCGAGGACCTCGGCCGCGGCGACGACAAGAACGCGGTCCGCGCCGCCTTGGGCACGCCGACACCGAACCGCATCCTGCAGGTAGCCCAGGCGATGCGGCTCGGCTGGTCCAACGACGAGATCTTCAATTCCTGCAAGATCGATCCCTGGTTCCTCGCCGAGATGCGCGGCATCGTCGACATGGAAGCCAAGATCAAGGCGAACGGCCTGCCCGGCAACGCGTTCGGCATGCGGACGCTGAAAGCGATGGGCTTTTCCGACGCACGGCTCGCCGTGCTTGCAGAGGCCACCGAGGCCGAGGTGACCGCCAAACGCCACGCGCTGGGGGTTCGTCCGGTGTTCAAGCGCATCGACACCTGCGCGGCGGAGTTCGCCTCGCCGACCGCTTATATGTATTCAACCTATGAATCGCCTTTTGCAGGAAATCTTGCCGACGAGAGCGCGCCGTCCGACAAGAAGAAGGTCATCATCCTCGGCGGCGGGCCGAACCGGATCGGCCAGGGCATCGAGTTCGACTATTGCTGCTGCCACGCCTGCTTTGCGCTGCATGACGCCGGCTACGAGACCATCATGATCAACTGCAACCCGGAAACCGTGTCGACCGACTACGACACCGCTGACCGGCTCTACTTCGAACCGCTCACCGCCGAGGACGTGCTGGAAATCATCGCCACCGAACGGACCAACGGCACGCTGCACGGCGTGATCGTGCAGTTCGGCGGCCAGACCCCGCTGAAACTGGCGCGCGCGCTGGAAGCCGCCGACGTGCCGATCCTCGGCACCTCGCCCGACGCCATCGACCTTGCCGAAGACCGCGACCGCTTCAAGCGCGTGCTCGACAAGCTGCGGCTGAAGCAGCCCAAGAACGGCATCGCCTATTCGGTCGAGCAGGCGCGGCTGGTAGCGGCCGATCTCGGCCTGCCGCTGGTGGTGCGTCCGTCCTATGTGCTGGGCGGCCGCGCGATGCAGATCATCCGCGAGGAAGAGCAGCTCAACAATTATCTGCTCGGCACGCTGCCCGAGCTGGTGCCGGCCGACGTCAAGGCGCGCTATCCCAACGACAAGACCGGGCAGATCAACACCGTGCTCGGCAAGAACCCGCTGCTGTTCGACCGCTATCTTTCCGACGCCACCGAGATCGACGTCGACTGCCTGTGCGACGGCAAGGACACATTCGTCGTCGGCATCATGGAGCATATCGAGGAAGCCGGCATTCACTCCGGTGATTCCGCCTGTTCGCTGCCGCCGCATTCGCTGGATGGTGCGATGATCACGGAGCTCGAACGGCAGACCCGCGAACTCGCGCTCGGCCTCGACGTGGTCGGCCTGATGAACGTGCAATACGCCATCAAGGACGGCGATATCTACGTGCTCGAGGTCAACCCGCGGGCGTCGCGCACCGTGCCGTTCGTCGCCAAGGTGGTCGGCACGCCGGTGGCGAAGATCGCGGCCAGAATTATGGCCGGCGAGAAGCTTGCGGACTTCAATCTGAAGAAGCGCAAGCTCGGCCATGTCGGCGTCAAGGAATCGGTATTCCCATTCGCGCGTTTCCCCGGTGTCGATACCGTGCTCGGTCCGGAGATGCGCTCGACCGGCGAAGTGATGGGCATCGACCGTTCGTTCGAAGTCGCCTTCGCCAAGAGCCAGCTCGGCGGCGGCACCCGCGTGCCGCGCAAGGGCACGGTGTTCGTCTCGGTGCGCGAGAGCGACAAGACCCGCATTGCGGACGCCGTGCGGCTGCTGCATTCGCTCGGCTTCAAGGTGATGGCCACATCGGGCACCCAGCGCTTCCTCACCGATTCCGGCGTGCCGACCGAAAAAGTGAACAAGGTGCTGGAGGGCCGGCCGCACATCGTCGACGCCATCACCAATGGCGACATCCAACTCGTCTTCAACACCACCGAGGGGCCGCAGGCGCTGGCCGACAGCCGTTCGTTGCGGCGGGCTGCCCTCTTGCATAAAGTGCCATATTACACCACTCTTTCGGGTGCTGTGGCGGCCGCACAGGGCATCCGCGCCTATCTGGGCGGAGACCTTGAGGTCCGCACGCTTCAGAGTTACTTTTCCGAAAACTGATCGTTCGCCGGGCCAAATTGCCCGCTAAACGATTGGCAACAAAGCCATGTGGCTGGAACCCACCGCTCGTTTGGAAGTTGTATCGGCCCTTGACGGGGCCGAATTTTAATAGGCTGGCGGGCTCGCGTTTCGGGCCCGAATGGCCCCGAATCGAAATCGAAAGACTGCTTCGTGCGCGCAACTACTTGAGGCGGTGCTCGCACGGGCGAAGGACGGAAGAGATGATGGAAAAGGTTCCGATGACCGCCGGCGGCTATGCCGCCCTCGAGGTCGAGTTGAAGCAGCGCCAGTCGGTGGACCGGCCGCGCATCATCGAGCACATCGCCGAGGCGCGCTCGCATGGCGACCTTTCGGAGAACGCGGAATATCACGCCGCCAAGGAAGAGCAGTCGCATAATGAAGGCCGCATCGCCGAGATCGAAGACAAGCTCGCGCGCGCCGACATCATCGACATATCGAAGCTCTCCGGCGACACCATCATGTTCGGCGCCACCGTCACGCTGGTCGACGAGGACACCGAGAAGAAAGCGGTGTGGCAGATCGTCGGCGAGCCGGAAGCCGATGCCAAGAAGGGCCGCATCTCCATCACCTCGCCGATGGCCCGCGCGCTGATCGGCAAGAAGAAGGGCACGACCGTCGAGGTCATGGCGCCCGGCGGCGCCAAGGCCTACGAGATCACCAAGGTCGAGTGGCGCTAGGCTAGCGCGACGTCTGCCCCGGCGGGCATTGCCCGCCGGCCCGGGACCGGAACGTGCGTTCGCGTGCTTCGGGATTTCGCCGCACCGGGAAAGCCGCAGTTGGGGAAGGCCGCATTTGGGGAAGACGGCATGCAACGAAATCATATTGTCGTTGCGCTTCCAGCTCTAACGCTGATGCTTTTCATTGGCGGTTGTCACGCTGCCGCGGCAGCCGAGCTTTCGATCCCGCCGCGCATCGCTCCCAAGGAAATCTCGATCCGGAGCGGTCCGCCGAACTGCAGCCGCTGGACCGACACCTGCGTCAACTGCACGCGCGGCGCCGACGGCGAGCCACCGACATGCTCCAACATCGGCTTTGCCTGTCAGCCCAAAGCCATCCGCTGCCTCGGCACGCAGTGATTCCAGTGCTGCTTCCCGCTTGGGTCCCGCGTTTCGCGACCCACGGCCGCGCCGCCCCAACATGAGGGTCTCAGACCTCATCGCTGAACTGGATCACGCTCTAGCGGCAGAGTGCCGCAGCGAAGTCACCTGGAAGTAACCTCGCGCGAGACGCGGCAAACACGCAACGCCCCGCATAATTCCTTTGCTGCTCGCCAAAACGTCATCGGATTCCGGCCGCCGCGCGCTTTTCCTCCAGGCCGCGACGCGATACCAAGTGGAACTCGATCCAACTTGGGGGACTACATGGACGCAATCGACAAGCTACTTTCGAAATTCCAGCCGCCAGCACTGAGCCTGTTTCGTTTCATCACCGGGCTGCTGCTGTTTCAATTCGGCGTCGCGAAGATTCTGAAGTTTCCGACAATTCCGCAGGGAAATCCCTACGCCTTCCTCAACAAGGTGGAATTGATGTCGCTACCCGGAGCCGCCGGTGCGATTGAGTTGGTTCTGGGCGCTCTTTTGCTGCTCGGACTGTTCACACGGCCCGTCGCCTTCATTCTTGCCGGTGAAATGGCCTTTGCATATTTTATGGGTCACGCGCCGAAGGGCTTTTATCCGCTCATCAACGGCGGCACGCTCGCGATCCTGTTCTGTTTCGCCTGCCTCTATCTGTCGACCGCCGGCGGTGGACCGATCAGCGTCGACGCGATGCGGAAGAAGAGCTGAGGAGCGTCGCTTCAAATTGCTTTCGTCATTCCGGGGCGATGCGAAGCATCGAACCCGGAATCTCGAGATCCCCCGATGCGCAATTGCGCATCTGGGGTTCGCGCTATCGCGCGCCCCGGGATGACGGGCTGATTCTCAGCCCGTCACCTTCAAATCGAGCGGCACCGCCGCTTCGTATTTCGAATTGTGCAGCACCAGCGACGTCCTGACATTGCGCACATGCGGCGCCGACGTCAGATGGGTGACGAAATCCTGGAACGTCGCCATGTCGGGCGCCACGCATTTCAGGATGAAATCCACTTCCCCCGACAGCATCCAGCATTCGCGCACCAGGGGCTCGGCGCGGACGAATTCCTCGAATGCGCGCAAATCCGCTTCGGCCTGGCTCGACAGGTGCACGGAGGCAAACACGGTGACGTCGAAGCCGAGCCGGCGCGGATCCAGCATGCCGCGATAGCCCTGGATGTAGCCTTCTTCCTCCAGCGTCCTGACCCGGCGCAGGCAAGGCGGCGGCGAGATGCCGACCCGTTTGGCCAGTTCGACGTTGGTGATTCGGCCATCGGCCTGGATTTCGGAAAGAATTCTAAGGTCGATCTCGTCGAGATTCTTCGACACGCGGTCCGGTTCCTTTGGGTTCCCTAGGTTCTTTGGGGCTGGCTGGGCTTGGGAAGGTGTTTGCCGGCAACACTCTTAGCGCAGCTGCCATCGATTGCGCAATTTTATTGCGCGTGCACTGCGCCATTTTGCGTGAATCCGGAGAAAACACCGCAGTTCCGGGGAAAATTCGCTTATTTGAATTGCAAATCTTGCATGGCTACCCAGATATCATAGACTTGCATTTGACACTTTTGGCGCCGCGCGACGCATTTCCCGGCGCTTCCCGCACAAGTCCTCATCAAAATCCTCCAAAGAGAGGGAATCTGCCGATGCCCGCGCCTATCCATGCCAAGGTCGTCATTATCGGTTCCGGCCCTGCCGGGTACACCGCAGCGATCTACGCCGCGCGGGCGATGCTTGAGCCGGTGCTGATCCAGGGCATCCAGCCCGGCGGCCAGCTCACCATCACCACCGACGTGGAAAACTATCCGGGCTTTGCGGACGTCATCCAGGGTCCGTGGCTGATGGAGCAGATGGAAAAACAGGCGGCCCATGTCGGCACCAAGCTCGTCACCGATCTCGTCACCAAACTCGACACCACGCAGCGGCCGTTCCGCCTGACCTGCGACAGCGGCGAGGTCTATCTCGCCGAAACCGTGGTCCTTGCCACCGGCGCGCAGGCGCGCTGGCTCGGCATACCGTCGGAGGAGAAGTTCAAGGGCTTTGGCGTCTCGGCCTGCGCGACCTGCGACGGCTTCTTCTATCGCGGCAAGCAAGTCATGGTGGTCGGCGGCGGCAACACCGCGGTCGAGGAAGCGATGTTCCTCACCAACTTCGCCTCGCAAGTCACCGTCGTGCATCGCCGCGATCATTTCCGCGCCGAGCGCATCCTGCAGGACCGCCTGTTCAAGAACCCGAAGATCAAGGTGGTCTGGGACAGTGCAATCGACGAAATCTGCGGCACCGAAAATCCGGGCAAGGTCACCCATGTGCGCCTGAAGAACGTCAGGAGCGGCACGCTGACGGAGGTGCCCGCTGACGGCGTCTTCATCGCCATCGGTCACGCGCCGGCAACCGAACTCGTCGCCGGCCAGGTCAAGCTGAAACCCTCCGGCTATGTCGAGGTGGCGCCGAACTCGACGGCGACGTCGGTGCCCGGCCTGTTCGCCGCCGGCGACGTCGCGGACGAAACCTGGCGGCAGGCGGTCACGGCCGCGGGCCTTGGCTGTATGGCGGCCCTCGAGGCCGAGCGCTTTCTCGCTTTGCGTGCGAGTGATCGGGCGGCGGCAGAATGATTACGCGTCGAACACGGGACGGATTCACGGACATGGATTGGGACAAGCTGAAGGTGTTTCACGCGGCGGCGGAAGCGGGCAGCTTCACCCATGCCGGCGAGCAACTCGGGCTTTCGCAATCGGCGGTATCGCGGCAAGTCTCGGCGCTGGAGCAGGAGCTTGCGGTATCGCTGTTCCATCGCCATGCGCGCGGGCTGATCCTCACCGAGCAGGGCGACCTGCTGTTCCGTACCGCGCATGACGTGTTCATGCAGCTGCAGGCGGCGCGCGCCAAGCTCACCGACAGCCGCGAGCGGCCGTCAGGCGACCTCAAGATCACCACGCCGCCGGCGCTCGGCATCAACTGGCTGATTCCGCGGCTCGACGAGTTCACCAGCCTCTATCCGGATATCCGCATCTCGCTGATCGTGACCGACGAGGATCTCGATCTGTCGATGCGCGAGGCCGACGTCGCGATCCGGACCCGCAAGCCGACCCAGCCGGACCTGATCCAGCGCAAGCTGTTCTCGATCGGATTCCACGCCTATTGCTCGCCGGAATACATCAAGCGCTTCGGCACGCCGCGCACCCTCGACGACCTCGACTCGCATCGCATCATCATGCTCGGCGATTCCCAGGTGCCGCCGCATCTGCAGAACCGCAGCTGGCTGATCGACGCCGGCCGCAACGGCTCGGGTCCGCGCGAGGCTTATTTCAAGGTCAACAACATCCTTGGTCTTGTCAGGGCCTGTCAGCAGGGGCTCGGCATCGCCGCCCTGCCCGACTACCTCGTCGAGGAGAACAACCGTCTGGTGCAGCTGTTCGGCGAGACCGACTCGATCCAGATCGACACCTATTTCGTCTATCCCGAAGAGTTGAAGACGGTGGCGCGGGTGCAGGTGTTCCGCGATTTCGTGGTGAGCAAGGCGCAGCGCTGGCCCTCCTAGCATTTCGGTTGTGACTGGAATTTCGGTTCTGATTGAATCAGAACCGAAGCTCTAGATTCTTGTTTTGACGCGTTTTCTTGACGCGAGCCGGTATCGATCCCGCATCACGTGCGGCACGGGCTTAGTTCGAAAACGCTTTCGCAGCGGCTGACGTTTCCCGCCTTCCGAATTAGCGGCTCTTATAAAGCCCCCGGTCTCCGCATGTCAGACATGCGGCTTAACCGGTTTACGCAAGCCGCAGATGGGGATCATAGTCCTTACACGCTGAGCGATCGTGTCGCGCATATGTCCCCCTCCTCCAGTGGCGCGGGCGCTCAGTAATCCCTCTTGGAAGGTGATTGTGTCGGCCTCACGTGGCCAATACCTTAAGCCGGGCTCTTTTGGGCCCGGCTTTTTTTTCTTCTCCGGATCGCTTCGTCTGCAGACGATTTCAGCTGAACCTTCTTCGTCTCCAGATCTTTTCTTCTCCCGTACGACAAACGTCGTCAACGGTGCGCGGATTGACAACGCGCCGTTGCACCATCATCATCGAGACATGATCACGAATTCGTGCACCGCTCTGTCGTCAAAAAAAGGTCCCCACCCGGGGACCCGAGATCGACGCGCGCGATAGATCTACCGCCAAGCCGATCCCGAAACCCCGCCGTCTGGACGGGGTTTTTTCATGTGTCCCGTCTCCGGCAAACGCCTTCAAGGAGATGGAACCATGTCTACCGATCCGCAAAACCGATTACAGGGCCTGTGGCTGCCCCTCGTTACGCCGTTTCGCAACGGCGAACTCGACGAGCCGTCGCTGCGCCGCATGATCAGGCACTACGCCAATAGCCCGGTCGACGGCTTGATCCTCGCCGCCACCTCGGGCGAGGGCATGACGCTCGACCTCGACGAACTCGAGCAGCTGGTGTCGGTGACCCGGGCCGAGATCTCCGGCAGCGGCCGCTATATCCCGATCTGTCTCGGCCTGTCCGGCGCCAGCACGCGCAAGATGCTCGATACGCTCGACGAGACCGCCGCCTGGCCGATCGACTTCTACCTGATCGCCAGTCCCCATTACACGCGGCCGTCGCAGCGCGGCCTGCTGCGACATTTCACGGTGCTCGCCGATCACGCCTCATGGCCGATCGTGCTCTACAACATCCCCTACCGGACCGCGGTCAATCTCACCAACGAGACCCTGCTGCAGCTCGCCGCACATCGCAACATCGTCGGCATCAAGGATTGCTCTGCCGACCGCGCCCAGTCGATCGAGTTTCTGGCGCGGCGGCCGAAAGGCTTTCGCGTGCTGACCGGCGAGGACGCGCACTATCACGAGGCGCTGGTCGATGGCGCCGACGGCGCCATCCTGTTGTCGGCGCATCTGGAGACCGAAGCGTTCGCCTCGGTGCGGACGCTGATGCAGCAGGGCGACCACCAGGGGGCACAGGCGTGCTGGGACAATCTTTCCGAACTGACACGGCTGTTGTTCGCCGAACCCAGCCCGGCGCCTGCAAAATACTGGCTGGCGCAGAGCGGACTGATCGACAGTGCCGAGGTCCGGCTGCCGATGGTGGAAGTCAGCGGGGAGCTCGCGGCGCGGCTCGATGCGGAGCGGGAACGGCGCGCGCCGGCCCTGTTGCGGCGGGCATAGCGAGGCGTCGCAGCGGCTCCCTCCCGCTTGCGAGCGTTGCGCACAAAAAAGCCGCCGCACGCGGAAGACCGCGGCGACGGCTTTTCTGTCGCTCCACACCGGCTCGGATGATGCGGAGGCGCATAAGGTGACCGGAATATCTTCCAATGGCGTGGACGCCGGCCAGAAAAATTGCCTGACCGCGTTGGCGCAATGTTAACCGCATTCGCCCGCGGTCGCCTCAGCCGATCGCCGCGTCACCTTTGCAAACGCCGCGGCGTTCCGGAACGCTGGTTAACGGTTGGTGAGGGCGGCGCTTCAAAATCGTCCAAAGCCTTGCCGTCAACTTTAAAATCTCGGGCGTATTGATGTCCTCATTGAGAAAACGGGGGACATCACATGATCGACCACACCAGTGACATTTGGAAATTTCCGACCTGCGAACGCGTCCAGCGAGTGCAGGACGTTCTGCTGGTTTCGTCCTTTGCCTTGTGGGCGACGCTGATCGGCTTCGCGCCGGTCGTGACCTGGCGCCTGCTGATGGCTTGAAGGCGAACGCAGCGCCTGCCGTGGTTAATCGGCGGTAGCACCTGCGGTCAAATGCGAGCGAAATTGTGACCGGGATTTTAAAAGCGGTCGCGTATCAAACTCGTCACAACGGAAAAAACGCGGGGGCGCGTCGTGGAAATCGAAAACAATACTCTCCCTGATCAACAGGGCTTTACGACCGAGGACGTTCTTTGGGCGGTCGGCATCTGGTCGGTGATCCTGACCATGTCGCCGGTCGTCGTGTTCTACATGCTGATGGTGGCGTGACTTCTTTCGCCGTTCCGGGGCGATGCGCAGCATCGAACCTCAGATGTGCAATTGCACATCGGGGAATCTCGAGATTCCGGGTCTGGTGCTAGCGCACCATCCCGGAATGACAACATCCAAATCCAGTCAGACAAAGAAAAACGCGCGGAGTCCCGCGCGTCTTTTTAAGTCCATAAGCGGCGTTGTTACGCCGCTTGCTTGTGCATGGCGCCGGAAGCCGACGCGTTGCCGCGGATGGCCTTGATCGAACGTTCGATCGCAGCCCACAGCCGGCTGATTTCCGCAGCGGCCCGGCCTTCCGCATAATATTCGCGGGCGCCTTCGCCGTTACCAAGCGCCAGCAACAGATCGGCACGGTTGGTGATCTGACCGCTCCACACCGGCGCACGGAATTTGACCAGTGCTTCACGCGCGATGGTGACGATGCGGCTTTCAACGCCGTCCCGGCTCGCGGGGGCACCGTTGATGACGACCGCGTAGGGCTTGCGCGCCGCACGGCAGGTCTGAATGGTTTCCTGCACGGCATTGACGTCAAACACGCCGGGCCGCGCCGGAATGATCACCATCGTGGCGTTCTTGATGGCGTCGTCGACGACGGCCGACAAATTCGGCGGCGTGTCGATGAACACCCATTCGATGCCGTCGCGCTTGGCGGCGGCGATAATTCCGCTGACCGAATTTACCGCGGCCTTGATCGGCGGCTCGTTCGTTCCACGCAATTTGTGCCAGAGAGTAAGCGATCCCTGCGGATCAGCATCAACCATCAAACAGGGCTTCGTCGACTTATGGACATGCGCAGCAATGTGAGCAGCCAGGGTACTTTTTCCCGAGCCCCCCTTACGCGAAGCAAAAACTATGACGTTCATACCTTGGCCTCCAGATTGACCCCAGAAGCCGAAAATGAATCAGCGCACTGATTCGTGAAAGAAAAATTTGCTGCTTATTGCGAAGAAGCCACTGATTAGCCAATAAAGTTGCTTTTTGAGTCACACTGCGTGCGACCGCGCAATCCGTGATGGAATCGCAAAAGTGGAATCGCCAGAGTGGCTTGATCGATTCAGCGCATGCTTTTTGTGCGCTGTCGTTCGATCCACTTGCGCTCGATCCACCCGAGCAGCTTCGCCATCGGCGTCTGCAGAAACGGGACGTCCTGCGCGAACAAAAGGAGTCCAAGCGGCAGCATCCAGAGTCCAAGCACCGGCAAGATGCTGAAAATGCCGCCGAGGATCAGCAGAATAGCGATCGGAATCCTGACGTAGCGCGACGACGGCTTGCGCAGCCAGCCGACGAATCTGGCCGGGCCGGCCGGCAGCTTGGCTTCGAACCAGGCAAAATGCCGGTCGAGCTCCATTTGCGATTCTTTGCTCAATGAATCTCTCCTCGTGCTGAAGAGATGTTCTCTCGCAGCGAGAGGCACAAGGCGTCAGTCTGTCGCGCGAAGGGGGCTTGAAATGGCATGCCGCGCTCAGGTCGAGGCTGGTTTTGCCGGTTTCTTGGGCTTGCGCGCCTTGGCCGCGGATTTGCGCGGGGCCGCCGGCTTGATCGCCATGGGCCTGCCGGCGGGCGCTGAAGCGGCCCGGCTCGGTTCGGGACCGGATCTGAATTGCGCCCGACAGGGCGGCGAAAGCTGAGACTTCCTGGCGACCATGCAGGCCGTGACGCGCTCGACATTGGGGATTTCGGAGCTGCAAAGCCGGAAAGCGTCGCTGGTGCAGGCCTGTTCCTGTTCAGGAGTGTAGCTCTGACCCGAAGCCGGCAGCGATGAAAATGCGAGCGCCGTCGCCAACACCAAACCAAACCCGAAATTGCTGATCCGAAAAGTCGCCATGAATCCCCCCGAGGCAATGATTCCACGAATTGTGGGTGAACCGCCCGGGATTGGCAAGCAGGGGTGGACAACAGGCCACAGCACAAGCGCGGCGACCAGCGCTGATTTCACCGGCCGGGCGGGCGGCAGAATGGGCAGTGAATTAGGGAATTGGCAGACTGGGCAACGCAATGACCTTTTCGGAACGGCCTGCTAACCGCATAACTTGCCGCGATCAGTTCGCGGAGCCGAAGAATGAAATTGTTGGCCGACCAACCTGACCTATCCTTCGGCGCCATCTTCCGTTCGGTGTGGAATGGCATGCTCGACGTGTTTGTTCGGCTGCGCTTCCTCGCGCTGGTCGGCCTGCTGATCTATCTCGTCGTGGGGGTTCTGGGATTCGTTGCGCCTGTTATCGCTGACAACCCGGTGCTCCGGGAAGGCCTCGATGCGATCAAGACCATCCTGCTTCTTCCGATTGAGATCGCGATATACCGCCTGCTGATCCTTGGCGAAGCCTCTTCCGGCTACGAGTTCGCGATATTCGCGCCACGCTTCCGGCGCTTGCTCGGTTGGACCGTCGTGCTGTGGGCACTCATCACCCTTCCACCCTACCTGTCAGGCCTGATCACGCCGTCCGAGGACGCAGATTCAATCGCGACCATCGCAACCGCGATCGTCGTCGTCGTCGCCCTGGTGCGGCTGGCCATTCTTTTTCCGGCGATCGCGGTTGATGCGCCCGGTGCCTCGCTGCGCAATGTGCTGGCGGATACGAAGGCTCGAAGCTGGTTGATCCTGAAAAGCTTTTTTATTGTGCTGCTGCCGGTACTGGCCGGGCTCCTGGCGGTCGGCTTGATCAGCGACCTCGACGATCTGCCCAGCTGGTGGAGCGCAGCCAGAATAGCGTTCGACAGCCCGCTCGAGTTGCTGGCGACGGTGTTGGCCGCCGCGACCGCATCGCGGCTGTATGGCTGGATCGGCCATCAGGTGAAGGGCGTGCCGACCTGATCCGGTCAGGCATCATTGGCCGGACACGCGCTGCGGGCAGCGCAACGAATCCGGCGGTCTCCGGGAATATCCGCGGTGGGGTTGGTACAGTTGGGTGGGCTCGAACCACCGACCTCCTGTTCCACAGACAGGCGCTCTAACCAGACTGAGCTACAACTGCATCCTGCGCGAGCCCCCACGAAAAAAAGGGGGTGCGAATGGGCGGGAAACTAGGTGCAACGCCACGCTTTGGCAAGGCCACCAGCCACCCGATTATCAGTCGTTTCGGGGGCGGACAAAGTTCATTTGCTTCGGGGCATCGATGGCCCACCCCTGCGAAAGGCCGGCCCAGGGGCAACAAAAAAGCCCGGGCTGAGCTGCCCGGGCTTCTTCGAACCTTAATGCGGGCTCAGGCGGCCGGCTGCTGGTACTTCGCGGCCGACGCCTTGATCGGTTCGACGGTTTCGGTCGCAACCTTCTGGCCGAGTTCGGCGAGTTCCTTGGCCTGGGCCGAAAACGTCTCGAACTGCTTCTTGGCGTGCGAGGTCCACAGCTCCATGGCAGCTGCCGGCGTCTTCACGCTGAGCAGGTCCTGTGCGAAGTCGAGCGAGGTCGTGGTGTTGGCCTTGAAGAACTCGAACAGCTTGGCCGAGTAGGCGCTGGCACCCTTGTTGGCCGAGGTGAACACGGCTTCCATGGTGCCGTTATGGCTCTCGGCCACATCCTTGAACTTGGCGTAGTTGTCGCGCGCCTGCGAAACGCCCTTTTCGGCGAACGCGCGCACCTGCTCGGGGACTTCGAACGGAATGATGGAGGCGGAGAACGGATCGGTCGAACTGGTCATTCGCATGCTTCCTTCGCAACGGGGTGAATTGTGGTGACCCCTTGCGAACGCCACCGGTGAAAAACGCCGGTAGCGCCGTACTGGATCACACGGTCTCTGCTTGTTTGAGCACGATCTTCTCGGAATACCGGTACATATTTCCGGATCGAACTCCGGTCTTGGGGAGTGCCCATCGTCGGGCATGCCCAATAAACACCCTTATCATGTCAATTTTGTGCAACGCAAAGCAAAACAATGTGCACTGCGACATACATTGCCCGTTTTGCGTGTATTTTAAGCATCTAAATCCTAAAGTAGACGAGGCGAGGCTTTTGAAGCATGTGTCCTTCAGGCCTCTCCTGAGCTCTTGGGCTTCGCCGCATCCATCGCGGCCCGGCTGACGATCTGACCCATCTCGCTGGCTTGCTCCGCCAGCGCACGCATCTGGCCCTGCACATATTCGCTGTGCAGCCGCATCACCTCGGTCAGATCCTTGGCCTTCAGCAGCGCTTGCGCGTAGTCCAGCGAGGTCTGCACGTTCTTTTCGGCGAAGGCGACCGCCTTGCTGCCGATATCCTTGACGTTGGTGCGCGCGGCAGCGCCGCGATCCTCGAACGAGCCCGCGGCCTGGTGCGCGGAGGAGAGGAATTTCTCGAAGGTCTGGCGGGCCTGCTCGAAGCTCGCCTCCGCCATCGATCGCATCTCCTTTGGAATCTCGAAACGGCCATCGTCGCTCATGGTCCCACTCCTGTGCTGTTGGCGGGCTGCTTGGCAGGCGTCCAGCTATCGCTAAAAGACCTCACCGGCATGATGCCGTGTCGGCGGTTCCGCATCGTGCACCTTGGGCCGAAGGCCTCGGGTTCACATCGTGAACCTCCGGCGGTCTTTTGCAACAAGCTCAACGCCGCAGAGGCCGGTTCGTTCAGCCGGATTAAGGTTATCGCGGCTTAGAATACCGCTTGGGTCCGCCCGGCCGTGGACCTGCCGCGCCGCGCTTGCGATACTGGCGATCCACTTGCGATCCTGCAGGGCAGTCAGCGCTTGGGCGCCGATTCGCAAAAATCATCTTCGAGCAGAAGGCTCACATCCACGGTCATGTCGCGCTGATGAATAATGCCGAACTCCAGATGCTAGCGCTCGGCGATCCGCGGCTGGCGGTGCACGCGACGAGCGCCCTGGCCGCATGGCTGTGGTCGAGCGACGGCACGCGGGTTCTGTGGGCCAATCCGGCCGGCGCACGCTTGTTCGGCACGGCCAACAGCACGGCGCTGGCGGGAAAAATTTTCGGACCGGCCGATCCGCATCGGCGGCAGATCGCGCGGCTCGCCGGCCGCCTGCTTGCGGGCGGCGCGGTCCGGCTGGAGCGGCTGCAAGGTTTTGGCGCGACGCCCGGCATGCTCGCGACCTGCGGCTGTTCGCGGCTCGATCTGCCCGATGGCAGCCACGGTATTTTGATTGCCGCCGGCAACATCTCAGGCCGCGCCATGCCGCTGACGGAACGGCTGCAGCGGCTGGTCGAGGGTCTCGCGATGCCAGTCGCGGCGTTTACCCGTGACGGCATCCTGATCGGCACCAGCGATACGGCGCGTCCCCTGCTCGGCTTTCACAATCTGGTCGAGGCCGGCCTCGACGATGCGCGCCAGGACGCGCTGAAGCAGAGCGCCGTCGCAACCGCGATCGACATCGGCCGCATGGTGCTGCAACGGGTTGGCGCTGGCGCCGACATCGGCCTCGTCGCGCTGATCGTGCCGGATGCCGTGCACGCCGCAGCACCAGAGCCCGTCGCGGCGGCGCAGCCACAAGAAGAGCAGCCGCAACAAGAATTGCCTGAACCACCCGAGCCGCCGGTGGCGGGCGTTGTCGCGAACGATCCCGCACCCGAACCGCCGCAGCCCGCCCCCATGGGCGAAGCGCCGGCCGCCTTGGCGCTGTTCGACGCGCTCGCAGAGGCGCCGGAAGAAGAACCCGAAACCGAGCCGGTCGCCGCGGCGGCGCCGTCCAGCAGCGAACCATCCACCGCGTTGCCACCTGAACCATCGCCTGACGTCGAAGCGGTCGCTGACGAGGCCGACCCCTCGCCCGCTGACGCCGCGGCACCTGCATCATCCGCCGAAAAACTGACAGCGCCGATCGCCGCCGCACCCGTCAAGGCACCGTCCTGGTTCGACGAGCCGTCGCCGCATGCCCGGCGGCTTCCGTTGCGCTTCATGTGGCAGGTGGACCAGGAAGGCCGCTTCACGCTCGGCGCCGATGAATTCACCCGGCTGATCGGCCCCCACACCACCGCCGGCTTCGGCCGGTTGTGGAGCGAGATCGCGGAAGCCTTCGGGCTCGATCCCGAAGGCCGCGTGATGAAGGCGTTTGCCACGCGCCAGACCTGGAGCGGCGTCACGCTGAACTGGCCGGTCGATGGCGGCGCGCGGCTGCCGGTCGAATTGTCGGGCCTGCCGATCTTCGATCGCGCACGGCATTTTGCCGGCTTTCGCGGCTTCGGCGTTTGCCGCGATCTCGACGGCCTGGCGCGGCTGGCCGCCTTGCGCCGCTACGAATTCTTCGGTGGAGCACCCGCGCCGATCGCGCCGGAACCGCGCTCGGCTGATATCGTCCAGGCGGGCCCAGCGTCGGATTCGGTCGGCCCCGAGTTGCCCGCGCAGGACCTGTCCGCGGAGGGCGCGCCTCAAGAAGCGTTGCGGCAAGAAAACGTCAGCGAGAACGTGACCGCGCAGCCGACCGCGGCAGAAGACCCGCCCGAGGAATTTGTCATCGAGACCAGCGTCGCGTCGCCTCCCGTTACGGAATTGCCCGAGCCGATTGCTTCCGAGATTTCACACCCAACCGATCTGGATGCCGCCGTGGATACCCCAAAGGATACTCTGGCAGAAATGCAGGCGGAAACGCCGAAGAACGTTCTGCCGTTCCGCCCCCCCGGCGACACCAAGCCGCCATCGCTGACGCCGGTCGAAAACAGCGCCTTCAACGAACTCGCGCGGCAATTGTCGGCGCGGCTCGAGAGCGAGAACGGCAATGAGGCGACACAGGCCGTCACCGGCCTCGATGAAACCGTGGTCGAGAACGCCGCATCGACGGACGCGTATGCGGCAGTTTCACAGGAAGCCGCGAGCGATGCCCCGGTGCAGCCGGAATGGCTGGCCCCCTCCGAGCCGCCGGCGCGCGGCGAAAGCAGGCGCGACAAGGCGCTGCTCGACTTGCTGCCGGTCGGCATTCTGATCTACCGGCTTGACCGGCTGCTCTACGCCAATCCCGCCTTCCTCACGCAGATGGGCTATCCGAGCCTGCATGCGCTGGAAGATGCCGGCGGCCTCGACGCGCTCTATGTCGAGCCCGGCGTCTCCAACGCGCCCTCGACGTCGGACACCGGCACGCCGGTGATGATCTCCGCGAGCCAGCCGCAAGCTGCGGAACAAGGCTCGGAAGAAGACCCGGAAGGGCGCGCATCGACGCCACCGGCGGCGACCGACGCGCGCCTCTACACGATTTCATGGGACGGCGATTCCGCGCTCGCTTTGATCTTCTCGGGCGCGCGCGGCGAAGCGGCGGCCGTCGCCGCTGCGATCGCGGAAGCTGTGCCGGTTGCCGAACCGCCGGCACCCGAACCGTTGCCGGCGGGCCACGCCGATGCCGAAGAACTCGGCGCCATCCTCGACACCACGGCCGAAGGCATCGTGATGTTCGACGCCGAGGGCAACATCAGCTCAGTCAATCGCAGCGCCGAAGCGCTGTTCGGCTATGACGGTGAGGACCTGGCGCAGCGCAATCTGGCGGATCTGTTCGCGCCGGAAAGCCAGCACGAGGTGTTCGACTATCTCGCCAGCATCAAATCCGAAGGTGTCGCCAGCCTGCTCGAGCACGGCCGCGAGACGCTCGGGCGCGAGAGCAAGGGCGGCTTCATTCCGCTGTCGATGACCATGGGACGGACAAAGGCCGACGGTCCGAATTTCTTCGCGGTGTTCCGCGACCTGTCGCAGGCCAAGCAAAGTGAGAACGAGTTGCGGGAAGCGCGCCGGCTGGCCGAGCGCGCCGCCAACGCCAAGGCGGACGTGCTGGCCCGCATCAGCCATGAGGTGCGCACGCCGCTCAACGCCATCATCGGTTTCTCCGAAGTGATGATCGGCGAACGTTTCGGTACACTCGGCAATGAGCGCTATGTCGAATACATGAAGGACATCCGCGCTTCCGGCGAGCGGGTGATCTCCATCATCAACGACCTGCTCGATCTATCGCGGATCGAGACCGGCAAGCTCGACCTGTCGTTCACCAACCAGAATCTCAACGAACTGGTCGAGAGTTGCGTCGCCGTGATGCAGCCGCACGCCAACCGCGAACGCATCATCATCCGCACCTCGCTGGCGCACACGCTGCCGCCGGTGATCGCCGACGCGCGCGCGTTGCGCCAGATCACGCTCAACCTGATCGGCAATTCGATTCATCTCGCCAATGCCGGCGGCCAGGTCATCGTCTCCACGGCGTTGTCCGATTTCGGCGAGGTGATGCTGCGGGTCCGCGATACCGGCCACGGCCTCAACGACAACGAAGTCGCCGCCGCCCTGGAGCCGTTCCGCACCCCGGCACCATCCGATCAGGCCTCCGACGGCGCCGGCGTCAGCCTGTCGCTGACCAAGGCGCTGGTCGAAGCCAACCGCGCCCGATTCCAGATCAAGACCGGCGCGCGCTCGGGCACGCTGATCGAGGTGGTGTTCTCGCACGCGACCGCGAAGGCCTGAGCGCAGCCGTCAGATTTTTGCGAGAACAGGTTTTTAGTTTCGCGATGCGGGCTTCGTCACACTGTAGGCTGCAAGCTGCGGGAGACTGCCATGGATGGACCTGGTGAAGCCGTAACGCCGCAAGCCATCGCAGCGTGCGAGAAGATCATCCGGCCCTATATCAGGCGCACGCCCGTGATCGAGACCGATGGCAGCGAGTTCGGGCTGTCCGCCGGCGCAATCTGCCTCAAGCTCGAACTGCTGCAGCACTCGGGAGCGTTCAAGGCCCGCGGCGCCTTCACCAATCTGTTGACCCGAGATATCCCCAAAGCCGGCGTCGTCGCAGCATCGGGCGGCAATCACGGCGCTGCGGTCGCCTATGCGGCGATGAGGCTCGGCAAACCGGCCAAGATTTTCGTTCCCAGCGTGTCTTCTCCGGCCAAGATCGCGCGCATCCGCGAGTACGGCGCCGATCTCACCATTGAGGGCGATGGCTATGCGGATGCGCTCGCCGGAAGCGAAGCATGGGCGCAGCAAACCGGCGCGCTGCCGGTTCACGCATTCGACCAGAACGAAACCATCATGGGCCAGGGAACGATCGGCCTGGAGCTCGACGAACAGCTTCCCAACATCGACACGGTCCTCGTTGCGGTTGGCGGCGGCGGGCTGGTTGCAGGGATAGCGGCCTGGTACGCCGGCCGCATCAAGGTGATCGGCGTCGAGCCGTTTGCGTCGCCGACGCTGACCAGGGCTTTGGAGGCCGGACGTCCCGTCGATGCGGAGGCCGGCGGGCTGGCGGCGGATTCGCTGGCGCCGCGCCGCGTCGGCGAGCGTGTATTCCCGATCGTGCAGAAATACGCGCCGCGCACCGTGCTGGTGACCGACGACGCGATCGCCGAAGCGCAGCAGACGCTGTGGCGCGCCTTGCGCATCGTGGCGGAGCCGGGCGGCGCCGCCGCCTTTTCGGCGATCCTGTCAGGCGCCTATCGGCCGGCCGACGGCGAACGTGTGGCCGTTGTCGTCAGCGGCGGCAGCACGGCCGCGGTGAATTTCGATATCACGCGCTGAGAAGGCGCGGGTATCTGCCGCTCCCGGATCGCCGCGGTACGGCACAATTTTTGCTCGAATCCAGCTGCCTGAATGCATCCGAACCCGGATCGCCTATTTGTCAGGCAACTGGATTGGCCGACTATGCGCTGTCTCGTTGTCGCGGACCTGCATTATTCATTGCCGCAGTTCGACTGGCTGCTCAGCGCTGCACCCCAGTTCGATCTCGTGATCTTTGCCGGCGACGCGCTCGATATCGGCTCGATGGTCGATTTCCGTGCCCAGATCGTCGTCGTGAAGAAGTACCTCTCGGTGCTTTCACGCATCACCCGCGTGATCCTTTGCTCGGGCAATCATGACCTCGACGACCATAGCGCCGAGGGCGAAAAAATCTCGCGCTGGATCGGCGAGGTCCGCGAACTCGGCATCGCCTGCGACGGCGACAGCCTGACCATCGGCGACACGCTCTTCACGGTCTGTCCGTGGTGGGACGGTCCCTTGGTCAAGCAGCGCCTCGAAACGCAGTTGCAGGAGGCCTCAATGGAGCGGCTGCCGCACTGGATCTGGGTGCATCACGCGCCGCCTGCGAATTCGCCAACCAGCTGGGGCGGCAAGCGGTATTTCGGCGATGTCGATCTCGTGCAGTGGATCGCGCGCCACCAGCCCTCGATGGTGATCTCGGGCCATGTCCACCAGTCGCCCTTCATTTCCGAGGGCTCATGGTTCGACCGGCTCGGCGATACCTGGGTATTCAATACCGGATTGCAGCCTGGCCGGCCGCCCACCTACATCGTGCTCGATCTCGACGAGGCGACCGCGTTCTGGCTTTCGGCGGACCACGCGCAATCGATCGACCTCAAGGCGCCGTTGCAGCGGCCGGCGGCAACGATTCAAACCGCGCCGCCCTGGCTCATATCCTTGGATCAGATTGCCGATCCGAGCCTGGTGAAACCTGTGTCGGCGGAAGGTTGATCATGCTCTGCAGGAGGTCTCCGACCATCGCGAGGTGGTTGCCGTGGCCGGCATATTGCCGCTTGAGATCGGCGAGATAAGTGTTGGCGACGTTGAGCCGCTGCGCCAGCATCCTCGCGATCATCAGCGACACCGCCGGCTGCTGCCGCAGGAAGGACGCGGCATCGTCGATCTCGTAGATCGCCGAATCCTGCGCCGCACGCACGGTGGCGGTATGCGGCGTGTCGAGCAGCACCGACATTTCACCGAGCACCGCGCCTGGCTCGGCAATGGTGGCAACGATGGTGTCGCCCTTGATGACCTCGAGCCGTCCCTCGATCAGCACATATAGATGCCCGGTGCGGGCGCCCTCGTGAAGAACTTCGGTGCCGGCGGCGACGCTCCGCCTCGTACCGCCAATGCAATATTCGAGAATGTCGCGCATCGGCCCATCTCCGCTAAGGCCGAGATTAGGCACGGAGCGTGCCAAGGTCGAACAGATATTTTGGAATGCTTCTAAACTATAATCTGGAATCGCTCTAAAAGAATGCAGTCGCGACATCGCGGCGCTTCGTGCGCGGTATCCGCTGGGCTAGTGAAACCGGCATCATCCTCGTGCCTGCCGGAGCAGCCATCATGATTAAATTTCGCGTCTTCGCCGCATCTGCGGCGTTGCTTGGTCTGGCCACGTCCGCCATCACCACGGCTTCCGCCGATAACGGCGAAGTCAACGTCTATACCTATCGCGAAACCAAGCTGATCCAGCCGCTCTTCGATGCCTTTACCAAGGACACCGGCGTCAAGGTCAACATCGTCTCGGCCAGTTCGGGGCTCGAGCAGCGCATGAAGGCCGAGGGCGCCAACAGCCCGGCCGACGTGCTGCTGACGGTCGATATCGGCCGCATGGACGAGGCCGTGAAGGCCGACGTGACCCAGCCGATCAAGTCGGAGGCGCTCGACAAGGTCGTGCCGGCGCAATACCGCGACCCCGACGGACACTGGGCCGGCATTTCGATGCGCGCGCGCGTGATCTACGCCTCGAAGGATCGCGTCAAGCAGGACGCCATCACCTATGAAGAGCTCGCCGATCCCAAGTGGAAGGGCAAGATCTGCATCCGCTCCGGCCAGCACATCTATAACAACGGACTGTTCGCGGCCTACACCGCGAAATACGGCGAGGCCAAAGCCGAGGAATGGCTGCGCGGCGTCAAGGCTAATCTGGCGCAAAAGCCCTCGGGCGGAGATCGCGAGGCCGCACGCGACGTCGCCGCCGGCAAGTGTGACATCGGCATCGGCAACACCTATTACTGGGCGCTGATGATGAACAATGATCCCGAAAAGAAGCCGTGGGCGGAAGCCACCAAGGTGATCCTGCCGACGTTTGCGGGCGGCGGCACCCACGTCAATCTGTCCGGCGTGCTGCTGGCCAAGCACGCGCCGAACAAGGCCAATGGCGTCAAGCTGATCGAATGGCTCGCCGGTGAAAAGGCGCAGCAGATGTATGCCGACCAGAACTACGAATATCCGGTGCGCGCCGGCGTCGCCATCAACCCGACCATTGCGGGCTATGGCAAGCTCAACGCCGATTCCCTGCCGATCGCCAAGGTCGCCGCCAACCGCAAGGCGGCCGCGACGCTGGTAGACAAGGTCGGCTTTGATAATTGATGTTTTGACGATTGATTATGCCGTGCTGCCAGGACTTGCTCCGCCCTGTTCCCTCCCCCCTTGCGGGGGAGGGCTAGGGAGAGGGGTAAGCCACGGACACCGACTTCCCCCATTCACATGTGACCTCCCGTGAACCCCTCCGCGCACGCCGGACGGATCTCGGCGGCAATCGCTGTCATGACCGCGATCATGGTCGCCGCGCCCGTGATCGCGGTCATCGCGCTGGCGATGAACCCCGCGCCCGATCTGTGGCGGGATCTGATCGCCTATGTGTTGCCACGGGCGATGCTCGATACCGCGCTGTTGCTGTTCGGCGTCGGCGCGCTGGCGCTTGTGATCGGCGCCGGCACCGCATGGCTGATCTCGCTGCATGACTTTCCCGGCCGCGCGCTGTTGCTGTGGCTGATGCCGTTGCCGCTGGCGATTCCGACCTACATCGCCGCCTACGTCTATGCCGACCTGTTCGAGCCGCTCGGCCTCGTTCATCGCACGCTGGCGATCTGGTTTCCGCTGCGCGACACGGTGGCCGTCCTGCCCAATCTGCGTTCGATGCCGGGCGCGATCATCGTCATCGGCCTCGTGCTCTACCCTTACGTCTATCTCTCGGCGCGGACGATGTTTCAGTTCCAGAGCGCCGAATTCGCCGAGGCCGCGCGAACGCTCGGCGCCAGCCGCCTGCAGATATTCTTCCGCGTCTCGCTGCCGATGGCACGGCCGGCGCTCGCGGTCGGCGTGGCGCTGGTGTCGCTGGAAACGTTGAACGACATCGGCGCCAGCGAATATCTCGGCGTCCGTACGCTCACCGTGTCGATCTTCACGACCTGGCTCAACCGCGGCAGCCTCGCCGGCGCGGCGCAATTGTCCTGCTTCATGCTGGCGATCGTGGCTGGCCTGATCGCGATCGAACGTTATGGCCGCCGCAACGTCGCGACCGGGTTTTCCGCCGAGAGCCCGCGGCTGACGCCGCGCACGCGATTGCACGGCAGCCGGGGCTGGTGGACGTTTGCCGCCTGCCTCACGCCAGTGCTGCTCGGTTTCATCGTGCCGGTGCTGTTTCTGCTGCAGCAGAGTTTTAAGCGCGGGCTCTTGACCAATTTCGACATGACGCTGGGGCGCGATGCCTTCAATTCGGTGGCGTTCGCAACCCTGGCGACGCTGATCGCGCTCGGGCTCGGCTTTGCCACCATCCTGGCCTGGCGCTGGCGCCCGGATCCGGTGCGCCTTGTTGCGATGAACATCTCGCAGACCGGCTACGCCCTGCCCGGCCTGGTTCTCGCACTGGGCTTGCTGACCCCGGTGCTCGCGATCGACAATGGCCTGAGCGCGCTCAGCGGATGGCTCGGACGTTCATTGCCGGGGCTGATCCTGGTCGGGTCGGGAGCAGCCGTTGTGATCGCCTATGTGATCCGCTTCCTGGCGGTGCCGACCGGACTGATCAAGGCAGGCTTCGAGCGAATCCCGCACGACTACGACGACAGCGCGCGCGCCGCCGGCGCAGGGCAAGCCACCACGATGCGGCTGATCCATCTGCCGCTGTTGCGGCCGGCGATGCTGGGCGCCGTCATCATCGTGTTCGTGGACTGTCTGAAGGAATTGCCGGCGACGCTGCTGCTGCGCCCGCTCAACGTCGATACGCTGGCGACCTCGATCTACCAGTTCGCCAGCCGCGGCAGTTTTGAGGATGGCGCGCTCGCAGCGTTGCTGATCGTCGCCGCCAGCATCGGCCCGGTGGCGTGGCTGACGCGGTTTTCCGACGTGCCGTCAGGGCCGGCCTAGCTGCGAATCCTGCTCCACGGGACTCATCCTGGCCGTCTTAATTCCGCCCTCCGCTTCGGTATACGTCCCCATCATGATGTTCATGTCCACATTCTTCCCGCTGATCTGAGCGACCCCAAGTCGTTCCGGCGCATTGGCGCCAATCAGATCAAGACGGCTGCGCTGACGCGACGGCCGAACGGAGAATGTGTATGCCCAAAACCGAGTATATCGGCTTGACCTCTCATCAGGTCGAGAACTTCATCAATGACGGCTTTGTCAAAATTGAAAACGCCGTCACCACCCAGCTTGCAAAACAATGCAGGGACGAGCTGTGGGCGGATATTGCCCTTCCGCCAGACGAACCCGATAAATGGATTCATCCGGTTATTCGGGTGGCGTCCAAGGCTTCACCGCCATTCATTGAAGCCGCCAACACGCCACTTCTGCACAAAGCCTATGATCAACTTGTCAGTGATCGCCGCTGGCTTGCGCCCCAAGGCCTCGGGACCTTTCCGATCCGCTTTCCTTCGCCAAAATCCCCTGGTGACGATGGCTGGCACGTGGACGTGAGTTTCGGCGACGACACTCCTGATTTCATGGAGTGGCGTGTCAATGTGAAGAGCCGTGGCCGCGCATTGCTGATGCTCTTCCTGTTCTCCGATGTCGGCCACGACGATGCGCCGACAAGGATACGGAAAGGGTCGCATTCCACCATTGCACGGGAGTTGCTGCCGTATGGCGACGCCGGAGCGACGCTCCGGCAGCTCTCCGCCAATGGTTACGCTTCAACGGAAAATTGCGAGGTTGAGCTGGCAACCGGCGGGCACCGTCTATCTGTGCCACCCGTTCCTGGTTCATGCCGCGCAACCTCACCGAGGGGAGCGGCCGCGTTTCATGGCACAACCACCGCTGCTGCCGAAGGGTGAGTTTGACCCGGCGTTGCCGCCCTCGCCGGTTCAGATCGCCATCCGTCAGGCGTGCGGGCTGACGCGATAGTGGTATCGGCCCGGTGGCATGGCTGACGCGTTTTCCGACGTACCGTCAGGGCCGGCCTAGGTGGCAAAGGCTTCCGTCGTCCCGGCCTTGAGCCGGGACCCATAACCCCGGTCGTCCATTGCTTGAAGAAGGTCTCTCCTACAGCGCTCTAACGAGAGGCCGCGGCGTATGGGTCCCGGCGCAAGGCCGGGACGACCATAGAATCTTGTCGCGCCTACGCGTTCTTCAGCGCGACGCGGAACTCGGCTTCGGTCTTCGCCTTCACCTCGTCCAGCGTGACGCCGTCGGCGAGCTCGATCAGCGCCATGCCGTCCTTGCCGTGCTTGTCGATGGTGAAGACAGCCAGATCCGTCACCACCATGTCGACGACCTTCTCGCCGGTCAGCGGCAAATTGCAGGTCTTCAGGAGTTTCGGGCCGTCCTTGGCGGAATGCTCCATCACGACGACGACGCGCTTGACGCCGGCGACGAGGTCCATCGCGCCGCCCATGCCCTTGACCATCTTGCCGGGGATCATCCAGTTGGCGAGGTCGCCGTTCTGCGCCACCTGCATTGCACCGAGGATCGACAGATCGATATGCCCGCCACGCACCATACCGAAGGATTCGGCTGACGAGAAATAGCTGGTCGACGGCAGTTCGCTGACCGTTTGCTTGCCGGCGTTGATGAGATCGGCGTCTTCCTCGCCCTCATAGGGGAACGGGCCCATGCCGAGCATGCCGTTCTCGCTCTGCAGGCTGACGTCGATGCCGTCGGGGATGTAGTTCGAGACCAGCGTCGGAATGCCGATGCCGAGATTGACGTAATAACCGTCGCGCAACTCTTTGGCGGCACGAGCGGCCATCTGTTCACGGGTCCAGGCCATGGGGCTCTCCACTATTGTTGGCGCATGATCTTGTCGGAAAACCGGTATCCACTTTTCCGGATCATGCGCTGTAATTTGGTTACGCCGCGGGGCGCGGACGGGTGTTGCGGAACTCGATCCGCTTCTTGCCGGTGCCGACGTCGATGATGCGTTTGACGAAAATGCCGGGCGTGTGGATGTGATCGGGGTCGATCTCGCCGGCCGGCACCAGATGCTCGACCTCGGCGATGGTGATCTTGGCAGCGGTTGCCATCATCGGGTTAAAATTGCGCGCGGTCTTGCGGTAGACCAGGTTCCCGGCGGTGTCGCCCTTCCAGGCGTGGACGATGGCGAGGTCGGCGAACAGGCCGCGCTCCATGATGTATTTCTCGCCGTCGAATTCCTTCACTTCCTTGCCTTCGGCGATCAGGGTGCCGACGCCGGTCTTGGTGAAGAAGGCCGGGATACCGGCGCCGCCGGCGCGGATGCGCTCGGCCAGCGTGCCCTGCGGATTGAATTCGAGTTCCAGTTCGCCGGCGAGGTATTGCTGGGCGAACAGCTTGTTCTCGCCGACATAGGACGAGATCATCTTCTTGATCTGCCGGGTCTCCAGAAGCCGGCTCAGCCCGATGCCGTCGACCCCGGCATTGTTGGAGATGACGGTGAGGCCTTTCACGCCGGATTCGCGAATCGCGTCCGACAGGGTCTCGGCGATACCGCAAAGACCGAAACCACCCGACATGATCATCATGCCGTCCTTGAGAACGCCATCGAGTGCCGATTTGGCGTCGGGGTAAACCTTGTTCATGGATATCTGACCTGATGGAGGAAACGGCCTAAGGCCGGCATAATCTTAAGGATTATTAGGCGAAATCTTCGCACTGCGTCAATGCGCGCGCTTTTGGACCATCGGCCGCGGTTCACAACGCCAGGATGGCCTTGAAAGCGTCAAGAAAACCCTTCAGGTTGTGTGGGTTGGCAAGGGCTGAAAGCTAGGCGCGCCGCCCCGGACAACCAAACCCTCGACCTCAACCCGACCTGGATATGTCTTTGACGATGGCCCAAGGAATGAAGCGCCTGGGGATGCCGATTGCGGCGTTTCTCGGCTTGGCTTTGATCGGCCTGATCGGGACCTCCTGGTTCCTCAACCGGGACGCGTTGCGCCAGGCGGTCGAGGCGCAGATTCGCGCCGTCACCGGGCTCGATCTGGTCGTCTCGGGTGCGATCGACGTCTCGGTATTTCCCGGCAGCTATGTCTCGTTTCACAATGTCAGGCTGAAGGGTGGCGCCACCGTCGACCCGGCGCTGCAGGTCGACGTGCTCACGGCGAATCTGCGCTTGCTGCCGCTGTTGCTGCGGCGATTCGAGATCGCCGACGTCATGATGCTGCGGCCGCATATCCGCGTCGTCAGGAACGGCAATGGCGAGAGCAACTGGACGCCGTTCGTCGAGACCATCGCGCGCGCCATGAAGCCGGGCGCCGAGAATCAGGTGTCTTTCTCCGAGATCCGGATCCAGGACGGCGTGCTCAACTATGAAGACGCCACCAGCCAGGTCTCCGAGGTGCTGGGCGATATCGACCTGTCGCTGGCCTGGCCGTCGATCTCGCGTTCGTTCGCCGCCACCGGGCAGTTCGACTGGCGCGGCGAGCGCGTCGACGGCTCGGTCAGCGCCAGCGATTTCGCCGCGCTGCTGTCGGGCGATCGCTCCGGCGTGAAGGCGCGGCTGGTCAGCGCACCGCTGAAACTGGCATTCGATGGCGCGCTCGCCAACCGCACCAGCCTGATGATGGAAGGCACGGTGACGATCGACAGCCCGTCGCTGCGCAACGCGTTGCGCTGGATGGGACAGTCGCCGCCCGGCGGCGGCTTCGGCCGCTTCGCGCTGAAGGCCCGCGCCAATGTGGTCGGCGCTTCCGTTGCGCTGACCAATGTGAATGTCGAACTCGACGGCAACGTCGCCGAAGGCGTGATGACCTTTGCCAATAACGGCCGGCAGACGCTGCAGGCGACGCTGGCCGCCGGCGCCCTCGATTTCACGCCCTACATCTCGACCTTTCGCCTGCTGGCGAGCGGCGCGCGCGACTGGAATCGGCAATTGTTCGACCTGAACTCATTGTCGACCACCGATCTCGACATGCGGCTGTCGGCCGCCAAGGTGACGGTCGGCTCGACCAGGCTCGGCCGCACCGCCTTCGGCGCCAATCTGCGCGGCGGCGCGCTCGCGCTCTCGGTCGCCGAGGCGCAGATGTATGGCGGCATCGCCAAGGGCACCTTCGGCGTCGCGCGATCGGACGCGGTCGCCGACGTCAAGGCTCAGTTCCAGTTCACCGATGTCGACCTGCACGCCTGCACATCCGAATTGTTCGGTATCAACAAGCTCTCCGGCCGCGGCAATCTCAATGTCTCGCTGGTGGCCTCGGGCTCCAGCCCGTTCGGGCTCGTCACCTCGCTCGACGGCACCGCTACCCTGACCGGCCGTGACGGCGCGATCGCGGGCTTCAATGTCGAGCAGCTGTTGAAGCGGCTGGAACGGCGGCCGCTGTCCGGCAGCGGCAATTTCCGCAACGGCTCGACGCCGTTCGATACGCTCAACGTGGCGGTGAAGTTCAACGACGGCATCGCGACCGCCGAAGACGTGCGCGTCGAGGGTCCCACGACGCGTCTCACGCTGACCGGCACCGCCTCGGTGCCGGCGCGCGAATACGATCTGAAGGGCGTCGCCAGCCTGACGTCTGCCCCCAACGCCCCGCCCGGCTTCGACCTGCCGTTCGTGGTGCAGGGCCCGTGGGACGATCCACTGGTATTCCCCGATCCCGAAAGCCTGATCCGACGCTCGCCGGGCGCCGCCCCGCTGCTGGATGCGGTAAAGGATCGCAAGACCCGCGACGCCGTGCGCTCGGTGATCGAGCGGATCACCGGCGGCGGCCCAAGGCCGGCGGCACCGGCGGCGGCAGAAGGTGCCACGAAGCCGAACTGACGATGGCAGGACGACAAGCCTGTTCACGATGAACGCTTGCGACCTGGCCCGGACGGGCACCGACGTCGGCTGGTCCCTGGAATAACTGAACATTAACCATACGAGCCCATGATTTGAGCCGAATTCAGGTGGGCAAGCGCGCGCGAGCCATTGCTGGTTTGTCACCACGATGGCTCTTTTGCTGACCGGTGATGGGAAGAATCTCGCGACTGGGCTGAGACGTAGGGAACACAGGTGGCCGAAGCACCGGGCAGGGAAACGCAAGGGGGCAAACAGCCCGAGGCACCACCGCAGGTGCCCTCAAACCGGGCGCCGGTGCTAGCGGTGTCCCTGGCTGCCCTGGCCATCATGGGTGCCGCCACCGCCAATTCCTTGCCGAGCTTCCGCGGCCTCTCCCTGCCGGATTTCAATCAGTTCGCTTTGCCGAGCGTCGACCGGTTCTCCTTGCCGGACTTCAGCCGCTTCTCCCCACCAAATTTCAAACGCGTCGCTGCACCTCCTCCGCCTAACCCGGCTCCAGTCCTCGTACCGGATCCAGTTGTCAGGGCGGGACTGCGGGACATTCAGACGTCGCAGGAGCAAAACGCCGATGTGATGATGTCGCTCATGCAGAGCGCCGCAGCCCAACAGGCGGACTTGAAAAGAATAACCCGTCAACTCTCCTTGCTGACGGCGCAGGTGAGCTCTCTGCAGAATCAGGCGCCGCCGCTGACGACTTCCAGCATCTCACCTTTGACGACTTCCAGCATCCCACGTCCAAATCCTCGCGCGCGGGTCATCCAGGCGTCGCGAAAAGTACTCCCTCCACCTCTCCCTCCAGTTCTTCCTCCGCTTCCCAAGCCTGCCGGTCCCTTTTCGGTAGGGGGCGCTCCGCTCAGTCCTGCGCCGGGGCCTGGCTCGGGCGCAAGCTAGCCCCCAACGGACAACGCCTCCGCCATCTCCTCGAGCCGATCCTGGAAGCAAAGCAGGCGTCCCGGCAAAGGGCGTGACGTTCTGCTTTTGGGGGCAAATCGGAAGTCGCCGATGCAGACGCTCACGTCCGCAAATGAGACCCAAAGCAGACATTGGACCCCACCCAAAATATACTTCCTTCGACCGCCGACAACACCTTCCAAGCATCGGGTTTGGACAGATACACTTCCCCGGCATCCTGATCCTGGGAGGCGGGCATGAGAAGGCGCGCGTTCATTGGGCTAATCGGCGGCGTGGCCGTGTCTCCAATCGCTGGGTGGGCGCAGCAGCCAGCAAAGATGAAGCGGCTCGCACTAGCCGACCCTGCGCTAAAGGTTGCCGACATGCGGATTGGAGGCGACCCGGGTTACACGTCGGGTCTTCAGGAACTCCAGCGCCTTGGTTATATCGAAGGTCAGAATTTGATCATCGACCGGTTTTCGGCTGACGGGAAAGGGGAATATGGCGACCTCGTAACCAAAATCGTCAACGCGCATCCAGACGTGATCTTTGCTTTGGGTACGTCGATCACACTCGCATTGAAAGCGGCGACTAGCACAATTCCCATCGTTGCCATGACTGGCGATCCGATTCGATTTGGAGTGGTATCCAGCCTGTCGCATCCGGGCGGAAACGTTACGGGGGTTAGCGTTGATGCTGGCGTTGAACTTTGGGGTAAGCGTCTTGAACTGCTTGCCGAAGCCATCCCAAAGGCTCGCAACGTGCTTTTCGTCTCAACGCAAGCGGGTTGGGAGGCTGCGGGCGGCAAGGAGACGCGGGAGGTAGCTCAAAGACTCGGTATTGCGTTAGCGCATGCGCCCGTGTCCACTCCGGTCACTGAACAGGCATACAGCGACGCTTTTCAAGCCATCCAGCGGGACCAAGCCGATGGACTTGTGATTGCAAATATTACTATCGCCTACGCTCATCGCTTTCTTCTCGTTAAACTCGCCCAGCAAATCGGTCTCCCGACGATGTTTGTTTTTCGCGAGCAGGTGGAAGCCGGAGGATTGATGTCTTATTCCATGGACCACAAGAACGCCATTCGGGTCGCTATTGCGCAGGTGGCTGAGATATTTCGCGGTGGCAAACCAAGCGAGATGCCGTATGTCCAAGGGACGCGATACGAGTTTGTGATTAACCTGAAGGCCGCAAAGGCAATAGGTCTCACGATTCCTCCGGCATTACTCGCCCGCGCCGACGAGGTGATCGAATAAAGTCCACCTTCCAGACATGCCTGCCTATCCTGAGAATGTCCATTCACCGGGGTAGACCGGAAGTCGCCGTGGCCCGGCCAAACCGACGCGATTGACCCGAGGCGGACCTCGGTCGCTGGAAGACCGGGTCGAACAGTCGTAAAGTGGCAGCGCCGCACCTTGATTCAGAACGATTTAGGCCCCTCAGGGCTTTGACGTTCTGCGGAAGACTGAGCGTGCGGCAGCTCCAAAGCGCGAGGACGCCCGATGTTCGGCATGCCTGCTCAGATCGCCGGGGCTACAGGTTGAAGAGGTCAGGGCGTATCGCCGAAACGATCTGCTACGCTCTCCCACGATGGGTCCGCTACGCTCTCTCACGAGGGGAAGGACTGACCTTCTTCGCCGGTGACGGCGGCGTAGAGTTGCTAGAGGCCCCGCTGCCATGAGCGTTTCCGCCGTTTGTGGCTTCAATGCGCTCTTGCGCACTATGGGCGGCCTCTTGCATGGCCGCTTGAGTTATTCGCATGAGGCGCTGCGCTTCCTCGCTATACTGGGAAAGAGCTTTTTCCCAAAATTGCAGATATGCGCGTTGCATACTCGGCAACTCTCTGCACTCACGAAGTGTCTGGAGCAACTGGGACTCTTCATGCAGCCGCGCTCCGACGAATTCGGTCCATTCCTTACCGAGAGCTTGCAGGGTTGTGCTCAATTTCGAGTTCTGCTTCACGGTTTCTGTCAGCGTGTTTCGGCTCATTTCGATGAACCCTGCGAAATCAAAAAACGGCACGGAATCCGGAAACTTACCGGAATAGTTGTCACTCGTTGGTTGGTTTGCCATTTTTCAGACCTTTGTTTTGCATGAGGAAGGAGGAAGACGTGCGCCGATGGCAGAATCCGTGCTGGGAATGTTATGCCGACCTACGGTCTACTTCGCGAAGGTCCTCCTCCGGTTCAAGCACTCCGCAATGTCTTCTGCAGTTTTCTTGGCGCGCGCTTCAGCGATAGTGTTACCGTCGTTCCTGACGACTTTCTTAGTTTCGCGTGAACTGGAAAATCTTTCGGTTTAGCAATTCGTCGTCGGCCATGGCCCATCTTCCTTGTTTGCAAAGATAAATCGTGATTTTGGATTCGGTTTCAAAATCATCCCAAATTTCATGTAATTAGGACACCCGTTCTGACGAATTAGTGGATCGGCTTGGAACCGACACCCGATCCCGATCCTTGGCAGGTCAGACTTGGTCCGTTCGTGGGCACAGACCGGCCACTGGAGGACGGGCAGAGCATGTCCGCTCTGCCCGAGCAATTCAGAGGTCAACCTGTTCCGCTATTGCAGCGCTTCATCGACCTCGATACCAAGATATCGACGGTGCTTTCGATCTTGGTATGCCCGAGCAACAGCTGAACAGCTCTCAGGTTGCCTGTCCGCCGATCGATCAGCGTGGCTTTTGTGCGGCGTAGCGAATGCGTCCCGAATAGCCTCCGGTCCAGCCCGACGCTTCCGATCCACTCAGACACGAGCCGGGCATATTGGCGCGTTGTCATGCTGCGGTTGGGACCACGACGGCCGGCGAACAAGAATTCGCCGGGCCGCTTGCTGGACGCCTTCAGGTAGTCGTCGACCGCCTCGCGGGTCTGTTCGCTCAGTTCAAATCTGACGGGCCGACCGGTCTTCTTCTGCCGCACCGTCGCGCGATCCGCTGTGTATCCGCCTGCCGCTACATCCTCGACGCGGATGGCGACGACATCACAGCCGCGAAGCTTGCTGTCGATTGCCAGGTTGAACATGGCGAGGTCGCGAGCGCGGCCTTCGATCTGGAGCTTCGTCCGGATCGACCAGACGTGTTTGGGTCGCAGCGGTGGCTTTGCCCCGGTGAGCTTTCCCTTGTTCCACGGCACCCGCTTTGGCTCAGGGATGGCGTTCACTTGATCCTGCATGGCCATACTCCTCGGCTTGGTTACAGAAGGCGAGAAGCATGTGCCACTGGATCAGACGTTGGAACAGGTCGGATTTCGGGTCAAAGCGGACTTCGCACAGAACCTGGCCGCAAACGACCTGTAGCTTTTGACCCAACTTGGACATCGACCATCCCGATGAGGTCAGCGCGCCAAGCCATGTTGCGGTGGTCGTGGCGGGAGCGGCGCGCGGGTCGAATAGTGCGGGATTCGGATGCGGCCGAATTCAGGGTGCCCCCAAGACGAAGGGGGCCTCAGCTTCCTCGAAACCCAGTTCAGCAAACCCTTTACCGCAAATGGCCTTGGTTAGCTGGTTCCGGCGCGCTGCAACGAGCTTGGCCTATCCCACCGTTTGGCGGAACATGCTGCGCAGATTCTGCGCGACGCCGAGCAGCGTCGGATTGTCTTTCACCAACCGCTTGGCGTGGCGGACCGCGGACAGTGCGTCCGCGGCCAGTCGGCCGCGCATGCTAAGCGGAATGAAACTGTCGAATATCGGCTCGTGCTCCCTGCAGAACAGCAGCTTGTAGTCGTTCGAGCCGATGCCGAGGTCGAAGGCGCGATAGTTCTGGGCTGCAAAATGATCGATGATGTCGCGCACGAGAATCAGGCCGGGGCTGAATCTTGCATTCCTCGACATGGTGTAGGTGGTGAACATCGTCGAGAAGCGCTGGCCGTCGGCGAGCCCGCAGAAGATCGCGATCACTTCCTCGTCGCATTCGAGCGCATGTATGCCGATGACCCGGCCGCCGTCGGCCAGCTTTGTCATGCAGGCGGCGCGGATGAATTGCTCTACGCCCGGTTCGGCGAACACATTTGGCAGCTTCTGCTCGGCCATTCGCCGCGGCTTGACCTCGAAGAACCAGTCGAGCAGGCGGGTGATGTCGGCGTCAATCGACGCGATGTAATAGCGGTAGCCGGCAAGCCGCTGCAGCTTGCGCTCCTTGCGCCTCAGCCGGCGGCGGAGGGAATCGCTGACCAGGCTCGCCGCTGTCGCGCCGGGCTCGATGGTGCGCAGCGGGCAGTGAGAGGTCGAGGGCTCATGCGGCAGCAGCGCCAACGGGTTTTGCAGGTCGCGCCAGTGTGCCGGCTGCCGGCGCAGCGCCAGCAAGTCGGCTTCGTCGTGCGCCGCGAGCATTGCCAGCAGCGCGTGGAGATCGGCCTCGGTGGCGCTCGCCGCGAATTCGCGCTCCCACAGGCCCATGTTGAAGGTTGCATGCGCGCCGCCCATGAAGCTCGCGCAGCGCACGCCAAGGACTGTTTGCAGGGCAAGCGGTAGCAGGCCCAGCGGCCGACTGTCATCATCACGGACGATCACCAGGAACGGCGACAGCCCCGCGCGCTCACCGACGTGGCGCTGCCAGGCGGCGAGGAAGTCGAACCGCTGATAAGGCGCGACGGAATGGTTCGGGCTCTCAAGATTGCGCCAGATTGCCTCGGCGGTAGCGAGATCGCGGACGGTGTCGACGGCGGCGATGCGGCTTCGTTGCGACCGCACATTTGCTTGCGACATCCGGCCTTCGATCGCGATCCGGCTCCCGCCGTCCCATAGCTCTACGGCTTGCCCATACGCGAGCCGCCTGGCGCGATACTTTGCGGTTTCGTCATTTACGGAAGATAGGAGCACGCGGTTGATGATGTCCCCGTCATCGCCAAGGATGCGGACCTTGTAGTCGTGGTGCATGGATGAACGACCCCGAGCGCCCCAGATCCTCACTTGAAATCCACCACCATTACGATGCGAGGTACACATCGCGATTAAAGCGGGCTCGCTCGCTTTGTTGCAACTGGCACGTAGGTCAGGAGCGGAGAATCGGAGTTACCTCCATCGTCTACTTAGACGGGGCACTCTGACATGATGGAGGGCTGACGTCGCCGGGAGGCGACGGCTTTCCCTTGCCACATGTGGACTGTGATTAATCGGGATAAAAAAATAGCAGAAGCTCGCGCTATGCGCTGATTCAGTAGCTGGGATTCCGTTCCGCGCGCAAATTTTATCGTTCGGAGCCGCGAGGGTTTAGCGGCGAAAGCCGCTCGCCGCCCAAGGACCCATCCAACCGAGGATGAAGAGTAGGAGAGGAGGACCGAAAATCATCGCCGGATAGGCGGCTCTCGGAAGCGGAGAAGCGCGTGTGGGGGCGGCGGGAGGGAAATCGCACAAAGGCCCCTTCCTATCCGGCGGCGCACAGTCAAGATCGTACTTGGCCGAAATTGCTGCCGCCGCGCGCGCGTATGCGCGCGCATCGGCATCTCGCTTCCAAATGACGATCGATATGGGGGCCGCAACACAGACCCAAAAGAGAGCAAGAACGCTCAGCTGCAGCAGACTCCTCGTCCAGTTCATCTCGTGCCGCTCTTGTGAAACACCGATTAGTCGTCAATTTCCAATTCTATCTGCGTTGAGCCTCCATGAATGATTGAGATGCCGGGCCGCTGACGTGCGACTGGCCGCCGCTAACCAGGGAGCGGCTCCAGCGCGGGGGCGAGCTGAGGCCGTCGTCTCGGGGCATCGACGGCCGAGGGCCGGCGCGGCACGCCTGTAAACTATCGGGGGGCCGGAATGATTCCTATAGAAATCAGGAAGTACCCAGTTAGGGTCGCCCGCAGTTCCGATCGTGAAACAAGTTCCTTGCCATACCACGGGCAGACCGCCTTGTAAGTTCAGTCCGCCTACGTGCATTCTTCAATGGCCACGCCAAATCTGCACAGGCGATCCGCCATTTGATGCTCTGGCAATTGCTGCTGCGCACGAGTCTCTTGTTGGGCACTTTTCGGACCTCACGCCACGCCTGAATTGCGTCCGTAGTCCAGGGTAAAGCAGACGCCGGGTGATCGCTTGATTCACCCGCAATCTGCCTACGCCTTGAGAACTGCGTCGAGGCGCGCGCAATAGCAATCTGCAAGCGAAGGCGCGACATATCAACCCGACGGGCAAATCATTTTTGATTTTCGGAAATGATGTCAAGCCCCGAAATAAAAAATATTTCGCTTTTCCAGAAACCAAATCAGGTGCATATCTTTGGCCATCCCGTCCTACTCAGAAGGGCGTCGGCCGTCGTCACGGACGTTGGACGGGATGCGATGGACGCCGATGTTGCGAAGACGTAACGCGACAGAGGCGTACGGCGAAGGCGCGTGGTCCTGACACCCCGTTGCTGG
>NZ_JAFCLR010000038.1:0-83102 GCF_018131065.1 Bradyrhizobium sp. AUGA SZCCT0431 | reverse complement strand
AAACAAAGCACGATAACGCATCATGGCAACCGCACTGTCACAGAAATTATCGTGTCTCGTTCCAGGGGTGCAGTCCAGTATCCTACTGGTTGAGACGTTACGATGCTGCCCGGAACGGGGGCGACATGAGACGCCGAGATTTGCTGATATTGGGCGGCGCCGTTGCCGCTTGGCCGCGCGCTGGCCGCGCGCAACAAGGCGCGACGCCGGTGATCGGATATTTGAGCACCCGCTCGTCCGAGGCAGAGGCGCCCATCCACACGCCGTTCTTACAGTCTTTGGAGACATCGGGTTTCGTGGTCGGGCGAAACGTCGCGATAGAGTATCGCTTCGCAGATGGGCAAGAGGCTCGCTTGCCGGCGCTTGTAGCTGAACTCTTGCGTTTGCCGGTCACCTTATTGACCGCATTTGGTCGGCCAACGGCACTGGCGGCAAAGGCGGCAACCGCGACGGTTCCTATCGTCTTCGCCAGTGGATTGGACCCAGTTGCGGATGGCCTCGTAGCCAGCTTTAACCGGCCCGGTGGCAATGCCACTGGCGTGAGCCTGTTCACGACTCAACTTGGCCCAAAGCGGTTGGCGCTCTTGCGCGAGCTCCAGCCGAAACCCGGCACGATAGCCTTCGTCGTCGATCCGAAGAATGGAGCGACGCCGTTTCAGATCAAGGAGATGCAAACGGCAGCGCAGACCGTCGGGCAACCGCTGCTCATCGCTGAGGCTGGCACCGAGGATCAAGTCGACAAAATGTTTGCAACTCTCGCGGAACGTAACATCGTCGCGGTTCTCTTTGCTGCGTCACAGTACTTTCAAGTTATCACTAATCGACTTGTGACGCTCGCGGCGCGCTACCGCATTCCCGCACTTTACGAATGGCGTGAATTCGTCACGGCCGGTGGTCTGGTGAGTTACAGTACAGATCGCACCGAGTTTGCGCGGCTGGCAGGAGGATATGTTGGGCGCATTCTCAAGGGCGAGAAGCCGGGGGAGTTGCCGGTCGTGCAGTCGACGCGTTTCGAGTTAGTCATCAATCTCAAGACCGCCAAGGCAATCGGGCTTGACGTGCCAGCATCTATCCTGTCGCGCGCCGACGAAGTGATCGAGTAAGCGGTGCAGTGTCCGGTAGTGGCACGAAGCTGACATGACGGCAGCGTCGCGAAAGGTCCGCTGTAGAGGGAATAGCGGACATTGCGAGCGATCCGCGGGCGATCGTCTGCCGCGCGCAAGCTAGCGCAATCGCGTCGGACAAGGCTGGCCGGATAAGCCAAAGGGCGTTTTGCGGAATGGGGGGATGATGGATCTGTGCCGGTGATTTGCCCGACGTGTCAAAAGGTTTTCGCGGCCATGCCGGCGACCGCGGGCTGCTTTCGGGCGGCCTCGGCGTCATGCTGCGCCGAAAATTCAGCAGCGACTGCAAGAGGTTCCTTTCTTTGCATGGGGTTATTTTCGCGGTTTTTGTTTCCCGCCGTCTACTTCAGCACGATCCACGCTGGCGCATGATCGCTGGCGCCTTCCTCGCCGCGGATCTTGCGGTCGACGCCGGCTTTCATCAAGCGCGGCGCCAGCACGGGGCTCAGCAGCAGATGATCGAGCCGCAGCCCGGCGTCGCGCGGCCAGCGGTTGCGCTTGTAGTCCCAGAACGTGAACATCGGCTTTGACGGGTGCAGGGTGCGGATCGCGTCGGTCCAGCCTTGCGCCGTCAGCGTCTTGAACGCCGCGCGGCTTTTCGGCTGGATCAGCGCATCCTTGTCCCAGGATTTGGTCGGATAGATATCCAGTTCGGTCGGCGCGACATTGTAGTCGCCGGCCAGTACCACGGGGATGTCCTGCTTGATGAATTTCGCGGCATGCGAGCGCAACCGTTTGAACCAGTCGAGCTTGTAGTCGAATTTCGGCCCGGGCTGCGGATTGCCGTTCGGCAGATAGAGACTGGTGACGATGATGCCGTTGACGGCGGCTTCGATGTAGCGCGCCTCGTTATCCCCGGGGCCGCCGGGCAGAGCGGTCCGCGTCAGCACGGGCTCGGCGTTGCGCGCCAGGATCGCGACGCCGTTCCAGGTCTTCTGGCCGCGCCACACCGCGCCATAGCCGGCCTTCTCGATTGCAACAGCCGGAAAATCGGCGTCGGCCGATTTCAACTCCTGCAACGCCACGACATCGGGTTTTGACGCACGCAGCCAGCGCAGCAAGTTGGGCAGGCGGCGATTGACATTGTTGATGTTGAAAGTCGCGATCTTCATGCCTGACAGGAATTGTCAGGTCGGCAGTGGAGGCGGGATCTGAGCTGGCGCCGCGGCGGGTTCAGCGGTCGCGGGCACTGGTTCGATTGCCGGTGGTGTTGACGCCGTTACCGACGGCGGCTCGGCCTTTGCGTCGCCGCCCTTGTAAATCCGCGCGTAACGCTTGCCGAGGCTAGTCAGCACTTCATAGCCGATGGTGCCGAAATGATGGGCGAGCTCGTCGACCGTGATGCCTTCGCCGATCAGCGTCACCATGTGGCCGCGCCGCACGGCGTTCTTTTCCAGATCGGTGACATCGACCGCCATCAGGTCCATCGAGACGCGACCCGCGATCGGGCAGCGCTTGCCGGCGACCACCACCTCGGCGCCCCGGCTGCCGTCATTCGAACTGGCGGCGCGGAAATATCCGTCGGCATAGCCTGCGGAGACGATCGCGACCCGCGTCGGCCGCCGCGCGGTCCAGGTGCCGCCATAACCGACGGTCTCGCCCTTTTCCAGATTGCGGATCTGCACGATGCGCGCCTTCAATTCGACGACCGGCTGCATCGGATTGTCGGCTTCCGGTGTCGGGTTGATGCCGTAGACGGCGGCGCCCGGCCGCACCAATTCGAACTGGAACTGCGGCCCTAGGAAAACGCCGGACGAATTCGCAAGCGACGCCGGCACGCCCGCGAACAGGCTCGCGATTTCGCGGAAGGTCGTGAGCTGCTTGGCGTTGAGCGGGTTGTTGAGGAGTTCGGCGGAGGCGAGGTGGCTCATCACAAGCGTGATGCCGTGATCGCCGGCATTGATGCGCGGAATGATACCTAGCGCCTCGGTCACGGTCAGGCCGAGCCGGTTCATGCCGGTGTCGATGTGAATGGCCGCGCCCCCGGACCAGCCGGAGCGGCGGCAGAACACGTCCCATTCGGCGAGTTCGTTGAGATCGCCGATCACGGGCTTGCAATCGATCTTGGCGTAGGCGTCGCCGGTGTTCTGGAAGAAGCCGTCGAGCGTATAGATTGTTGCCGTCGGCAGAGCCTCACGGAGCACGCGCGCTTCCTCGAGGGTTGCGACGAAGAAGGTCTTGCAGCCGGCGTTGGCCAGTGCGCGCGCGACCTGTTCGGCGCCGCAGCCATAGGCGTCCGCTTTCACCACGCCGGCGCATTCGGCCGGCACGGCGGTCTTTTCGAGCTTGCGCCAGTTGGCGACGATGGCGTCGAGATCGACGGTCAGCACGCCGGTGGCGCTTGCCAGCGCGGCGGCCTGGTTCGCCTCGGGCGAGAGCAGGGTGCTGGTCGGGATGGATTTGGGGTCGGATGCGATGTTCATGCCGCATTTTACGCGGGCGAACGCCATGGTTCAACCGCGCAGAAGGCAGGACTGGGGCACGATCGGTCCTGATTGATCAGAACCGATCGCGCTCTACATTCTTGTTTTGACGTGTTTTCTTCACGCGAACCTAGCACCACCCCGGATCAAGTCCGATGCTTCGCTGGAAACCGCGCTAGGGCGCGCGGTAGGGTAGATTATCCCCTTCGGCGAAATCGCTAAACCGCGTGAACTGGCCTTCGAATTGCAGTTGGACCGTACCCGTCGGTCCGTGGCGCTGCTTGGCGATGATGACCTCGGCCTTGCCGTGCGCGAGCTCCATGTCGAGCTTCCATTTCTCGTGCTCGGGCGTACCGATTTTGGGTTCCTTGTTCTGCAAATAGTATTCCTCGCGGTACACGAACAGCACCACGTCGGCGTCCTGTTCGATCGAGCCGGATTCGCGCAAGTCAGCCAATTGCGGGTGCTTGTCGTCGCGGCTTTCAACCTGTCGCGACAGCTGCGAGAGCGCGACCACGGGAATATTGAGTTCCTTGGCGAGCGCTTTCAGGCTGGTGGTGATTTCGGTGACTTCCTGCACGCGATTGTCGTTGCCGCGCTTGCCGGAGCCCTGCAGCAGCTGGATGTAGTCGACCACGATGATGTCGAGGCCCTTCTGCCGCTTCAGCCGCCGCGCGCGCGCCGTCAATTGAGAGATCGAAAGGCCGCCCGTTTCGTCGACGAACAGCGGCAAGTGCTCGAGCTTGATGGTGTAGTCGCGGATCCTGTCGAACTCGTCCTGTTTGATCCCGCCGCGTCGGATCATACTGGACGCAATGCCGGTTTGCTCGGCCAGAATACGCGTGGCGAGCTGTTCGGCGGACATTTCGCAGGAGAAGAAGCCGACAACGCCGCCATTGACCGACTTCATGGTGCCGTCGGCTTGAACTTCCGCCTGGTGCGCTTCGGCGATGTTATAGGCGATATTGGTGGCAAGCGCGGTCTTGCCCATGCCGGGACGTCCGGCGACGATGATCAAGTCCGACCGCTGCAGGCCGCCCATCTTGGAGTCGAGATCGCGGAGGCCAGTTGAAATGCCAGACAATTTTCCGTCGCGCTGATAGGCGTTGGCCGCCATATCGAGCGCGGTCTTCATCGCCTGCGCGAAACGCTGAAAGCCGCCGTCGTAACGGCCGGACTCAGCCAGCTCGTAGAGTTGGCGTTCGGCGTCCTCGATCTGCGCGCGCGGGGCAAAATCCACCGGCGCGTCGAACGCGACATTGACCATGTCCTCGCCGATCCGGATCAGATCGCGGCGCAACGCCATGTCATAGATCGTCCGGCCGTAATCCTGCGCGTTGATGATGGTGGTGGCCTCGGCCGCGACACGGGCGAGGTACTGGCCAACCGTCATGCCGCCAATATCGGTCTCGGCGGGCAGGAAGGTTTTCAACGTGACAGGCGTCGCCACCTTGCCCATCCGGATCAGGCTGCCGGCGGTCTCGTAGATCGCCTGATGAATCGGTTCGAAGAAGTGTTTTGGTTCGAGGAAGTCCGAAACCCGATAGAACGCGTCGTTGTTCACCAGAATCGCGCCCAGCAGACTCTGTTCGGCTTCGATATTGTGCGGCGCACTCCGATAGGCCGGAGTTCCCGCGTCGGGGGCAAGCTTCAGGATGTTCGAATCAGTCAGCGCCATGCTCGGAATTGTTCTTCGGATTTGGGTCGGTATTTGGGATGCCGGATTGGGGCGGCGATAAAGCGCTCCCCTCGTGCCGAGCGGAAGTACCTACATGCCTTATGCCCGATTCACACAAGCGAGATGTGAATCCCCGTCGGTCGTTGCGGCATTGCACTTGACGGGTTTTGGCCAAAACCGCGCGGCGGCCGGGCGGTGCCACCGAATTCACGAAAATGTTGGGAAAGCTGTTAGGGCCAACTGAACTTTATCGCCAGTTGGACAGACCTATCCCAGGCTGCGGAGGTCATCCGGGCCGCGATGTTAGCGATTGATCAAGCCAGGATGAGAAAGATCAACGCGATCAGGGCCGAACCGATGCCGGTCGCGATCAAGGCGTAATCGGTGATGAGATCGGCTCGAGGGACGAGCGAGGTTGAGTAGGTTTTCTGGTCCATTCAGTAGTTTTACGGCAACCAGCCGACGAACTCTGTGAACCAGATCACATCCGCGAGGCTTTCTGGCCGGCATCCTGGTCGAGGAATTCGGGAACGGGTTTTAGGCTTTCGGGTTGGTTAAGACACGGATCAAGGACAAGACGATGGGTCAACAGCTCGGTACATGGCGATCAGGAGGCGACCAGCGCGCTTGGTTGTCGATGCTGATCGACACCATGGAACTCGTCTCGCGCCCGGAATCGCGTGCCGTGCCCTGCGATATCGACGTATTGGATGCTCTGCGCGCGCAACTCGCTCGCCCGGCAACTGCCGGAATAGCCTACGGCTCGGGCTACAGCTTCCGAAATTAAGACATTCAGCTCAAAATCGGCCTACTCGCCCGCGATTTGCAGCCGCGGCGTCTTTCCCGTTTCGATCCCGCGCAGCCGCGCCTCTTCACGCGCGATGTAGTCGCGCGTCATCGGTACGACGCCCTGGCGCTTGGTGAGTTGGATCTGGAAATTCATCAGGTTCTGCTTGCGGAACGACATCTCCGACGCGGCCAGATAGAATTCCCACATTCGGGCGAAGCGTTCGTCGTAAAGCCGCACGGCCTCTTCGCGCCGCGCCATGAAGCGCTCGCGCCAGGCTTTCAGCGTCTCCGCATAATGAAGCCTCAGAATCTCGATGTCGCAGACCAGAAGCCCGGCGCTCTCGATCGCCGGCGTCACTTCGGACATCGCGGGGATGTAGCCACCCGGGAAAATATACTTGGTGATCCAGGGGCTGGTCACGTCGGGGCCGGTCGAGCGGCCGATCGAGTGCAGCACGAGGATCCCGTCGTCGCTGAGTAGCTCGGCGCATCGCTTGAAGAAGGTTTCGTAAAACCCGACGCCGACATGCTCGAACATTCCGACCGACACGATCCGGTCGAAAGGACCGGGAATATCGCGGTAGTCGCTGAGCAGGAATTTCGCCTGATGGTCCAGCTTTTTCTCGCCGGCGCGGGCGTTCGCGACCTGCAATTGCTCGGTCGAGAGCGTAATGCCGGTAACATCGGCGCCGGTCATCTCGGCCAGATAGAGCCCAAGGCCACCCCAGCCCGAGCCGATGTCGAGCACGCGGTCGCCGCGCCCGATCAAGAGCTTGGCGGCGAGGTGGCGCTTCTTGGCCAACTGAGCATCATCGAGCGTGGCATCCGGCGTCTCGAAATAGGCGCAGCTATATTGCTTGTCGGCGTCCAGGAAGAGCGAATAGAGCCGCCCGTCGAGATCATAATGATGTGCGACATTGTTTCGTGACCGGCCGCGCCAGTTGAACTGACTGATGTGCCGGGCGAGATAGCGCATCCACCATTGCAGCCGAGCCCATTGCGGCACCATGGCCGGCTGATCGAGCAGGATCGCCAGCGCGTCTGCGATCGAGCCATTTTCGACCACGAACGTGCCGTCCATATAGGCTTCACCCAACGCCAGCTCGGGATTGAGGAGGATCCGCCGCTCGGTGCGCGGGCTCAGGAAGCGGGCCGATACCGGCCGCCCGGTGCCGTCGCCGCAGGTAAATGTGGTCCCGCTCGCGGCCGTGAATGTCATCGTGCCGCGGCGGATGAACTGTCCCAGGAAATAACGCAACAAACGATCCATCAAAGCACCAATGGAACGACCGGCCCGTTACAAACCGACGCACGGCGGGAACGAAGGTTCCAATGTGCGTCAACAAGATCATAATCGTGATCAGCCCGACGGGCTAGGGCGTTGTAGTCAAAGCGGATATTCCCAAATGTGGAGATCACGCAGTTGCGTCACAAGTGAGCTTCCATTCGTAGGATAATCGGCTAAAAGGTGACCGCCGTCGGCCGTGTTGCGCGACGCTGGAAGCGATTCCAATTGGAGAAGCAGGGAATGTTGAGCCGAGCGCTCAGTCTGGCGACGGTGATGCTTCTGGTTGGCTGTCTCACGGCGCGGGCTGAAAACCTGGAGGCCGGCAAGACCCCTTCCCAGATCTTCGCGGGTACCTGCAACGCCTGCCACAAGAGCCCCCGCGGCCTGTTGAAGAACGTTTCGGCGTCGTCGCTTCCCGGCTTCCTGCGCCAGCACTACACCACCAGCAGCGACATGGCCGGGGTGCTCGCCTCGTTCCTGATATCGAACGGCGCGGCCGACACGCGCTTTCAGAGCAAGGATCAGCCGAAGACCGATGCGGCAAAGGGCGCCAAGCAAGAGGCTGCCAGGCCGGATCAGCTAGACCGGTTCGGCCGCCGCCAACATCCCGCCGCGACGCAAGAAGCGTCCCGGCCCGACGCCGACGGGCTCACGCCGCAAGGTCCCGGACGCGACGGCAAGCGACGGCCGGGCCAGCCGCCCGATGCCGCCAGGCCCGCCGATGGCCAGGCGCCGCAGGCCACGACAGACAGCAAAACGGGCGCCAAGCAGAAGCTCGGCAAGCGTGGCAAGCCTGCCGAAGAGCCGCCGAAAACCGACGAGGCGGCCAAGGAAGATGCCAAGCACGAAACCGCCAAGGTGGATGCCGGCGAAAAGCCTGAAGCCGCCAAGCCGGCGGGCGAGGGCATGTCTGACTCGAGCAAGTCTGACTCGAGCAAACCTGAAACAGGCAAACCTGAGACGGGCAAGTCTGAAGCAGGCAAATCTGAAGCAGGGAAGCCTGAATCAGCCAAGTCAGAGACCGCCAAGGTCGATGCGCCCAGGGAAACCGGCGGCAGCGAACCAACGCCGCTGCGGCCTGATCCAGTCCCGCCGGTCACGCCCGCGCCGGCGGCCGCCGCACCGACCCCCAGCGGTACATCAGAACCAGCCGCGATCCCGAGAGAGCCAGCCGCGATCCCGAGCCCGTCGGCGCCCGCCGCAGCACCTGCGCCGGCCACTCCGCCCGAGGTGACGGCATCTGCGCCGCCTCCACCGCCGGTTGCGCCGGCGGGGCCGCCCGCACCGCCCATTTCCGAGTAACGCCGCGTTCCACAACGCACGCCGATAACGTTCGCGACGGAAACTCGCACGACGGACTTGCTCAATCATTCCTAGAGCAATACTCTAGAGCAATGATCTAAAAGGAGCGCGAGGGTTGGCGTGTGGTGACCACGGCGCGAGATGATTTGCTGGCAGCGGGATTGGCGGTGTTCGACCGCGACGGCTTTGAGGGTGCAACCGTGGCCGCGATTCGAACCCGTGCGGGCGCGTCCAACGGCAGCTTCTTCCACTTCTTCGGATCAAAGAAGGAACTGGCCGGCACGCTGTTCCTGGAAATCCTCGGCCGCTATCACGCCGCGGTGCTCGCTGCGATCGACGAATCCTGCGGCGCCAGGCAAGGCGTGGCTCGGCTGATCCATGCGCATCTTGACTGGGTCGTGAACAACCGGCGCGAGGCGCGCTATCTGTTCGAGATTTCGCGCAGCGAATGGACCGAAGAGATCCGCGGCGCGCAGCGTGCGCAGAATTCGCGTCTCACCGAGGCCGTCGAGCGATGGCGCGCGCCGCTGATCGCGCGCGGCGAATTGCTGCCGATGACGGCGGCCTTGTTCTTCAGCCAGATCATCGGACCTGCGCAGATTTTCTGTCGCGCCTGGCTGTCGGGCCGCGACCGCGCCGATCCCAGGGACCAGACCGACATCCTGATCGCCTGCGCCACCCGTGCGGTGGTTGCTCCCGAGGCGGGCCACAGCACTGGAGAAACCGCATGATCGCAAATACCGACCCGGATTTCGCGCCGATCGCCAGCCGCATCCGCGACAATGTCGGACGTCAGGGCTTTATGACCCATATCGGCGCGGAGCTGTCCGAACTGACGCGCGGGTCGTGCACGCTCGCGGTCGACCGCAGACCGGAGCTGTTGCAACAGCACGGCCTGTTCCATGGCGGCGTCACCGCCTTCCTGGTCGACAATGCGACCACCATCGCGGCTGCGACCTCACGCGGCCAGGCGGCGCTCACGGCGGAATATAAATTGAATCTGTTGTCGCCGGCGGTGGGCGAGCGCCTGATCTGCCGGGCGCGGGTGATCAAGCCCGGACGTCAGGTCGCGGTGGTCGCGGCCGATGTCTATTGCCTCACCGACGGCGTCGAGAAGCACACCGCAACGGCGCTCGCCTCGATCGCGATGCTCGACGAGAAAGCGGCGGCACGAATCCCAAGCCCGGCCTGATCGGCCGGGCTTGGTTCTCAACACATAAAGAGAGGCGCGCGTTACTTCTCGGTCGCAGCCGGTGCCGGCGCTTCGTCGTCGTGCTGGGCTTCCGGATCGAAGAACTCGCCGGCGGCGGCCAGCGCCTCGGCGGCGGCGTCCTGATCTTCCTGACGGCTCGAGATGTCCTCGCCGCGGTTGATGCGCTCGGCTTCATCGGCGCTGCGTGCAACCGTGACGCTGACGCTGACTTCGACTTCGGGGTGCACGGCGATGGCGATCGAGTGCTTGCCGATGGTCTTGATCGGCGCGTCCAGCATGACCTGGCTGCGGCTGATGGTGACGCCGTCGGCCTCGAAGGAAGCGATGATGTCGCGCACGCTGACCGAACCGAACAATTGGCCGGTTTCGGAGGCCTGGCGCAGCACGACCACGTTGCGGTCGTTGATCTTCTCCGCGACCTTGGTGGCCTCGCCCTTGGCCTTGAGGTTGTTGGCCTCGAGCTCGGCCTTCATGCCGTCGAACTTGGCGCGATTGTCAGACGTTGCGCGCAACGCCTTGCCGCGCTTGAGCAGAAAGTTACGGGCAAATCCGTCCCTGACTTTGACGACTTCGCCCATCTGACCGAGCTTGGCGACGCGTTCCAGCAAAATGACTTCCATATTCGTTCTCCTTTTGAAGTGGTGATGATCCGGTTCGAGTGGATGGGTGGAATGGTTACGCTGCAGGCACCGGCGGCGGTCTGCCGCGCATAAAGCGTTGGCGAAATCCGAAGACGGCGTCGGCGAGGCCAAGCACCACCAGCGCCAGTACCGGCCAGCCGAACACCACGACGACGGCGTAGGCGCAGGACAGCCAGAACGCGCGGCCCTTCAGCGCCAGTGTCAACGTGTGCAGCACGGCAAAGCCGGTGATGGCGTAGGCCATCAACAAGGCGGTGGCCGTGATCTGCGCGAACAATGCTATGAGCCCGCCGACGAAACAGAACGCCAGTGCGACCGACAACGCGACCAGCGTCATCGGCGGCAGCTCCGCGCTCTTCAAGTCCGGCCACGGCCGGTGCAGGCGGCCGGAGGTCGCGGTGATCTTGCCGGCGAGCCAGAGATTGAGGGTCAGCGTCATCATGGCGACGATCGCGGCTGCCGGCGGCGCGATGATTGCGAGCGCGCTAACCCACCGCTCCGTGTCGCCTGATGGCGCGGCATTGCGGGGCGTCAGAATTCGCAGCAGGCCGCGTTTCAGTGACGCCGTAATCGCCTCGGCGTCGCTGCCGAGCGTCAGCATGGCGGTGATCGTGGTCAGCATCGCAAAGCCTGCAATCCACAGCAGGATGCGGCCGACCGGATACCATTCCATGGCAGGCGCGGCAGGCGGGGCGCCATTGCCTGCTTCCTCGGCGGGCAGCGGCCGTCCGAGTAGCGCAAGATGGCCGAGCCACCAGGCGGGCAGGGCGACGGTGACGACAAAGGCGATGCAGTAGGGCAGGCCGAACATCAGCCCGAGGCCCGAGGCCGCGGCGATGCCGCCGATCGTCGCCGCAAGCGGTCCCCATCCAAGGGCGGCCACCATCAGCGGCAGCGGGGCCAGATAGAACAACAGCAATGAGATCAGCGCGCCCGAGATGATCGAGGCGAACATCAGCGCCGACGCAGAGCCGGCCGCAAGCGCAATGAGTATGATCACGATCATCAGCTGTCCCGCCCCTTTCGAGCGGTTAGAGGTCTTCGACCCCAACCATCGGCGACCGGACGACCCGGAAGCCTTATGAAAAGTCGCGATCGGCGGCACGGATGCCGCCGATCGAAATCGTCTTAACGAATAACGTAGGGCAAGAGGCCGAGGAACCGCGAGCGCTTGATGGCGCGGGCGAGTTCACGCTGCTTCTTGGCGGAGACGGCGGTGATGCGGCTCGGCACGATCTTGCCGCGCTCGGAAACGTAACGCATCAGCAGCTTGGAATCCTTGTAGTCGATCTTCGGCGCATTCGGACCCGTGAACGGGCAGGTCTTGCGGCGGCGGAAAAACGGACGGCGTGCACCAGCTTCAGCCATGATTCTTACTCCTCAACCGCTGCGGTTGCTTCGTCGTCACGCGGCCGACGCGGACCACGGTCGCCCCGGAAGCCGCCGCCGTCGCCACCACGGAAGCCACCGCCTTCACGATCGCCACGGAAGCCGCCTTCGCGGTCACCACGGAAACCACCGCCGCGGTCGTCGCGTTCGCGATCACGATCGGCCTTGCGCATCATGGCAGAGGGACCTTCCTCGTGCTCTTCGACGCGGACGGTGAGATAGCGGATGACGTCTTCGCTGATCCGCTCCTGCCGCTCGATCTCGGTGACCGCAGCGGAGGGCGCATCGATGTTCATCAGCACGAAATGTGCTTTGCGATTCTTGTCCATGCGATAGGTGAGGGAGCGCACGCCCCAGTTCTCGGTCTTGGTGATCTTGCCGCCGAGCCCTTCGACGATGCCCGTCATCTGGGTGGTCAGCTCTTCGACCTGCTGGGTGCTCGCATCCTGACGCGCGAGAAAAACATGCTCATAAAGAGGCATGGGTGTCCTTTCCTGTGTTGGCGCGGTTCCCGGCGGCAAGCCCTTCGAGACCTTCGGAAAGGACTCGATAATGCTCAGAAGGCGGAAGCACGGGACGACGGGCCAACTGGCCCTGCCACATCAACATCGCCGAAAGGTGAGATTGCTGAGACCGTCCGTTCAGCTCCCGGCCGGGATCCACGGATGCGCGGTTTATAGAGATTTTGAGCCCGCTGGCAAGCGTTGATGCGGGGATTTGGCCCGGTTGATGCCATGGCCGATCGCCGCCTCCAAGGGTTGGATTGACATATTTGTTTGTATATCATACAAATATTGGACGAGAGGGCAAAATGGCTTCCGAGTCCGTCGAAACCGCTCAAATGCCGTCCGGCGACCCCAAACACGCCGTCCGCGCCACGCGTTCGGCCGGACGCCAGATGCGTTCCCGCCTGCTGGATGGCGCCAGCCGCCTGTTCAAAGAGCGTGGCCTTTCCGGCACCTCGATCTCGGATATCGCCGCCGCTGCCGACGCGTTTCCGAGCCAGATCACCTATTATTTCCGCACCAAGGAAGCGCTGTTCGTCGAGGCCGCCTGCCGCGACATGCTCTATGTTGCCCGTGCAGCCGAGCAGGCGGCGTTGTCGGCGCACACGCCGCGCGACTACACGCGCGCGCTGGTCGAGAGCGTGACATCAACCGATTCGGTCGCCTTCTTTGCCGAGGCGCTGACGCTGACGCGCCGCCGCCAGGATCTCGCGCCATTGGTCGAGCGCACCATCGAGCGGCTGCACGGCGAGGGGCTGCGTGCCTATTCGAACCAGATCGACCGGCACGGCTGGGGCACGCTGCGCGATCCCGACGCGACCTCGCGGCGATTTTGGGCGGTCGCGATCGGCGTGATGGTCGAGGGCTATGCCATGGGCCGTTCGGCCGAAGAATTATCCGCCGAGATGCTGCGCGTGCTGGGTGAGCAGGCGACGACGAAATCGGCCGGCGACGGCGGCCGCCTGCGGCTCGTCGGCAACCCCGCACCAGCTTCAGATTCACCCGAAGGGGAGACCTCGTCATGACCGCGCTTCGGATGCGTGCCCGTGATTTCCTGTCCGAGGATGAATTGATCGCCGTGCGCCGGCGTTCGACCTGGAAAGGCGTTGCCCTGATCGTTCATGCCTGGGTATTGATCATTGGCTCGATCGCGCTGGTGGCCTGGTGGCCCAATCCGCTGACGTTTCTGCTGGCCGTCGGCATCATCGGCTCGCGCCAGCTCGGGCTCGCGATCCTGATGCATGACGGCGCGCATGGCTGCCTGTCGGCCGACGAGAAAACCAATCTGACCCTGAGCCAGTGGTTCTGCGCCTATCCGGTTTTTGCCGAGACCCGCGCCTATCGCCGCTATCATCTGCAGCATCATGCGCGCACCCAGCAGGAGGATGATCCCGATCTCATTCTGTCGGCGCCGTTTCCGATCACGAAGATGAGCTATCGCCGCAAATTCCTGCGCGATATCACCGGGCAGACCGGCTATCAGCAGCGCAAGGCGCAATTGCTCAACGCGCTGGGCCCGGCAGAATGGCCGCTGTCGAAGCGCGCCGTCCATTTCTGGGAAAAGCTCGGCCCGCAATTCGCGGTCAACGCGGTGATGTTCGCAGGCCTTGCCGCCGCCGGCGTGTGGTGGGCCTATCCGCTGTTATGGCTGCTGCCGCTCTTCACCTGGCAGATGGTGATCACCCGCATCCGCAACATCGCCGAGCATGCCGTGGTGCCCGACAGCAGCGACCCCTTGCGCAACACCCGCACCACGCATGCCGGTTTCCTCGAGCGGCTGTTCATCGCGCCCTATTACGTGAACTATCACCTCGAGCATCATCTGCTGTTCTACGTGCCCTGCTACAACCTGCCGCGCGTCCACCGCATTCTCAGTCAAAGCCGGCATGCCGATCGCATGGAGGTGCAGCCAAACTATGCTGCGGTGCTGCGCCTTGCGACCGCAAAGCCGGACCAGCAGGATCGCCCGGGCCAGCTCGTGAGCAGCGCGCGCCGCGCACGCGCCGGGGCCGAGGTCGGCGGCGATCAGAAGGCCGGCGGTTTCTAGCCGCCGCTAACGCGTGTTCGGCCGGCTTGCGCATTGGCGCGGCGAAGCAGCACGAACAGAAACGCCAACAGCACCGCGGCCGACAGGGCGAGCGACCAGTGAATGCCGATCGCCGCGCCGAACAGGCCCACGGTGATGCCGCTGAAGGCGCGCATGCCGAGCCCGGCCATGTTGAACAGGCCGACGACGCGGCCGCGAATGTCGGCGGCGGCATTCAGCTGGACCATGGTCTGTGCCATGGTGTTGAACGACAGCTCGAAGAATCCTGCGGCGAACAGCAGCGCGATCGCAAGCGAGTAGATCCTGACCGATGCGAACGCGAGCAGCGACAGCGCCCATAGAATTGCAAGAACGATGGCCGTCTGGGGCGTCGCTCTGAGCCGCCCCCACGCTTCCAGTGCGATGCCCGCAAGCAGCGCGCCGGCGGCGTCGGCGGCCAGCAGCACGCTGTAGGCCACGCCGGGGTCGCCGTGGCCGAGATCGACGGCAAAGCCCGGCATCTGGGCGTGGTAGGCGTTGCCGATCATGAACGAGGTCAGCCCGGCGAGCAGCGTCATCGAGATCAGGACAGGGTAGGGGCCGATGACGCGGATGGTCTGCACGATGTCGGAAAGGCCGCGGACGGCGAGGCGCTTTGCCACTGCGCCCTGGGCGCTGATGGGCGCCCAGAACAGCCAGAGCAGCATCGGGAGGTAGAACAGCGTGTTGAGAATGATGCCGTGGGATGGGCCGAGTGCCAGCATGATCACGCCGCCCGCGGCCGGACCGACCAGGATTCCCAAATAGCGCGCCATCGCGTTCAGCCGCACAGCGCTCGGCAGATCGGCGGGGCCGACGATGTCGTAAAGCAGCAGCTGGTTCGGCGTCTGCCACAGCACGCCGGCGCAGCCGTGGATGACCAGGAGCAGCATCGCGTGCCACATCTGAAGCGTGTCGGTAATGAAGAAAATTCCCCATCCCGCCGACGCCACGATGAAAAGCAGCATTCCGCACTGAATGATGCGGCGTGGATCGAACCGGTCGGCGAGCCCGCCGACGGCGACGGAAAACAGCAGAAATGGCAGCCAGTGCGACAGCACCGCAAAGCCCGCCAGCGCTGGTGAATGGAATTTCTGGAACACCACCCAATAGCTGATCACATGCTCGACATTGTCGGCCATCATGGCCAGCACGTAGGCGATGAACTGGGCCCTATAGGGCCGCGACTTCATGGCCGCGAACGAGCTGGACGCCACGGGTTTCGCAGAAGGTTCAGGACTCACGAGATCACCTGGGTAAGACTTGACCGGGCTCGGCGATTGCAGGGCTGGCGCGGCATTCGTTTCCGCTCGCGCCGTTACACGCTTGTTGCAGGGCGCTCAAGACAGCAGGAGCGGCTCCGGTGCCGAAATAGCTGGGTTGATTGATATCTGCGATGATCCCGGCAAGCGCCGCGGCGAGGTTCCAGGCGGCGTAACCAATTTTGCACCGCGATTGCTTGTGCGATGCACGCTCCGTCCGGCTTGACAGGGCGGCGAAAGCCGGTGTCTTACGGCTGCACTTGAAGGAGTTTTCAGTCAAAATGACCGCAGCATTCACCTTTCCGGGTCAGGGGTCGCAGGCCGTGGGCATGGGCAAGGCCCTGGCGGACGCCTTTCCGGCCGCGCGGGCGGTATTCGACGAGGTCGATGCGGCGCTCGGCGAAAAGCTGACCGCGATCATCTGGGAGGGGCCTGCCGAAACCCTCCAGCTCACCGAAAATGCTCAGCCGGCGCTGATGGCAGTGTCTATCGCGACCTTGCGCGTGCTGGAGACCGAGGCCGGATTCTCGGTCGGGCGGGACGCGGCCTTCGTGGCCGGTCACTCGCTCGGCGAATATTCGGCGCTGGCCGCGGCCGGCAGCCTCAGCCTCAGCGATACCGCGCGCCTGTTGCGCACCCGCGGCCTTGCGATGCAAAAGGCCGTGCCGGTCGGCGTCGGCGCGATGGCGGCATTGCTCGGCCTCGATTATGAGGCGGCGACGGCGGTGGCCGCCGAAGCAGCGCAGGGTCAGGTCTGCCAGGCCGCCAATGACAATGGCGGCGGGCAGGTGGTGGTCTCCGGCGACAAGGCCGCGGTCGAACGCGCGCTTGAAATTGCAAAGACCAAGGGCGCCAAGCGCGCGATGCTGCTGCCGGTGTCCGCGCCGTTCCATTGCAAGCTGATGCAGCCCGCGGCCGACGCGATGGCGAAGGCGCTGGCCGATGTGACGATCAAGGCGCCGGCTTCGCCGCTGGTGTCGAACGTGCTGGCCGCGCCGATCACCGATCCCGATGAGATCAGGCGCCGCCTGATCGAGCAGGTCACCGGCACCGTGCGCTGGCGCGAGTCGGTCGCCTACATGGCGGGCCACGGTGTCACGCGATTTTTCGAGATCGGCGCCGGCAAGGTGCTGAGCGGGCTGGTCAAGCGCATCGCCGACGGTGCCGTTGGCGTATCCGTCGGCGGCCCCGGGGACATTGCCGCCGCCAAGGACGCATTGGCGGCTTCAGCGTAAGCGCGCCGAAAGGAGATTTTGATGTTCGATTTGACGGGCAGGACGGCGCTGGTGACCGGCGCGACCGGCGGCATTGGCAACGCCATTGCGCAGGCACTGCATGCGCAGGGCGCGACGGTGGCGATCTCGGGCACGCGCCGCGAAGTGCTGGATGCCTTCGCCACCAAGCTCGGCGAGCGCGTTCACGTGCTGCCGTGCAATCTTTCCGACAGCGCGGAAGTCGAGGCCCTGGTGCCCGCGGCGGAAGCGGCGATGGGGCAGGTCGATATCCTGATCGCCAATGCCGGCATCACCCGCGACAACCTGTTCGTGCAATTGCGCGACGAGGATTGGGACGACGTCATCAACGTCAACCTGACGGCGACCTTCCGCCTGGCGCGCGCCGCGACCAAGTTGATGATGCGCAAGCGCTTCGGCCGCATCATTGCCATCACCTCGATCGTCGGTGTGACCGGCAATCCCGGACAGGCCAATTACACCGCGTCGAAGGCGGGAATCATCGGCCTGATCAAGACGCTGGGCGCCGAATACGCCAAGCGCAACGTGACCGCCAATTGCATCGCGCCCGGATTCATCAAGACGCCGATGACGGATGCGCTCAACGACAAGCAGCGCGAGACCATCCTGTCGAAGGTTCCTGCAGCACGGCTGGGAACGCCCGAGGACATCGCCGCGGCGGCGGTTTATCTCAGTTCGAACGAGGCGGCTTACGTCACCGGGCAAACCATCCACGTCAACGGCGGAATGGCCATGATTTGAGCCGGTTAACGGCCCGATCGATGCGGCCAAAGGCGGTTTCGGGGGGCCGGGCGAGGGCTTGTAGTCAACGGTAGGGAAGTATGATAACCGAACCACCGACGGATGGGCAAACAAGGCCATTGCAGGATTTTGAAACCCTGTATATTGGCGTGGCGACGCCTGCCGTTCGCCGGGCCTTTGTCGGCTACCACCGTGCCGAATCAAGACTATGCGCGATTGCGAAGGAAGTTTAACGACCACGATGGCTCGTATCGTCTTGCGGTATCTTGGGGTCGGGTCCAATGGAACAAGCACGAGGTTGAACGATGAGTGAGATTGGCGAGCGGGTTAAGAAGATTGTGGTCGAGCACCTCGGTGTTGAACCCGAGAAGGTGGTCGATGCGGCAAGTTTCATCGATGACCTTGGCGCTGACAGCCTCGACACCGTCGAGCTTGTGATGGCATTTGAAGAAGAGTTCGGTTGCGAGATTCCTGATGACGCTGCGGAAACGATTTTGACCGTCGGCGACGCGACAAAATTTCTCGAAAAGAACGCGAAAAGCTGACGCCCCCGCGCGGTGCGCATAGAGCCGGACGGGCCGTTGTCGAACGGTCCCCCGGTTTCTTGTTATGGACCGCCAGTTTCGGGCCGGAGTTTTTGATATGAGGCGGGTTGTCGTCACGGGGCTGGGCATGGTTACGCCACTCGGCTGCGGCGTTGACGCAACGTGGACGCGTATCCTCGCCGGCCGGAGCGGCGCCAGGCGAATCGAGACCTTCGAAGTTGCCGATCTCTCCAGCCAGATCGCCTGCGTGATTCCACGCGGCGACGGCAGCGCCGGCACCTTCAATCCGGACCAGTGGATGGAGCCAAAGGACCAGCGCAAGGTCGATGATTTCATCATCTTTGCGATGGCCGCCGCGCGCCAGGCGCTCGACGACGCCGATTGGCACCCCGAGAGCGAAGAAGACAAATGCGCGACCGGCACCCTGATCGGGTCCGGTATCGGCGGCCTGTCCGGCATCGCCGATACCGCGCTACTGCTCAAGGAGCGCGGGCCGCGCAAGGTCTCGCCGTTCTTTATTCCAGGGCGGCTGATCAATCTCGCTTCCGGCTACGTCTCGATCGAGCATGGCCTCAAGGGACCCAACCATTCCGTCGTCACCGCGTGTTCGACCGGCGCGCACGCGATCGGCGACGCCAGCCGCCTGATCGCGCTCGGCGATGCCGAGGTGATGGTGGCGGGCGGAACCGAATCGCCGATCTGCCGGCTGGCGATGGCGGGCTTCTGCGCGGCGCGTGCGCTCTCGAGCGCCTTCAACGACACGCCGGAACGGGCTTCGCGTCCCTACGACAAGGATCGCGACGGCTTCGTGATGGGCGAGGGCGCCGGCATCGTGGTGCTCGAGGAATATGAGCACGCCAAAAAGCGCGGCGCGAAAATCTACGCCGAGGTGATCGGCTACGGCCTGTCCGGGGACGCCTATCACATCACCTCGCCGGCGCCGGACGGCGATGGTGCCTTCCGCAGCATGAGTGCGGCGTTGAAGCGCGCCGGAATCAGCGCATCCGATATCGACTACATCAACGCGCACGGCACCTCGACGCAGATCGGCGACGAGATCGAACTCGGCGCGGTGGAGCGGTTGCTCGGCAATGCAACTTCCAAGGTGTCGATGTCGTCGACCAAGTCGTCGACCGGGCATCTGCTCGGCGCGGCCGGCGCGATCGAGGCGATTTTCAGCATCCTTGCGATTCGCGACAACATCGCCCCGCCCACCATCAATCTGGAAAATCCGTCGGTGGAGACGGCGATCGATCTCGTGCCTCAAACGGCGCGCCAACGCGAGATCAACGTCGCGCTGTCGAATTCTTTCGGTTTCGGGGGCACCAACGCCTCCGTCATCGTTCGGCGCGTAGTTAGTTAGCAAGTGTTTAGAGCGACTCCACCGTTTTGCCGTATTCGGCGATGACTCCTAGACGTGGGCGTATGCTATTGGCCGGGCAGGGGTTTGTCAGGCCACGATTGAACCGGCAGGATTCAGGTTGCATCGATGAGTGAAAGGCCGCCCATTTCCCCCCGGAGCCCGCGCGCTGCGCTGGAGCCCGAGCAGGTACCGCCGCCGCCGAAGCGGTCCGAGCGTGCCCGCAATCCGTTTGTCGTGATCGGCAATGCCATCATCACCATTCTGATCATTTTGATGATCGGCGCGGGGACCGCGTATTATTACGGCCGCCAGCTTTTGGAGACGCCGGGTCCGCTGCAGGAAGACAAGATCGTCAACATTCCGGCACGCGCCGGCAAAAGGGACATCGCCGACGCGCTGCAGCGCGAGGGCGTGATCAACGTCAATCCGTGGCTGTTCATCGGCAGCGTGTTTGCGCTGAAGGCGAGTTCCGATCTCAAGCCCGGCGAATATTCGTTCCAGAAGCGCGCCAGCCTGCGCGATGTCATCGCCACCATCGTCGAAGGCAAGGTGGTGCAGCACGGCGTCACGATTCCCGAAGGCCTGACCTCCGAGCAGATCGTGGCGCGCCTCATCGACAACGATCTGTTCTCGGGCTCGCTGAAGGAAATGCCCCGCGAGGGCACGCTGTTGCCGGAAACCTATAAATTCCCGCGCGGCACCAGCCGCGAACAGGTGGTCCAGCGCATGCAGCAGACCCAGAAGCGGGTGCTTGCGGAAATCTGGGAACGCCGCAATCCGGACATTCCGGTCAGGTCGCCGGAGGCGTTGATTACGCTTGCCTCGATCGTCGAGAAGGAAACCGGCCGGGCCGACGAGCGCAGCCGGGTCGCCGCTGTCTTCACCAACCGGCTGCGACAGAAGATGAAGCTGCAGTCCGATCCGACCATCATCTACGGGCTGGTGGGCAGCAAGGGTACGCTGGGCCGGCCGATCAAGCGCTCCGAGATCACCCAGCCGTCGCCCTACAACACCTATGTGATCGAGGGCTTGCCGCCGGGCCCGATCGCCAATCCCGGCCGCGCCTCGCTCGAGGCGGTCGCCAACCCGGCGCGGACCCGCGACCTGTTCTTCGTCGCCGATGGTAGTGGCGGACATACCTTTACCGAAACCTACGACCAGCATCAGAAGAACGTCGCCAAGCTGCGGGTGCTGGAAAAGCAGATCCAGAACGACACGGTCGAACCGGCCGAAGAGACCGCACCTCCTGCGGCGGCTGGGGCACCGGCGGCCGACACCAACCCGACGGCGACGACGCCGAAACCGACGGGGACGAAGAGGCAGCCCGCACGTCCGGCGCCGCCTGCGGCCGCCCCCGGCGCCCGCCAGGGCGCGGCGCAATCGACCACCACGGCGCCGGTGGTTCAGCGCTAACTCAATTCCATCGGGCGTGAATTCGTTTTAAGCTGCGCGCCACACCCCGAGTCTCGCATCTCCCTGTTTCGGAAAGTTTTACGCGATGGCGCTATCGAGCATGACCGGTTTTGCCCGGAGCAACGGCGCCAGCGGTCCGTACACGTTCGAATGGGAACTGAAGTCGGTCAACGCCAAGGGCTTTGACCTGCGGTTGCGGCTGCCGCCCGGATGGGACGAACTCGAGGCTTTCGCCAAGAAGCGCGCCGGCGAGGTGCTGTCGCGGGGCACGGTCTACGCCAATCTCAACGTCAAGCGGGCCAACGCGGTCTCGACCATCCGCATCAATGAGGACGTACTCAACTCGATCGTAAAGGTGGCGGGCGTGCTCGCCGGCAAGATCGACGCGGTGGCGCCCAGCATCGATGGTCTGCTCGGCATCAAGGGCGTCATCGAGGTGGTCGAACCCGAAAGCGATGAGGCCGAAGACAAGGCGGCCAAAGACGCCGCGGCCCTGGCCTTCGAGCAGGCGCTGGCCAATCTGGTCGAGATGCGCCGCCGCGAGGGTGTCACGCTCGGGCAGATTCTCAACCAGCGCATGGATGAGATCGAGAAGCTCGCGAAGAGGGCCGAGGCCGCGCCCGGCCGCAAGCCCGAGGCGATCAGGGCGCGTTTGGCCGAACAGGTCGCAGCGCTGCTGGAAACGTCCGATCGTTTCGACCCTGACCGGCTCAATCAGGAAGCGATCATGATCGCGGCCAGGGCCGACATCCGCGAGGAACTCGACCGCATCGCCTCCCACATCGCCCAGGCCCGCGAGATGATCGGCAAGGGCGGCCCGGTGGGGCGCCGGCTGGATTTTCTCGCCCAGGAGTTCAACCGCGAGGTCAACACCTGCTGCTCGAAATCGAACGATCTGGAGTTGACCAATACCGGGCTCGAGATGAAAAACGTGGTGGAGCAGTTCCGCGAACAGGTCCAGAATCTGGAGTGAGCGATGACGGCTGGTGGTTTCGACGGGGTTGAGCGGCGCGGACTGATGTTCGTGCTGTCCTCGCCATCCGGCGCGGGCAAGACCACGCTGTCGCGGATGCTGATCGACAAGATGCCTGGTCTAAAGATGTCGGTGTCGGCGACCACGCGGCCGATGCGGCCGGGAGAGGTCGACGGGCGCGACTATTTCTTCGTCGACAAACCGAAATTCGAAGCAATGGCCAAGAAGGGCGAATTGCTCGAATGGGCCACCGTGTTCGACAATCGCTATGGAACGCCGCGCGCGCCGGTCGAGGCCGCGCTGTCGGCCGGGCAGGACGTGCTGTTCGATATCGACTGGCAGGGCACGCAACAATTGCGCGAGAAAGCCCGCGCCGACGTGGTCAGCGTGTTCATCCTGCCGCCGTCGGCTGCCGACCTCGAAAAGCGCCTGCACACCCGCGCCCAGGATTCAGACGAGGTCATTCGCGGAAGGATGGACCGCGCCACCCACGAACTGAGCCATTGGGCGGAATACGACTACATCGTCATCAACCAGGACGTCGACCATGCCTTCGCCGAGGTGCAGTCGATCCTCAAGGCCGAACGGCTCAAGCGCGAGCGCCGTACCGGACTGACGGAGTTCGTTCGTGGCCTGCAGCGCCAGCTCGAAAAATAATCCCGGCTGCGGTCGCAGGCCTGGTCCGTGCCGGGGTTACGCGACGCCCGGCCTTACGTATGCGCACTGCGCGCCAATCGCGCCAGCATCTCCGTTACCCGCCGCTCCGGATCGTCAGGGGCGCGCGGATCGCGGGGAACGTCGCGCGGAGTATTGCTGCGCCAGATCGGCGTCTCGTCCGGGAACATCGATGGCGACGTCCGTTCGGTCGGGATCGAGTCCCAGATCGCTCGGCGATCACCGCGCGGTTCCAGCGGGATCGCCTGCGCGCGGCCGAACCGGTAAACCAGACTTGCGGTGACGCCTGCCAGCGCCAGCGCACCGGCCATCACCAGCAGCAGCATCTGCATCGATGCCGACCGTCTTTCCTGCGATGAATCCGCGGCAGCGAGCGCGACCGGCGCGATGGCGGGCTGCGGCGCCGCTGTGGGATTGGTTTGAAGGCTCTGGGTTTGAAGGTTCTGGGTCTGGAGGCTTTGGGTCGGCGGGTTTTGAGTCTGCAGGTTCTGCGATGGCTCGGCCGCGGCAAGGCGCGCACCGCTCGAGGGGCTGACGCCCGAAGATTCCGGCCAGCGCGATGCGATGGATGATGGCGGCGGCGAGTCCGGAGCGGCCGCAATTTGGCTATTTGCGATGCCGGCAACGGGCACGGTACCCGTGCTCTGCGGCTCGATCAAATCCTCGACGCGCGCTTGCGGCGCGGTCAGTTCGGCGCGCGCGTTGGCGATCGATTTGCGCGCATTGATGCTCTGCTGCGGCGAAACGGCATTGACCGCCTCCGCCGATGCGGAATCCGATGCTGCAGGCGTGGATGAAGATTCCTTCGGCGCGGCGCGCGCGGTCTTGTTCTTCTCTTCGCCGATGTACCAGCAATTGCGTTTGGTGGCGTGATCGGTCCGGTAATACCAATGACCGCCTGCCGGCAAAGGCCCTTTTGGACGCGTCAGGCAGGTGTCCGCCGTTTTCGCGCTGTTGTCCTTGTTCGCGCTGTTCTCCTTGGCGGCATCCTGCGCAACGGCGGCAAAACTGGTTCCCGCCAAAATGCCGGCGAAGATCGCCGAGATGAATTTCGCTGAACGGTGTGACATGGTCTTCCCCGGTGGTGATACGCGACGCTTACGATTCAAGTTTTCGTTAAAGACTTGGGTCGTAATGGGCCGCAATTCCGGAGCGGGTAGGGCATAATTGGGGCTCGCCGGCCGCATCTGAGAGGCGGGCGGAGCCTAGAAAACAGGCACGAAAGCTACTGTTTGCTGGCCGTCCACGTTCCACCGCAACCGGTCGATTGCCGGAACGTTCCGGAACCGCTGCGGCCGGAGAGACGGCCGGAACTGGTGACCGTGATGCCGTTGAAATTGCCGACCGTGCGGGCGGAACCGTTGCCGCTGACGCTGCCACTGACGCCCTGGGCGATGATCCTGCCGCTGGTCACGACCACCGCGCCAGTCGTGGTGCCGCCGCAGCCGACGGATGTAACCATCCATGCACCGTCGAAATTGCCGCCGCCACCACCGCCACCACTGCGCGAGGCGCGGCGTGGGCTCTCGGCTTCAGGCTTGCTGCGCCGTGTGGGCTTCTCCGTCTCAATTGCGCGCGGCGTGGCGCGAGATCCGGACAGTGATTTCTCGTCATTGCCGATACTGCCGCCGGCGCTGCCGGATTGCGCGATGCCGGCGTTTACTCCGAATGCGGCTGACATCAACAGGGAGAACAGAGCAATCCTGATCGAGCGTTGACCAGCGGCGTTTTGCATAAACAGGTGCCTTCAATTTCTCGAATGTAGAGTCGGCTTCATCTGAGACGAGCGGGAGCCAAGTGCGCTGTTACTGTTTCGACGCTGTCCACGTTCCGGAACAGCCGTCCGATCGCCTGAACGTTCCGGAGCCGCTGCGGCCCGAGAAGCGGCCATAGCTATTCCAACTCAAACCCGAGACGGATCCGCCTGACGTCGTCGAGCCGTTGGACTGACTTGACCGGTGCTCAGCTCTCCCGCGATCCTGCCGCTACTGATCACGAACCGCTCGGTGCTGTTGCCGCAGCCCACGGATCGGGCAACCCACGTGCCATCGAAATTGCCGCCACCTCCACCGCCGCTCTTCCGCGAAGCGCGGCGCAGTTCGTCGGGCTCGGGCCTGGGCTTGCTGCGTCGTGCGGGCTTCTCGGTCTCAACCGCGCGCGGCGTCGTGCGCGATCCCGACAGCGATTTCTCGTCATTGCCGATGCTGCCGCCGGCGCTGCCGGATTGCGCGAAGCTGGTCGTCTCGAACCCGACGGACATCAAAAGGCAGAGCAGACCAACCTTGATCGAACGTTGAACAGCGTTTTGCATAAACCGGTGCTTTCAATGTCTCGACTGTAAAATCTAGCGGCCGGATCCGTCGGCACAGACCGCACCGATGACGCGGCAAGACTTGCCAGCCTTGTTGCACTCGTCAAGCGCGGCCTCCTTGGCGCGCTGGACCGTGTCGCGCTGAACCAGCGAGTAAGAATTCCCCGAGATCGCAAACGCGCCGCAGCGCGATCCATAGAAGCTCAGCTCGAGCGGACATTTGCTCGATCCGCAATTTTTGAGCGCATCGTCGACCGCCGCGCGCCGCGACGCGTGATTCCAGGAGATGCCCCATTTGTTGCTGTCGGGGCCGTAGACGATCGACCCCCAGGGCTTGAGATCGTCCATCTTGCGCAGCCGCGTCAGCACGCCCTCGGTGGCCTCGCCGGTCGGCGTCATGCTGCTCTTGGCCTGGAACTGGCTGATCGCCAGCCGCATGCCGTTCTTGCTGTCGAGCGGCTCCGGATCGAAATTGTGCTCGTAGAGCCGGTCGCTCAATTCCCTGAGCAGCGCGACGTCCTTGATCGGGATCCGGTCGGGATCAGGGCGCAGCGTGCTGGAGAGTTGCGGCGCCGGTTGCGGTGCGACCGCGACCTGCGGCGAGGCGGGCGAACTGGGCGCGACAAAGTAGAACGTGCCGTCGATCGGTGAAGACGACACCCAGGGTTGCTGCGCGCCGCCGGTCTCGCGCTTCACCGCGAGGCCGACCTGGTTGAAGGTCTGGAAAATATCGAGCCCGGATTGCTTGATGGTCGCCGCCAGCGCCTTGGTGTAGGGGCTGTTGCCGCCGGTGCCGTCCTGCGCGACGTTGCCAGGCTGCGTCGCGTAGGAAATCAGCGTGCCTTCCGGCGCGCGCATCTGGGCGAGGCCGCCGACGGAGGCGCGCAGGCCGCGCGCGCCGAACGGATTGTTACGGCAGGCATCGAGGATCACCATGTTGAGCCGCGTGCCCGAGCCGTGCATCTGACGCAGCACGAGGTTGACGTCCACCATCTGGAAATCGACATCGGCCTCGCGCGTCGGATTGGCGCCGACCGGGACCAGATAGTTCGAACCCGCGACCTGAACGCCGTGGCCGGCGTAGTAGAACAGCGCGACATCGGCACCCTGGACCTGGCGGCCGAAATTCTGCACGGCGGTGTCCATGGCCGATTTGTCGAGGTCGAGCTGGGCTCGGCCGCCGACCAGGGTAAAACCGAGGCCGGCGAGCGTGTTGGCCATCAGCGCCGCGTCGTTGCGGGGATTGTCGAGCCGGGGAACGTTTTGATAGGCGGAGTTGCCCACGACCAGCGCGATACGTTTCTCGGCGGCGGCGGGCGCGGCTGACATCAGCGACAGCAGAAGCGCCAACGCTACAAACGTCCAGACTTTGCCGTCGAAAGCCCCGCGCATTTCCAACAATTCCCCGCAATATGCCGGCAGGATACCAGCCTGCGCGGCTCGCGAAAAGCGGGCCGGATGTCCGATCGGTGCGGCCTAATGCTTCGACAGCGTCGCTGCGCGGTGCGGTGCGTCGCTGCATGGCCGAGGCGTGACGCCGGTCAGGCTTTGTGGCAGTTTCGCCTGACAGGACCCAAAAAAGCGAGGTCCGCGGGGAGGATCGCATGAGCACGAAGTTTGCCGTATCGCGGGCAATCACGACAACGGTATTTCTATGCGGCCTCATCGCACTGCCAGCCTTGGCCGTTGCGGCCGAGCGGCCTCTCGGCGCCGACCCGGTCGCGGCGTGCGCCGCATTGTCGGGTGCAGGCAGCGGCGCGATCAAGATCGACGCGGCCGCGCTGACCGAGCCGAAGCCGCTGACCGTCGCCGCGGGCGGACCGACCCCCGCCGCCCGCATCAGTCCCGCGACCCCGCAATTCTGCCGTGTGCTGGGTCATATCGATCCGACCGATCCGAAGGCGCCGCCGATCCGTTTTCAGCTCAATCTGCCGCTGATATGGAACGGCCGCTCGGTGCAATATGGCGGCGGCGGATTCAACGGCGTGTTAATCACCGGGCTCAGCCTGCCGCCGGCCGCCCCCTTCGACAGCGCTTCGCCACTGGCGCGGGGGTTTGCGACCTACGGCACTGACTCCGGTCACGAGACCAAGCCGGGCGAACCACCTCAGCTGTTTGCCGCGAACGACGAGGCCTTCGTCAATTTTGCGCATGCCTCCTACAAGAAAGTGCGCGACGCTGCCGCCATGCTGATGGAGCGCGCTTACGGCGCAAAGCCCGAGCGGATGTATTTCGTCGGCAGTTCGGAAGGCGGACGCGAGGGCCTGACCATGGCGCAGCGCTACCCGAACGACTTCGACGGCATCTTCGCCCGCGTTCCCGTGATCAACTGGGTCGGCCTGCAGCATGCCGGCACCCGCGCGGGCCTTGCGACCATGGGCGAGGGGTGGATTCGCCCGGCGCAGGTCAAGCTCGTGCACGACGCGGTGCTCGCGGCCTGCGATGCGCAGGACGGCGTCGCCGACGCGCTGGTGGAAGATGCGGTAGGCTGCAAGGCGCGCTTCGATCCGGCGAAACTGCTCTGTGCCAGCGGGGCTGGCGGCGACGCGTGCCTCAGCGAAGCGCAGGTCAACGCCATTCGCACGCTGCTCTCCCCCTATAAATTCCCGTTCGCGCTCGCCAACGGCGTCACCGAATATCCGGGCTGGGGCGTTTCCGGCGAGGGAACGAAATCCTTTGGCCCGACCGGCGGATGGAGCGCGTGGTGGCTGGGCTCCGCACCTCCGGCGCTGCCGCCGGTGCCCGCCAACGGTATCGCCTGGGTGTACGGTGCAGGCGGCATCGCGCATATCTTCGCGCGCGATCCGAATTTCGACGTCCGCAAATACCGGGTGGAGGATTTTGCCGAGCGGGTGAGGGAGGTTTCCGCGCTGATGGATTCGACCAATCCTGACCTCAGCGCGTTCAAGGCCCGTGGCGGCAAGCTCATCATGCTTGAATACATGGCCGACTATGCGCAGAGCCCCTACGCGGGGATCGGTTATTTCGAACAGGTGCAGAAGCGGATGGGTGAGGCGGCGACCGCCGAATTCGCCCGCCTCTATGCCGCGCCCGGTGTCGACCATGTCGGCAGCGGCGCACCGTCGAGTGTCGACATGCTGTCGGTCCTCGTCGATTGGGTGGAGCAGGGCCGTGCTCCGGGAGATCTTACCGTCGTCGAACAGCAGCCGGTGCAGCCGATCACCGTCGATCGCTCGCTGCCGCTTTGCCGGTGGCCCGCCTGGCCGCAATACAAGGCGGGCGATTCCAAGAGCGCCGCCAGCTTCGTCTGCGCGCGCTGATGTGCGAGGGAAATCTCGATCCGATCTGAAGGCGGGGTGCTGGAGTTAGCCGGACTGCTCTGCCGTCAGCTCGCTGTTCCCGCGGCGAAAGCCGCAAACAATGCCTTTCCCTGCGGCCAGTTCTCAAGCTTGCTGGTCTCGTTGATGTGTCCGAGTTCTCCAACTTCGACGATACCGCCTCCCCACTGGTTCGCTCTCTCTCGGGCATATTCGACCGTGCCATAGGGATCGTTCATGCTCGCGACGATGAGTGAGGGAAACCTGAATTCCGTCCGCGGCGGATTGGGAAAACTGGCGGCCTCGACGGGGAAGGCCTGAGCTTCCGGGTTCGGAACCGCCACGAGGAATGCGCCAGCCACCGGCGCCGTTGAAACTTGCTGCCAGTGCGCCACCAAAAGGCACCCCAGGCTGTGAGCGACGAGGAGCGGCGGGTGCCGGGCTGCACCAACCGCGCGATCAAGCGCCGCGATCCAGTCATCCAGTTCAGGCCGATTCCAGTCCGTGGGTTGAAGGCGGTGCCATTGCGGGTTTGCATCTTCCCAGCGGGTTTGCCAGTGCAACTCACCCGATCCTCCGATCCCCGGCACAATAATGATTTCAACCATGTTCGCTCCGTTATCCCTTGTGACGGGACAAAGTTGACGTCTTCCGTTGCGATCGGGAATGGGAAATGATCGGAAAAGAAGCGTGCGCACCGATGGATTTAAGGTTCACCCCATGTCATCCCGAGAACACAACGTCGTCCCCCTGGATCCCACAGACATCGCGATCATCGAAGCCATGCAGGAGGATGGACGTATCGCGATGTCAGAGCTTGGCCGGAGGATCGGACTGTCTCAGCCCGCGACGTCCGAACGGGTCAAGCGACTGGAGGAGCGCGGCGTCATTACCGGCTATGGCGCTCGAATTAACCCTGCCGCGCTGGGCTTGAGAATGATGGCCGTGATCCGCGTGCGCACGACCCACGAACACATTCAATCCTGCCTGAAGCAGTTCTCCGAAATGCCTCACGTCCTGGAGGTGCTGCGACTGACCGGAGAGGATTGTTTCATCCTCAAGGTTTTCGTGCCGTCCCCCCAACAACTGGAAACGATCGTGGACGCTGTGGCGAGGCACGGCGCTGTGACGACGTCGCTGGTCTTGCGCAGCGAGCAGTCCAAGCCGATCGGTCGCAAGTTGATAAAGCTCGCCGGTGCGTGACGACTTCTCCGTCAGTCGTCATTTCGCACCGTATTTTGTTGAGCAGACTCGCTTCAGTTCTTCAGAACGATGCGCCCGACCACCTTGCCGTCGCGCGCCACCACCGGGGAATTACGGCGACAGTGCACTCAATGGACGCATCGCAGCATTCGCAAGATCATGCGCTCATCGTGCACGACCGGACGATTTCATCCGCGGCCGATAGTCTCGAGCGGAGTGCGGTAGAGCTCGTTGCTGTCCCCGTCAGTAACGCGCACGGCACATCCTGTCGAACACAGCTCGGGGCGAACGATGCAAAGCTCGTTCGCGAGGCTATCAGCTTTATCGATCGCGTAATCTGTGTTCTCGAGGATCATGCCGCCCTGGTTTTTAAACTCAGCGCCGACGACGAGATCAAAATTGAAGTATGGCATTAGAGCCCCCTGCCAAATTCCAACTGCATGGAATCTAACCTGAGTCTGTTTGGTTCCTTCATTACAATTCCGCGCGCGACATCTGATTGCGGTCGCCTGTTGCGTTTCGGTATCGCGACCGCATCATCGCGTGCATATCGACGAGGCACCTGCGGGTCGCTCGGCTGCAGCATGCTGCCTATGAAGATCGATCTCGATTCGAAAAACGCGCAGCACCTTCAAGCGATGGCAAGCGCAAGCGGCCTAGGATACCTTGCTTGACCCCAAGCCTGTTATTCAACGACCGGACAAGATTCGCTTTGGCTGGTTGAATAGAGGAAGAAAGATCAGGAGCAACACCGCCAACGATTCCGTGGAACTACGGTGACGGTGCATCTAACTTATCGGTAATGCCTCGGAAGACGCGACAGCGTCGCTGTTGCCGCAATTCATGGCAACGCTGCGCGCCTGCATCGCCTCAGTTCTTCAAAACGATGCGCCCGACCACCTTGCCGGCGCGCAGCTCGTCGATCCATTTCTGGACGTCGGCCATCGGTTCTTCCTTCATCGGCGTCGGCTTGATCTTGCCGGCGCGCGCCAGCGCCATCAGTTCTTTGGCCTCGGCCAGCGTGCCCACCATGAATCCTTCGATGGTCATGCGCTTGTAGACCCATTGCACCATCGGCAGGCTGAAATTGCCGCCCATCAGGCCGGAGACCACGATCTTGCCGCCGCGCGCCACCACCGAGACCGCAAAGGCCATCGATTTTTCGTTGCCGGCAAAGTCGACGATCTCGTCGAAGCCGCCTTCGGTCTCCTTGATCATGCGCTTGACCACGTCGGGCTCCGACGGGTCGTAAGCGACCGCGGCGCCGTTCTTCAAGGCACTCTCGCGCGCAGCCGGGCTTAAGTCCGCCACCGCGATCTTCTGCGTGAACATCGCCTGTGCGAATGACAGTCCCATCATGCCGACGCCGCCGAGCCCGATCAGCAGCAGATTACGCTGCCGCGGACGATCGACCAGGCGTTTGAGCGCGCCATAGGCGGTGACCGCCGGAGCACATCAGCGTCGCGGCCTGGTTGACCGGCAGCGGATCGTAATCCAGCAAATATTTCGCGTCGGGCACCAGCACGTGGCTGGCAAAGCCGCCGTCGATGGAAACACCGAGGAAACGCTGCTTGACGCAGAGATTCTCGTCGCCGTTCGCGCAGTCGCGACACTGGCCGCAACCGATCCAGGGGAATACCGCCTGCTTCTTTCCGATCAGGTCCTTCGGCGCATCGGGACCGACTTCCTCGACCACACCCGCGATCTCATGGCCGAGCGTGAACGGCAGCGTCATGCCGCGCGTGGTATCGAGCTTCTTGCCGCCGCCGAGATCGGCGTAGCCGTCCTGGATGTGCAGGTCGGAGTGGCACAGCCCGCAACGTTCGATGCGGACCAGGACTTCGTTGCCTTGAGGTTTGGGCGTGTCGACAATGGTTTCGCACAGCGGCGCATCGAATTTGACCAGCGATTGGCGACGCATCAGCGCCATGGCATTTTCTCCTCAGGGAACGTTTGATTTTGTGGTTCGTATATTGGTCAATTCACGGGCCATGGCAACAAATCCGGAAACCGGGATCGTCTCGGCGCGCCGGGTCGCATCGACGCCTGCGGCGGCGGACAGCCGGGCCGGATCGACCGACAGCGATTTGAGGCTCTGGCGCAGCATTTTCCGGCGCTGGCCGAAGGCTGCAGCCGCGACCTGCTCGAGCGCGCGGCGGTCGCACGGCTCCGGCGCGCTGCGCGGCACCAGCCGCACCACCGACGACGTAACCTTGGGCTGCGGCACGAAGGCGGCCGGCGATATGTCGAACAGGATCTTGGTCTCGGCGCGCCAGTTGGCGAGCACGGCGAGCCGTCCATAGGCCTCGTCGTCTTCTTTCGCGACGATCCGCTCGGCGACCTCGCGCTGAAACATCAGCACCATCATATCGTACCAGGGCGGCCACGGTTCGATCGAGAGCCAGTCCACCAATAATGGCGTGGCGATGTTGTAGGGCAGGTTGGCGACGATCTTGGCAGGCTCGCTGCCGAGCAGGGGGCGGGGATCGAAATGCTGCGCGTCGGCGTGCACGATCTCCAGCCGACCCGGATAGCGCTTGGCGATATAGTCGAGCGGCGCCAGCGCGCGTTCGTCGCGCTCAACGGCGATGACGCGCCGCGCGCCCAGCGCCAGCAACGCGCGCGTCAGCCCGCCGGGGCCGGGGCCGACCTCGATGATGGTGGCGCCCTCGAGCGGTCCTGCGGCGCGCGCGATCCGTGCCGTGAGGTTGAGGTCGAGCAGAAAATTCTGGCCGAGCGATTTGCGGGCCGACAGGGAATGTTCGCGGATGACGTCGCGCAGCGGCGGCAGATCGTCGATCGCGCTCATTCAGGCGTGGCCGCGGCCATGCGCGCGGCGAGCCGCAACGCCGCGACGAGGCTCGACGGGTTGGCGCGGCCGGTGCCGGCGATGTCGAACGCGGTGCCGTGATCGGGCGAGGTGCGGATGAACGGCAATCCCAGCGTGACGTTGACGGCGTCCTCGAACGCGATGGTCTTGATCGGGATCAGCGCCTGATCGTGATACATGCAGATCGCGCAGTCGTAGGTTTTTCGCGCGGCTTCGTGAAACATGGTGTCGGCGGGCAACGGCCCCCGGACCTCGATGCCGTCGCGCCGCAGGATGTCGACGGCCGGCGCCACCACCTCGATGTCTTCCATGCCGAGCGAGCCGTCTTCGCCGGCATGCGGATTGAGGCCTGATACGGCCAGACGCGGCCTGGCGAGGCCAAAGCGGGCTTTGAGGTCGGCCACCGCGATGCGGGCCGTCGTGACGATCAGATCGGTCGAAAGCTGCGCGAGCGCGTCGCGCACCGATAGATGGATCGTCACCGGCACCACCGCGAGCGCCGGCGACCACAGCATCATCACCGGCTGCGGTGCCGCCCCGCCATTGGCGGCGAGTTCGGCGAGAAATTCGGTATGGCCGGGATGACGGAAGCCGGCGCGGTACAGCACGCTCTTGGCGATCGGGTTGGTGACCACAGCGCTGGCCCGTCCGGCCCGGACATGGTCGACCGCCTGACGGATGGAAGCGAGTGCGGCGCTTGCGCTGGTGGTGTCCGGCTGGCCTGGCGGCGCGGTTGCTGCTTTGCCCGTCGCCACGACAGGCAATGCGCGCGCAAAAGCTGTGGCCGCATCCTCCGGACTGGTGTCCGCGAGTTCGATTTTCAATCCGAGAATCTTCGCCCGCTCGGCGAAGCAGTTGCGATCGCCGAGCAGATAGAACGGCGGGAGGCCCAGTTCGTTACGCCGGAGCCACGCTGCGATGGCGATGTCGGGACCGATGCCCGCAGGCTCGCCGGATGTCAGCGCGAGGGGCTTTGCCATGCATCAACGACATTCGATCATTGCGGCTTTGCGGATCTCGGCCAGATAGGCTTTCTGCTTCGCCTCGTATTTCTCGGTATACATCTTTTCGCGGATTTCCCGCTTCTTCGGCGAATCGACGGTGGTGGGCTTCCTGCTGCACAGGGCGACCATTTCGACACCCTGTTTGGTGATCTCGGGCGCGGTCAAATGACCGATCGGAGTCTTGTCAAGCAACTCGCGCAACGGGGGAGGAAGATCGGCCGATGTCTTTGTGACGGGATCGCGGATCGTACCGTTCTGCATCGCCTTGAAAAAGGAATTGGCCGCCTCGCAGCTCTGGACGCGCTCGCGCAGGACTTCGGCTTCCTTTTTCCGCGCTTCGATCGCGGCCGGCGGGGCACCCCGCGGCACGAGCAGAACGATCGGCTGCATCTTGTATTCGAAGGCTTCGACCTTCGTCGCCTCGCCGCCTTCCTGGGCGGCGGCGTTGACTTCCTTTTCGCCGACCTGGAGGCTCTCCTTGTAGCGGCCGCGCACCAGGCTGGTCCAAACCATCTCGGCCTTGAGGCGGGCCTTCAGGGTCTCCGGCCGGACGCCCTGGCTTTCCAGCGATTTTGTCAGCTGCTCGGTCGAGAGCCGCATCCGCGAACCCATCTGGGCGAAGGATTGATCGATATCGCTGGCGGTGGGGTCGACGCCGAATTTTCTGGCTTCCCGGATCTTCACCTTTTCGTCGATCAGCTGGTCGATCACTTCCTGGCGGGGCATCTGCTTGCGGGTCGTCAGGAAGTTCAGCTTGGTGCGCTGCTCGATATCCAGATTGGTGATGGGTTCGCCGGTGACCATGCAGGCGATCGATTGCGCGTGCAGGTGAGTGCCGCTGCTGGTGAGCATGGCCAGCGCAACCGAGCAGCCTGCGATCCGGGACCGGAGGCGATGATGTCGAGGCTTGATGGTCGTCATGCTCATGTCAGGCGCATCAACCAATTCGATCCGCAATACGCCGGGAACTGTTTGGCAAGGCTTCGCCCACGCTACTGAATGCCGCCGGCGCCGGAGGCCGACGTGGACGAATTCGCAATGGTCCGCAGGCCGATCTGAAGCATGAACCCGTGACTGAGGACCGGCGGCGTGGTGCCGGCGGAATAGGTATAGGACGTCACATAATTGGCAGCCAGCACGAAGCAGTCGTCCACATAGCCTGCGCCGATGATGTACTGATTGAGCTTGTTGGCTTCAAGATCCCACCGCGCGGAACCCGACACCACCCAGTTCGTCGCCAGCTTGACCGATGCGGTGCCGAGCAGGCCCTCGCGCCGGGTCAGGTATCCGAGGGCCGGCTGCTCCGCATAATTGCCGTACAGCAGGCTGACCGACCAGCGGTCGAATGACGCGCGGCCCTCGGCCTCGAAACGATTGAGGTTGAGCGTTGCTTCGTCCATGCGCCCACGCACGCTGAACGTATAGGTCCGGTTGGGCGAATAATTGACGCGGGCGACATAGTCGGAGCGCGTGTTCTGCAGGCCGGAGTCGACACCGGTATTGGTCAGGTCGGCGACCGCGAACGAGTTCATGCCGAACAGCTGATAGGATTGTCCGAACAGCACGTTGATGCTGCCGCCGCGGTCGAATTGCGTGGTCGCCTGCACGCCGACATTGGCGCGGCCGCCGCCCTCGATGCGGTCGTAGCCCGAGAACTTGTCGACCGCGAACAAATTGCTGGCGTCGAACACCATGCTCTGCGCGTCTTCGTTGGGCAGCCTGCCGGCATAGGTCTCGTTGGGGCGGATGATGACCTGCGCGATCGGCTCGATCGTGGTGGTGCCCCAGGGCTGAACGTTGATGAAGGGATAGCGATATTCGAGGCCGACGGTCGGCATCACGCGCAGCGCGGTGGTATCGCCGACAGGCAGGAAATTCGAGACGCCCGGCTGATTCGAAATCGAGGCATCGATGGCGTCGACGCGGGCGATCGCGAACGGCGTCCAGATTTGGCCGTAGGGGTCGGTGTACGACCGCCGCCACTGCGCTTCCGCGGTGAACCTTGTGTAGGTGCCGGGGATGCCCCGCAGCAGACATTGCGAGGGTACCCGCGCGAGCGGATCGGCGGACGCGGTGGTGCAGAGCGCGTTGGTGTTAGCCATCGTCGTGATCGGGTCGAACGCCGCGGTCGAGCGCGACAGGCTGGTGAGGTTGGTCTTGTAGCTGACCTCACCGCCGAAGATCGGACTGTTGATCACGTTGGAATAGTCGACCACCGGATGGATGACCGGAACCTTCTCCTGGCTGCCGGAGAAGCTGAGGTAGTAGATCGTGCGCGCGTCGAAGAAGCTGCGATTGCCGACGCCGGTCAGATAGAGCTGCGAGATCGCTTCGGTCGGCAGGCTCAGGAACGATCCCAGCGCATCCCTGTACTGGGCAAGCCGGTAGTCGGACATGAAGAAGTAGTCGGACAGCAGCACGCCGTCCCAACCCCAGGTCCATTTGTCGTTGATGGCGAACTGGCCCTTGGTTTCTACGCCGCCGCGGAAGTCGCGGTCGCCGGGCTGGCCGGCGAAGGCGCTGGGCTCGAGCTGGTTGATGCCATAGGCGCGGATCGCGTACGAGCCGTTGATCAGGCGCTGGCGGAATTCGCCCTGAAACAGCACGCCTTGCCGGGTCGTGATACGCGGATTGAAGGTCGCGTCGTAGTCCGGTGCAATCGCCCAATAGAACGGCGTTTCCACGCCGTAGCCGTAAGGCGTGTACGAGCTGAGGAACGGCATCAGGAAGCCGGTCTTGCGCTTCACGGTGGGATCGGGCGTCGAAAAATACGGCAGATACGCCATCGGCACACCGAAGAATTCGAGCTGGGCGTTCTCGAAATACAGCATCTTCTCGGTCTGGTCGTGGATGATGCGCGCGCCCTTGACCTGCCACAAAGGCGGTTTCTTCGGATCGTCCTTGCAGGGCGCGCAGGCGGTATACACGCCGTTTTCGAACACGGTGTAATTGCCGCTGGTCCGGTCGGCGCGGGTTGCCGCCATCCGCGTCGCATCCTCGGTGTCGACGCGCAGCGAATCGACGAAACCGTCACGGTAGTCGTCGCTCAGATCCATGATGTTGGCGTAGGTGACTTTGCCTTCGGCGTCCGTCAGGCGGATGTTGCCCTCGGCATGCAGGCGCTTGGTCTTCTGGTCGTAGATGACCTTGTCGGCCTCGACGCTGGTGCCGTTGTAGAACATCTGCACGTTGCCGACCGCCGACACACGCTGGTTGTTGTAGTCGTAGTCGACCTCGACGGCCTGCACGAGCATCTGGCCGTTGTTGCTGGCGGGCCGGGGCGGCGCTTTGGGCGGCCGCGGATTGTAGGTGAAGCCTTGCGCCGAGGCGGGGGCCGTCCAGGCAAGCCCGATCACGCCTGCGAGCGCAAAGCCGGCGAGCAGGGCGATCATCGGAACGCCAACGGTGGCCAAGCGGCTCCGCTGGCGGCGCAGCGGGCTGCACCGCCTGAACGCAGGCGACCTCAACTGGCGGGCGGCGACAACGGCCACTACCCGTCCTCCTGGTACAGCAAGGCCAAAAAACCGGTGAGGCCGCCCACGCATACGGGCAACCACGCCGCAGCGATGGGATGCATCAACTCAGCCTTGCTCAAATCCTCAGTTACTTTCGACAGAACGTAGAGCAGAAAGCCCGCACCCACGCCACTCAAAACCATCTTTTGCACGCCGCCCATCCGGAAGAAGCGAAGGCTGACCGACGCCGCCAACATCACCATTGCAGCCAGCAAAAACGGCTGTGCGATGAGCTTGTGATACTGCAAACGGTAGCCGGCGGTCGCAAATCCCGAGCTCTCCGAAGATCGGATATAGCCGGGGAGTTGCCAAAAAGACACAGTTTCCGGGGTCGAGAAACTGTTGCGAATCTGGGCCGGCGTCAGGGTGGTTGTGATGTACAGGTTTTCCTGGTCGATCGGCGGCTTGTCGAGGGAGTATCGGCGCACCGATTTGAACACCCAGCGGCCTTCTTCCAGCGACGCCTCGCGGGCCTCGATTCGTTCCTTGAACTGCAGGTTTGTATCAAACCGGAACACGGTGAGACCGGTCAGCCGCACGCCCTGCCGCTCGCTGCGGGCGGCGTTGATGATGGTCTGGCCCTCGCTGTTGATCTGGTTGAGCCAGAATCCGGCAGCGTCCTGAATGCCGCCGCCGGGTGCCGAGCCGAACAGCTCCGCTTCCATCCGTTTGGAGAGTTCGCGCAGGTTCGCCGACATTGGATTGTAGGCGACGGTCGCCGCGGTGCCGAGGATGATCGCGCTGGCGAGCGCGGGCGCAATGAACTGCCAGGCGGAGACGCCGGCGGCGCGCGCCACCACGAGTTCGAGCCGCCGCGACAGCGCGAGGTAGCAGGTCATCGCGCCGATCAGGACGCAGAACGGCATCAGCTTTTCGAGCAGCTGCGGCACGCGGTACAGCGACGTCTGCGCGACCGTGATCGCCGACGCCGACGCCAGCCCCGAGGTCTTGCGCACCATTTCGATGTAGTCGACCAGCACCAGCAGCACGAAGATGCTCGCAAACACGCCCACCGCCGCGACCAGGAAGCGGCCGGCGAAATATCGCCCGAGCGTATTGGTCAACATGCTCATGCTGTGGCCGGCCGTCCAAAGAGCCGCGCCAGGCGCGCATTTGATTTGTTGATCGCCTCGATCAGTGCGGCCGGCGGTTCCACCACCACGCCGCCGACAATCATCCACAAGCCGACGCCGATCGAGGCGAACAGCATCACGTACTGGACCAGCGCGGCGGCGGGATTTTTCACCGCCATGACGGAGCAGGCGAATCCGGCCATGCGCAGCCCGAACACCGCGACAATCGAACCGCCGATCGAAAAGTTGCGGCTCTGCCGCGTGGTGCGCGGCGTGCCCAGAAACGCGAACGTCAGGACCGCAAACGCGAACGGATACACCGGCGCCATGAGGCGGTCGTGCAATTCGGCGCGAAACTGGCCGCCCAATTTCTTGAACACCGGATCGTTTTCATCGGGTGAAACCAGTTCCCAGATGTAGCGTTCGCGAATCCCCAGCACCGCGTCGCGCTGATTGGAGAATTTCGACATGTCGAATGCGTAGCGGCCGAACGCCACCAGCGCGGGGTCGCGTTTTCCCGCCTCGAAACGTTCGAGATTGCCGTCTTCCAGCACCAGGTACGAGCCGTTCTCGTTCTTCAGCACCGTGCCGTGATCGGCGATGATGGTGACGCGTTCTTTCGGATCGCGGCGATCGTCGACGAAGATGCCGGCGAGCACACCGCCCGGCAGGCGTTCGCGGATGCGAATCGTCAGGTTCTGGTCGAGCTGGGCGAAGCGACCGGGCTGCAGGATGTTGGTCAGCACGTCGGCGGTGATCTCGGCGTCCCATTGCTTGATCCGGCGCATGCCGTCGGGGGCGAGATAGGCGCCGATGAAGGCGACCATCAGCGCCACCACGCAGGTGGCGTAGAAGAAGGGACGGAACAGCCGGAACGGCGAGAAGCCGGCGGCGTTCATCACGATGATCTCGGAATCGGTGGCGAGCTTGTTCAGCGTGTGCGAGACCGCGATCATCAGCGCGATCGGCGCGATGATCAGAACCAGCGCGGGAATCACCAGGCTGGTGATGCCGAGGAAGGTAATGATGGTCTGACCCTGGCTCGTCATCAGGTCGATGCCGCGCAACGCCTGCGTAATCCAGATCACGCCCGTCAGGCTGACCAGGACCAGCGCAAACGACGCAAGCGTCGTGCGGAAGATATACTTGTCGATCGACCCCATCGTTTACCGCACGATCCCACCTAGCGTGCCAAAAGAGCGGCTTGCGACCAATCCCGAAACCGGGATCCCCAAGGTCGCGCCGCCAGCCTTTCAGCCGTCTCCATTCTCACTACCATCCCTTTGATCCGTCAACAAAATGGCCGGGCCGTGGCACCCTTAGGATATGGTTAATTATTCGGCCCCTGTGGCCTGGGGGCCACGCAGGCGCCTTGGCAGCGCCGCGGCTGACAGGCCATAGTGTGGCAAATCAAGGTCCCGGCCGATCGGGACCGCCACCAAGAGACCATTCTGAATACCGCTCCGCATATCCTTGGGACCGCTTCCGGTCCCGAAGTCAGCCCCTGAATTCTGGAGGAATTGCCTATGTCCGACGCCGTCAAGGTCGGCTTTGTCCCGTTTTCCGCGGCGTCCCGCGGCATTCTCGTGGTGTTTTGCGACGATGCGCTGAAGTTCGGCGCGGCGACCCGCAAGGCGCTGGGATCAGCGGCCGACACCGTCAAGCGGGCGGCGGCGGCCAACCAGTTCAAGGGCAAAAGCGGCGCGGCGCTGGACATTCTGGCGCCAGAGGGAATCAAGGCGCCGCGGCTGATCGTCGTCGGTCTCGGCAAACCGTCGGCGCTGAAGGAGAAGGATTTTCTCAAATTCGGCGGCGTCACCGCCGGCAAGCTCAATGCCGCCAGCGACGCCGTCACCATCATCGCCGAACTGCCTGATGGCGCGATGCAGCCTGATCAGGCCGCCGCCGTCGCGGTGGGCGTCCGGCTGCGCGCCTATAAATTCGACCGCTACAAGACCAAGAAAAAGGACGACAACGGCGCCTTGCGATCAGATCTTTCGATTGCCGTCGCTGACGTTGCCGCCGCTCGCAAAGCCTTCGCGCCGGAATCCCACGTCGTCGACGGCGTGATCATCGCGCGCGAGCTCGTCAACGAGCCGCCGAACGTGCTTTTCCCGATCGAGTTCGCGCGCCGCGCCAGTCAGCTCAAGAAGGTCGGCGTCAATGTCGAGGTGCTCGACGTCAAGGCGATGACCAAGCTCGGCATGGGTGCGCTGCTCGGCGTCGGCCAGGGCTCGACCCGTCCCAGCCGCACCGTGATCATGCGCTGGAACGGCGGCAAGAAGGGCGAGCAGCCGGTTGCCTTCATCGGCAAGGGCGTCTGTTTCGACACCGGCGGCATTTCCATCAAGGGCGCCGCCAGCATGGAAGACATGAAAGGCGACATGGGGGGAGCTGCCTGCGTGGTCGGCCTGATGCATGCGCTGGCGGCGCGCAAGGCCAAGATCAACGTCGTCGGCGCCATCGGCCTCGTCGAGAACATGCCTGACGGCAACGCCCAGCGTCCCGGCGACATCGTGACCTCGATGTCGGGGCAGACCATCGAGATCATCAACACCGATGCCGAAGGCCGGCTCGTGCTGGCCGACGTGCTCTGGCACGTCAACAAGAAGTTCAAGCCGAAATTCATGGTCGATCTGGCCACGCTGACCGGCGCGATCATGGTCGCGCTCGGCACCGAACATGCCGGCCTGTTCTCCAACAATGACGAGTTGTCCGAACGGCTGAGCAAGGTCGGCCTTGAGACCGGCGAGAAAGTCTGGCGTCTGCCGCTCGGTCCGGAATACGACAAGCTGATGGATTCGCAATTTGCCGACATGAAGAATGCCGGTGCACGGTACGGCGGCTCGATCACCGCCGCCCAGTTCCTGCAGCGTTTCGTCGACGATACGCCGTGGGCGCATCTCGACATCGCGGGAACCGCGATGGGCGCGCCGAAAACCGAGATCAATCACAGCTGGGGTTCCGGCTACGGCGTTCGTCTGCTCGACCGGCTGGTCGCGGAATATTACGAAGCCAAAAAATAGCAGCGCAATAGTAGCGGAAGAGCAGAAACCTGCATGACGGAAGTCCTGTTCTACCATTTGCAGAACATGTCGCTCGAAAGCGTGCTGCCGCCGCTCCTGGAAAAGTCGCTGGAGCGGGGCTGGCGCGTGGTCGTGCAATCGACCTCGCCGGAACGCACCGATGCGCTCGATGCGCATTTGTGGACCTACAGCGACGATTCGTTCCTGCCGCACGCCACCTGGCGCGCCGCAGATGCGCCGGATCAGCCCATCATCCTCTCGACCGAGGAGGGCAACCCGAATCGCGCCAATGTCAGGTTCCTGATCGACAATGCCGCGCTGCCCGCCGATTCCGACAGCTACGAGCGCCTGGTGCTGGTTTTCAACGGCGACGATTCCGACGCGCTGACCGCGGCGCGTGGCGTTTGGACCGATTGCAAGGCCCGCGGCTTCGAGGTGACCTACTGGCAAGCCGACGAGCGGGGCCGCTGGCAGCGCCGGCAATAGCGATATAAGGCAATTAATGATAATTTGAAGTTTCTTCCGGCGGGCTTGTGGCTAGCCATGGTCGTGCCGCAAAGTGATGTTGGGACAAGTAGTTACATTCGGGGCGGAGCCTGGGCCTAGCGTGCGAGACGGAACGTTCAATCGAAAGCCATTGCTGGCGTTGCTTCTGCTCGGTCCCGTGATCGCGGGCTGCAGCGGCGCGCCCGACCTGCTTTCGAAGGATGCCGATTGGTTTTCGCGTCCCGGCCGCATCTTCATCAAAAACATTTCGATCGAGACGCCGCCGCTGACGCCGGACAAGCCGGTCACGGCGGAAGATCTCGTCTCCGCCGATGGCGCCTGTCCGGGAATGGCGCCGCCGCCCGGTGCGGCCGACGCCAATGCGCAGGCCGGTACGCCGCCCTCGACGACCGGTACCGTCGCGCTTGGCCATACCGAATGCGACGTGGTGCGCGGCATCGGCACGCCCGACAGCGTCAACTTCTCGAATAATCCCCGCGGCGATCGCGTTGCGATCGTCACCTATTCGCGCGGCCAGCGCGCCGGCATCTACACCTTCACCGCCGGACGTCTGTCGTCGATCGAACGCGGGCCCGAGCCGGTGCAACAGCCGAGGGGCGCCAAGCCGAAGCGAAAGCCGGCGGCGACGTAGCCGGACTGGTGGAAGTTTGGATCACCAACCCGCTCGGGGAGGTGGCAGCATCCGCTCAGCGTTGAGCGACCACCAACAACATCATTGGCCGCTCCAGTTCTTCAGCCAGATCAGGGTTGCTGGCAATCTCATCGTCTGCGGGACCCCACTCCTGAACATGTCGGATAGTGAAGTTGGCACCGATCAGGATGTTTAGCGTTGTCCCGATCGTCCGGTGATATTTCAGCACGTCTTTCGCGAGCCAATCTGTCCTTCGGGGACCCTCGACGGAATACTGATTGACCGGCCACGTCCTGCGGCCATCACTATCAACCGACCAGCCCGGACGGGTCGGCGCCATGTATATTGGATGCTCGATAGTGAAGACGAGGTGCGCGCCTGACGTGAGCGAGCGATGCACCATCCGAACCAGCCTTTCGAAATCCTGTACGTAGTGAAACGCAAGCGAACTATAAGCCAGATCGAAAGAGGCTTCGGGTAGATCGAGATGATCGAGATCTGCGATCGCATATTCGATATCCGGATCGCTTGTATCGGCTGTGGCTCGAGCAATCATGTTCTCGGAAATATCCAGCGCGAGGATATGCGCTGCGCCATGCATCTTCGCCCACCGGGCGAACCAGCCGAAGCCGCAGCCGAGATCGACGATCCGCTTGCCGTTGAAATTCGGAAGCAGCGCGCGTATCGCGGGCCATTCCGGGGCGCCGTCGAGCCCGTGCACTGAGCGGCGCAACTTGCTGTAGCCGGCAAAAAACTCGGGATTGTCGTAGATATTCTGCGCCATTCTCGGCTCCGCAGGTGCGAGGCGCTTTGCTCAAGATTGCTCTCAGCCGGTCGCCTCGTCATATTGCGAACTTGCTTCCAGCCAGTCTTCCTCAGCGCGCTGCAGGGCGCTTGCGGCACCGGCGCGGGCCTTGCTGAGCTGGGCGGCCTGCTTCGGATCGCGCGTGAACAGATCCGGCAGCGCGAGCGCGGTGTCGATCTTGGCGATGATGCCGTTGATGCGCGCGATCTCGGCCTCGGCCTCGGCGATTTTCTGCCGCAACGGCGTGCGCTTTTCGCTTTTGCCGCGCTCGGGCTTTGCGTTTTCCTTCGCGCGCTCATTGCCACGGTCGCGCGAAGCGGGTCTGACGTCGCGGATCGACAGCACCATCCGCCGATAATCGTCGAGATCGCCGTCATAGGTCGTTACCGTCTGGTTGGCGACCACCCACAATTGATCGGCGCAGGCTTCGATCAGATAGCGGTCATGCGAGACCATGATGACGGCGCCGGGAAATTCATTGATCGCTTCGGCCAGGGCGGCGCGGCTGTCGATGTCCAGATGGTTGGTCGGCTCGTCCAGGATGATCATGTTGGGGCCGTAGAACGTGGCGAGGCCGAGCAGCAGCCGCGCCTTCTCGCCGCCCGACAGGCTTTTCACCAGGGTGTCGCCGGCCTTGCCGGAAAATCCGATGGCGCCGACGCGCGCGCGCACCTTGCTCTCGGGCGTGTCGGGCATCAGCTTGCGGACATGGTCGTAAGGCGAGCCGTCCAGGTTGAGTTCGTCGACCTGATGCTGCGCGAAATAGCCGACCGACAGTTTTTCCGCGCGCGTGATCCGTCCCGAGAACGGTGGCAACTTGTTCGCCAGCAGTTTTACAAGTGTCGATTTGCCGTTGCCGTTCGATCCCAATAGCGCGATGCGATCCTCGGTGTCGATGCGCAGGGTGACGCGGTTGAGCACGGGTTTTTTGGGATCGTAGCCGACCGAGACGTCATCGACCGCGATGATCGGCGGCGACAGCATCCTTTCAGGCGTCGGGAACGAAATCTCGCGCACGTCCTGTGTCACCAGCGCCGTGACCGGCTTCATCCGCTCCAGCATTTTCACGCGCGACTGGGCTTGGCGCGCCTTGGATGCTTTCGCCTTGAAACGGTCGACGAACGCCTGCAGCCGCTTGCGCTCGTCCATCTGCCGCTTGGCGTGCTTGGCGTCGAGCATCTCGCGCGTGGCGCGCTGCTCCTCGAACGACGAATAGGTGCCTTTGTAGAGCGTCAGCTTGCCGCGATCGAGATGCAGGATCTGGTCGACCGACGTGTCGAGCAGATCGCGATCATGGCTGATCACGATCACCGTGCGCGGATAATTCGCCAGATGGTCTTCCAGCCAGAGCGTGCCTTCGAGGTCGAGATAGTTGGTGGGCTCGTCGAGCAGCAGCAAATCGGGCGCCGCGAACAGCGTCGCGGCAAGTGCGACGCGCATGCGCCAGCCGCCGGAGAATTCCGAACAAGGGCGGGCCTGATCCGCGGTCGAGAAGCCGAGGCCCGAGAGGATCGCCGCGGCGCGGGCGGGCGCCGAATGCGCATCGATATCGACCAGCCGGGTCTGGATCTCGGCGATCCGGTGCGGATCGTCGGCGGTCTCGGCTTCCTGCAACAACGCGTCGCGTTCGAGGTCGGCCTTCAGCACGACGTTGATGAGGCTTTCCGGCCCGTCGGGTGCTTCCTGCGCAAGGCTGCCGATCCGCCAGCGCGGAGGTATGGAGATGCTGCCGGATTCGGTCGGCAGATCACCGCGAATCGCGTGAAACAGCGTCGATTTCCCGACGCCATTGCGGCCGACAAAGCCGACACGGGCGCCGGGCACGATCTGCACCGAGCTGTCCTCGATCAAAAGCCGTCCGGCAATCCGGATCGAGATATCTGTGATTGAAAGCATGCGGCCTTGTCACCGGACACGCCGCCAAACGCAACCGATTTATCTGGCAAATCGGCTCTCCTGAAGCTCCCGATACAGGTTAATGCCGCTCGTTCTCACGCCGGCGGAGCTCGTTGATCAATTGCTGCAAGCGGGGCGAGAGTTCGGTTTCCGGACGCATGTACTGCTGCAACCGTTCGCCGACGGCATCGCAGATCGATCGCGAAGTCCGGTGATCGATCTGCTCGAAAACGGTATTGATTCGGCTATCCATGGCGAGTTCCAGCGTCGCTTTGAGTAAATCTGAGTAAGTTGCTGCAGGATCAAGTCACGAGGCTGCGATTTGTTTCCGGTTGCAGAACTCCTATGCATGCATCTGAAGCGAGCCGGAAAAGCGCAGTCCCACTGGTTCCCTGAATGGCCGGGGGCCATAGCCGGCCCGCCGAAGCGGATGCGGGCCCAATCCCAGCGAAGCCCCGGCAATGCAAGGCGATCGATTGCGAAACACGATCATCCGATCGCGAAGCGTGATCGTCTCCGCGAGGTTTCGGCGCGGAAAACGCGCCATCCGTGAGATCGCTTCTGGTCGGCCCACAAGACCGTCCGACTACCTGAAAGCCTAACGTGCTGAACGCCTTCGGGCCGGCGTGATATGGCTGCAATCAAGGGCCCGAAGCGTTTTCGGCCGAAAGCCCGGCCCGGACACGATCCGGGGCGGACTGGGGCTTGGCCAACCAAAACGCGTCAAAACTGCGCGATAGCGCGGCATTGGGTCGCTTGCCGTCGCAGGACTGCGCCGATATAAGCCCCCAACTCTCAATCAGCGTGTTGTAAGGACGTAATCATGGCGATGGAACGCACTTTCTCGATCATCAAACCCGACGCGACCGAGCGCAATCTGACCGGCGCCGTCAACGCGTTGATCGAGAAGGCGGGTCTTCGGATCGTGGCCCAGAAGCGCATTCGCATGACGCGCGACCAGGCTGAAACCTTTTACGCGGTCCACAAGGCGCGTCCGTTCTTCGGCGAACTGGTCGACTTCATGACGTCGGGCCCGGTCGTGGTGCAGGTGTTGCAGGGCGAGGGCGCGGTGGTGAAATATCGCGACGTGATGGGGGCCACCGATCCGTCGAAGGCCGCCGAGGGCACGATCCGCAAGGTTCACGCCAAGTCGATCGGCGAGAATTCGGTGCATGGTTCGGACGCGACGGAGACGGCCGCGATTGAAATCGCGCAGTTCTTTTCCGGCAACGAAATCGTCGGTTAATTCAAAACGAGCGGCGCGCGAGCGTCGCCCAGGACGGCCAAGCGCCGGGGGGAGCATGCTGTGAACTGGGTGCTGCAAATTTTCGATCCGGCGACGATCTCGACCTTCTTCACGCAGTTCCAGGCCGAGATGCAGCAGCCCACCTTCTGGGTCGCGCTCGGCAAGATCATGTGGATCAACATCCTGCTGTCGGGCGACAATGCGCTCGTCATCGCGATGGCGTGCCGCGGGCTGCCGCCGCGCCAGCGGTTCTGGGGCATGATCCTCGGCGCCGGCGTCGCCGTTGGGCTGCGCATCATCTTCACCGGCATCGTCGTGTCGCTGATGGCGCTGCCGTTCCTCAAGCTGGTCGGCGGCCTGGCACTGCTCTACATCGCGGCCAAGCTGTTGGTGCCCGAAGATGAAGGTGAGGGCGACGTGCACGCGGCGGCGCATCTGTGGGCTGCCGTGCGGATCGTGGCGATCGCCGACATCGTGATGAGCCTCGACAACGTGATCGCGGTTGCGGCGGCCGCCAATGGCAGCATTCCGCTGCTGGTGATCGGCCTTGCGATCAGCGTTCCCCTGATCGTTGCCGGTGCGGCGCTGATCATGGCGCTGCTGACGCGCATGCCGGCTCTGGTATGGGCCGGTGCAGGCCTGCTCGGCTGGGTCGCCGGCGAGGTGATGGCCACCGATCCTGCCGTCGTTCCGCATTTGCGGGCGCTTTCCGATGGGCCGATCGGCGTTTCGCTCGACCGCGTTTTAGGCCCGATCGGCTTGCACTTCGCCAATGGCGGTCATGGTGCCGAAGTGGTGTGCGGCCTGATCGGCATCGCGATCGTGCTGGTGGTGGGGTCGATGTGGCGCAAAAGCGCGCAGCAAAAACACGCCGCCGAGCACGCTGCCAAGGCGGCGTGAACCACCGGATCCAGAGCCGCCGTCGGCTCCTGCCCTAGTGGATGATCTGGCTCAGGAAGCTCTTCGCACGTTCCGTGCGGGGAGCGCGGAAGAATGAGTCCGGATCGCCTTCTTCCACGATCGAACCACGATCCATGAAGACCACCCGATCAGCGACCTCGCGCGCGAACCCCATTTCGTGCGTGACGCAGACCATCGTCATTCCCTCTTGCGCGAGCTCGACCATCGTTTCGAGCACCTCTTTGACCATCTCCGGATCGAGCGCGGAAGTCGGCTCGTCGAACAGCATGATCTTTGGCTGCATGCACAGGGCACGCGCGATGGCGACACGCTGCTGCTGCCCGCCCGAGAGCTGTGCCGGGTATTTGCTTGCCTGGTCATGGATACGCACCTTCCTGAGCAGGCCGATCGCGCGATCATGAGCATCCAGCCGGGAAAGCCCGCGAACCTTGATCGGAGCCAGCATGCAGTTCTCGACGACCGAGAGATGCGGGAACAGGTTGAAGCTTTGAAACACCATCCCGACCTCGCAACGCACGCTGTTGATGTCGGTCATGCGATCGGTCAGCTCGACGCCGTCGATGACGATCCGGCCGCCATCATGCTTTTCGATATGGTTGATGCAGCGGATCAGCGTCGACTTGCCAGACCCCGAGGGTCCGCAGATAACGATCTTTTCCCCTCTTGCGACCTCGAGATTGACGTCGTTCAGCGCCGCGAAACGGCCGAACCGCTTCACCAGATTTTCCACGACGACGATCGAGGAGGGCGGGGCCGGGCGACCAGCGCTTTCCTGCAGCATTTTCGTCTCCCAAATTTAAGTCCGGACTGGTGGCTTTTGCTTTTCAGACCGCTGATCGACTATCGATGCGACCCGGTGAATGCGTAACGCTTTCGGAGCGAGGCAACGCACTGGGATGCCGCCGAACTGATGACGAGGTAGACCAGCGCCACGGCCAGATACATCTCGACAAGACGTCCGTTGAGTTGCGCAAGCTTCGAAGCTGCGCCGAGGAGGTCTGTGAGCGAGAGAACATAGACGAGCGAGGTGTCCTGAAACAGGATGATGGTCTGGCTCAGGATGATCGGACTGGCCACGCGGATCACCTGCGGCAGGATCACGGACCGGTAGGTGTCGAAAGTGGATAATGCGAGCGCCTGGCACGCTTCGAACTGGCCCTTGTTTACCGCGCGCAACCCGACGCGAATGATCTCCGAGTAGTAGGCCGCCTCGAACAGACCGAAGGTGATGAAGGCGGTGTAGGTGGCGCCGATCGGAATCGGACGGCCGTTTCCGCTCAGGTGCCCAAGCACGATCGGCACGAGGAAGAAGAACCAGAACAAGACCAGGATGAGAGGGATCGATCGCATCAGCGCGATGTAACCACGCACGATCTGGCTGACGACCGGAATCTCGAAATGCTGCACCAGGGCAAAGCAGGTCCCCAGAACCAAGCCGATGAGAGAAGCCACAGCCGTCAGCGCAAGGGAGAACAGCAGCCCCGACCAGAGATAGGGCCACGCCTGCAGGATTATCGAGAAATCGAGGCTGTTCATTTCACGACCTCCATGGTGGCAGGCAGTTGCACGTCTTCCGTCAGTTCCGGTTCGGTGATGTCCTTGACGGGGACGGTGCCCGGGATGTGCAGGGCCTTGTCGATGAGCATCATCGACTGATAGGCGATCAGGGCGAGCGCGAGATAGATGAGCGTCGCGGCACCGAAAGCCGTGAAGGTTTGAAACGTGGCTTCGCTGATTTGACGCGCCTGAGCGGTCAGCTCCATGAGGCCGATCGTCAGCGCAACCGACGTATTCTTGTAGATGCCCATCACCTCGCTGGTCAGGCTCGGCACGATGAGGCGCAGGGCTTGCGGGACGATGACGTATCGATAGGTCAGGTACCCGCCAAGGCCAAGCGCGTTGGCTGCTTCGGCTTGCCCCTTCGGCAAGGCCTCGATCCCGGCGCGGACCTGTTCGGCGATGCGGGCGGCGGTATAGAGACCGAGGCAGAGCAGCGCCGGAAGGAACGAGCCCCAGGGCGGTGGTATTTGCTTGACCGCGTTGCCGAGTGATCCCGGCAAAACCTCGGGTAGGACGAAGTACCAGAGGAACATCTGCACCAGAACGGGGATGTTCCGGAATATTTCGACGTATAGCCGGGCCAGTGCCGCAACGAGCCGGTTTTGGACGGTTCGGCCGATTCCAACCACGACGCCGATGGCAAACGCGATCCACCAGCCGAAGAACGCCAGCGCCAACGTCCAACCGAGACCCGAGAGGAGCCAGTCGATGTAGCGCTGACCATCCGCCGTCTGTTCAAAAAGCACTTCGAACATCGCGAGCCTCACGATTACAGGTGCGTGCGACGATCATCTTGCGTGAGATCATCGCGCCTATCGCGCCAAGACCAGTCTACGGCATCTAGTCTACGGCATCGCTTGGATGCGCGATCCTCTGCTTGAGGGCATCCGTCAACGGGAACGCGAGATTCTCGTTCTTCGGCGGGATCGGGCCGGTGAACCACTTCGCGTAGGTCTTCTCGAACTGGCCTGATGCCATCTGCCTGGAGAGAACGTCGTCGACGAGCGCCTTGAACCCGCTATCCCCCTTCGTGAACATCAACCCATAATAGATCTTTGCGTAGCCTTCGGGGAGGAATGCCAGCGCGTTCGGATTGGGCGCGGCGGCCTTGAGGCCGGCGAGCAGGATGTCGTCCTCCATGAAAGCCGCGGCGCGGCCGGTGCTCAGCATCAGGAACGACTCGGCATGATCCTTCGCCTGCACAATGCTGAAGCCAAGCTGTTCCTTGGTGTTTACCGCCTGGGCGAATCCGACCGCGTTGGAGCCCTGGGTCACGACGATGGTCTTTCCCTTCAGGTCGGCGGCGCTCTTTAGTCCGCCATCGGCCTTTACGAGCCATCGCGGCTGGCTGACGAACGTTGCAACCGAAAACGACACCTGCTCCTGTCGCTTCTTGTCGTTCGCCGTTCCCCCGCATTCGATGTCGACCGTGCCGTTCTGGATCAGAGGAATTCGGTTCGACGAATTTACCGGCGTGTACTTGACGGAGAGATTGGGCAGCGTGAGGTCGGTCTTGATGCGCTCGACGATTGCCGCGCAGAGATCCAGCGAGAACCCGACAGGCTTTTGATCGGCCCCGAGATAGGAAAAGGGAATGGAGGCCTCGCGGTAACCTATCGTAACAGCGCCGCTGGACTTGATCTTGGTGAGTGTCGGGCTGTCCGCTGCGGCAGACGGCTCGACCATGGCGCCAGCCGCCAGTAGGCTCGGCAGAAGTCCCAGTACCCGCGCAAAATTCCTCATGTCCTGCATCCTCCTCAGTGATCGAAGGTCTAAGCTGCTTTGCTTGATGTCTTTCGGCCGCGCCGGCGGATAAGCTCGATCAAGCGATCGACGTCGGTGGTCGTGTTGAACATGCCGAACGACACGCGGATGCCGTCACGTTCGGGCGAAACGCGTACGCCGCTCTCTTCGAAGTAACCGAGCCATTCGGCCGCTGGCAGATCGACGACGTAGATGTGCGGCGCGCGGTGCTGCCGGTCTCGTGGACCGACAAGGCGGATGTCGAGTTCATCCAGTTGGGCGATGAGATGGTCGCCGAGATCGAAGCAATGGTTCTGAATGTTCTGCACGCCGATTTGCTCGATCATGTCGAGCGAAGCCCCGAGCGCGTGGATTGCCGGAAGGTTGAAGTTGCCGAGTTCGAAACGCCGGGCGCTCGAGGCCGGCATCAGATTTTCCGGACGAGCTATCAGATCAGTGGGAATAGCTGCCAGGCTGGCGGCTGCCAGATAAGTTGGCTCCAGCTCGTTCACGGCCTTGTCCCAGTAGAGCAGTCCGAGCCCCTGGGGAACCAGCAAGCCCTTGTGACTTCCCGACCCGACGAAGCTCGCGCGGATCGCCTTGGCATCGATCGGGACGACGCCGATCGCCTGCATGACGTCGACGATGAAATAGAGCTTCTTTTCCGCACACAACGCGCCGATGCTTTCGATGTCGAAGCGGTGCCCGGCGTGGAAAGTCACATGCGACATCGAGATCGCGCGGGTGTTCTCGTCGATGTGGGGCAGAAAGCTCTCTGCATTCACGACTTCCGTCATCGGCAGGAAGTCAACCTGGACGCCCTTCTTTTGCAGATTGAGGAAGGCGTACGCGTTGTTGGGGTGATCGCCGTGGATCATCAGGACGTTGTCACCCGCGCGTAGAGGCAGGGCGTTTGCCGCAATGTTCATGCTCTCTGAGGTGTTCTTCGTGAAAGCGATCTCGTCGGCGGACACGCCCAGGAAGCGCGCGACCTTGGCGCGTGTCTGCTCGACGCGATCGAGCCACACGCTTTTCGGTCCGGCCGTCTCCAGGCCCTCGCGCAGAAAGAGCTCGATCGCTGCCTTTACGGGACGTGCGAGCGGTGCCTGGAATCCCGAGTCGAGATAAACCATCCTCTCGGCGGCCGGGAATTCCTTCCGCACGGCATCGACGTCGTAGTGACGAGACATCCTTCTCTCCCGTTGAGCGCCCCGCCGGCCTGGCACGTGGCCCATCGACGAAGCGAAAATCCGCGGCGGGCGGGAATGGCGGTCGCAAATCACGATGTGCCCTGCACAAATCCTACTCACCTGCCGGCACAGCCAACGTTATGGGCATTCCAGGCGTGCGTACAATATAATTTTCATATTTAAGTGGTTTTCATTCCGAAAAATGATAATTTATGTCATGAACAATAACCGGATTGGAGGCCGACATGGCTGAACAAGCCAGAAGCGATGGACCACTCGACCGCGCATTTGCTGTCGTTGGTCATGTCGCGGGGCAAACCAAAGCCGTTTCGGTAGCGGAGATCGCCCAAGCGCTTTCACTCCCACTTCCGACCGCGCATCGGCTGATCGGAAATTTGGAGGAGCGCGGTCTGCTTCAGAAGGCACTGGGAACCAAGCGATACGTGGTCGGCAATCAGCTGGTCACGTTGTCCGCGAAGGTCATTGGCGCCGCCTTTCGTACGGCGCGCCGGCACGCGGTGTTGCGAGCGGTTGCAGGTGAAATTGGCGAGCAATGCGAGATCGGAGTGGTGCGCGATAACGTGGTCGCCTACGTGGACAGCGTGCGCGTATCGCAACCGCAAGGCCTCCAATTCAATCCGGGCGAGGCCGCTCCAATACACTGTACGTCGACGGGAAAGATCTACATGAGCCGTTTGCCGGAGAGGGCGCGCGAGAAGCTGTGCCGGGCGCTTGCGCTGACGAAATATACGGAAACCACCGTCGTGGATTGCGACGCGTTACTGAGGGTTCTGGAGGAGACCCGGCGCCGCGGCTGGGCCAAAACCAATGAGGAGTATGTGAAGGGAGTGGTTGGATGCGCGGTCCCCATCGTCTCGCCGGACCGTGAATTGATCGCGTGCCTCGGCGTCTCCGTCCCGGTGGCGCGCGTGAGCTTCGCCGAACTGGATCGCTTTATCGCTCCGCTCCAGAAAGCGGCCGCCCGTCTTTCGGAAACGATCCTGCAAGTCGACGAAGATGATGCAAGCGTGGATCAGGCGGAAGCCTGACGCCTGGATTCACGCGCTAGCGCCGCACGATCGAGCCGGAGCGTCCGACCAGCCGCGCCAATTGCTTGAAGCGGCTGCCGACGCGGTCGGCGACCAGATCGACCATCCGGTGCTCGAACACCAGCATCAGCTTGCGGCCCTGGCTGCGGAAATGCGTCGCGGGCAGCACACCGGTTCGCGCCGCCGAGATCAGATGCGCAACGCGGAACGCCGCGCCCAGCATTCTGGCGCGTTCGTCCATCGCCGGAGGCACCAGCTCGCGGATTCGCGCCGGCGGTTCGTTTTCCTCGCTGAGACCGGCGTAGCGATAAAACACCGACAGCGCGACAAAGGCGCGGCCCTGGTGGCTGATCGAGCCGAAATTGCCGTTGGTGATCAGGCTCAGCGTCTCTTCGCCGCGATGGTCCGGATGCACCCGCCAGCCGATGTCGGACAGCAGGCATGCGGCGTGGCGCAGCCGGCGTTCCTCGACGGTTTCGCGCAGCTTCACGACCCTGACCAGACGATCGGTCCACGAGACCAGTTCTTCGGCATGACGGGCGGACCGCGACAACAGCTGGTTCAGCGTTCGCGCGGCGCAGATAAATCCATCGAGGGCGCGCTCGGATGGCGGCAGCTTTTCATACAGCAGCCCCTCGCGCACGCCGAAGGTCGAGAACACGATGGTCTTGGGCTTGGCAACGCGAATGATGTGTTCGAGCACCAGCGCCGCGTAGGTCAGCAGCGGCCGCCGCGCGTCGGAGATCATCTCGATATTGGCCAGCATGTTGGCCGCAACCAGCCGCCTCAGCCGCTGCGCGAAGTCGAGCGCATCCGCCGCCGGGATCGAATAGCCGTGCATCACCCGCAGCGGGTAGTCGCTCTGGATGATGTGGATGCGCGCCAGCGCGCGCCAGGTGCCGCCGACCGCATAGAAGGTGCGGCCGCGGCCGGCCTTGAGCTGGGCGACGTCGGACAGTTCGTCCCGGACGATCCGGTCGGCGCGTTTCAGCGATTTGTCCGACAGATCCTGCAGCGCCAGGCTGCCGAGCGGCAGCGTGACGCCACTGCGGACGCGGTTGCGGTGCACGTCGATCAGTTCGAGCGAACCGCCGCCGAGATCGCCAACGATGCCATCGGGATCATGCACGCCGGAGACGACGCCGAGCGCCGACAATTTGGCCTCGCGCGGTCCCGACAGGATCTGAATGCGGGCGCCGCAGATGCGCTCGGCCTTGGCGATGAAATCGGGGCCGTTGGAGGCGTCGCGGCAGGCCGCCGTGGCGATCGCATAGACGCGGCCGACCTTCTGGATTTTGCACAACGCGCGAAACCGCCGCAGCGCGGTCAATGCCTTGGCGACGGCGTCGGTCGCCAGCAGCCCGGTGGTCTGGACCTCGCGGCCGAGCCCGCACAGCGCCTTCTCGTTGAAGATCGTGACGAGGCTGCGCGCCATCGTTTCATAGACGACGAGACGAACCGAGTTCGAACCGATATCGATGACGGCGACGCTGGTAGCGCGCTTGCGCGGCCGCTTCACCGCCAATCCCCCATATGACGCAACCCGCTAGGACGAATGCTGACGCTCATTACGGCGCGTGAGGCGGCGCGGCGAAGATTCCTTGAGAGACTTTCCACGGCCTGACAGACTCGGATTCGTCATGAAGTAGTTGTGCAGATTGAACGGCTCTTCGCCTTTCGCGGCCTTCATACGCGTTGAAGACCCGTCCGGCAACAATTGCCAGCTTTGCTCGGTATCCTTCAGGTTCGCGACCATGATCTGTTCGAGAACCTGCTGATGAACCGTAGGATTTTGCAGCGGACAGAGCACCTCGACGCGGCGGTCCAGGTTGCGCGGCATCATGTCGGCGGACGAGATATACACAGCAGCTTTTGTGCTCGGCAGGCCTTGACCCATGCCGAAGCAGTAGATTCGGCCGTGTTCGAGGAACCGGCCGATGATGGATTTGACGCGGATGTTCTCGGAAAGTCCGGGCAGCCCGGGCCGCAGGCAGCAGATGCCGCGCACCACGAGCTCGATCGCGACGCCGGCCTGCGAGGCCTCATACAGCGCGTCGATGATGTCGGGATCGACGAGCGAGTTCATCTTCATCCAGATCGCGCCGGGCTTGCCGTGGCGGGCGTAATTGGATTCACCCTTGATGTGTTCGATGATGCGGTTGCGCAGCGTCAGCGGCGACACCGCCATGCGCTCGATGTCGCTGGGCTCGGCATAGCCGGTGATGTAGTTGAACACCCGCGCCGCATCGCGTCCGATGATCGGGTCCGAGGTGAAGTAGGACAGGTCCGTATAGATGCGCGCGGTGACCGGGTGATAATTGCCGGTGCCGGTGTGGACATAGGTGGTGAGGTTGCCGCCCTCGCGGCGCACCACCATCGACAATTTGGCGTGGGTCTTCAGTTCGATGAACCCGTACACCACCTGCACGCCGGCGCGTTCGAGGTCGCGCGCCCAGCGGATATTGGCTTCCTCGTCGAACCGCGCCTTCAGTTCGATCAAGGCGGTCACCGACTTGCCGGCTTCGGCGGCTTCGGCCAGCGCGCGCACGATCGGCGAGTTGTTCGAGGTGCGGTAGAGCGTCTGCTTGATGGCGACCACGTCGGGGTCGCGGGCGGCCTGTTGCAGGAATTGCACGACGACGTCGAAGGATTCGTAGGGGTGATGGACCACCAGATCCTTCTGCCGGATCGCGGCGAAGATATCGCCGCCATGGTCGCGCACGCGCTCGGGATGGCGCGGCACATAGGGCACGAATTCGAGGTCGGGCCGGTCGAGCCGCGTCAGCTGCGACAGTTCGTTCATCGCCAGCACGCCATCGACCAGGAACACCTCGTCGTCGGTGGTGGAAAGCGCCCGTTGCACGAAGGCGCGAAGCTCTTCCGGCATCTTGGCTTCGATCTCGAGCCGGATCACCGATCCGCGCCGCCGCCGCTTCAGCGCGGTCTCGAACAGGCGGACCAGATCCTCGGCCTCTTCCTCGATTTCCAGTTCGGAGTCGCGGATGATGCGGAAGGCGCCCTGGCCTTTGACGGTGTAGCCGGGGAACAGCCGGCCGATGAACAGGCCGGTGGCCTGTTCCAGCGTGATCAGGCGCACCGCGCCGTCCTTGCCGGCGGGCATGCGGATGAAGCGGTCGATCTTGCCGGGCATGCGGATCAGCGCGTTCATCGGCTTGCCGTCGGCGACCCGCGACAAATGCAGCGCGATCGTGAAACCAAGGCTCGGGATGAACGGGAAGGGGTGCGCCGGATCGATCGCCAGCGGCGTCAGCAGCGGGAAGATGTTGTGGAGGAAGTGATCCTCGATCCAGCTCCGCTCGGCCTTGGTGACGTCGTGGCTGTCGACCAGAATGATGCCGGTCTGGGACAGAATGGTGCGCAGATCGCTCCAGATCGCCTGCTGGTCGGAGGCGAGTTCCGAAACCGTCTGGTTGATGCGGACAAGCTGCTCGGAGGGGGTCAGGCCATCCGGGCTGCGTTCGGCAATCCCTTCGCGGACCTGCGCCTTGATACCGGCGACACGGACCATGAAGAATTCATCAAGGTTATTGGCTGAAATCGACAGGAACCGGACCCGCTCCAGCGTGGGATGGCCGGGATTGACGGCTTCCTCGAGCACCCGGCGATTGAAATGCAGCCAGGACAGCTCGCGATTGATGAATCGCTCCGGGCTGGTGGCGATCGCCAAAGGCGCTTCGGCAACTACGTCTTTTTCTTTTATTTCAATAGCTTGTGCCGAGTCCATGAAGTTTCGATCCATCTCAGTTGGAGCGCAGCGCCAGTCTAGGCGGATGCCGTGCGCACCATGTGATAGTTGGATGACGTTTCGATGACATTGATGTTCCGCCGGCCGCCGCCGTCAAGGCGGCGGGGGCGTGACATGTCGCGCAGCGGCAGCAGCGCCCGTCAGGCGTTGCGGAGCAGTTCGGCCGCCAGCGCCCGGGTCACCGGCCGGCCGAGCCGCAGCGCCTCGCTATCCAGCAGGTCGATGGCCTGGCGCGCGGCCGCATAGGACCGCTCGATCCGGCTGGCGAGATAGCTCACGACAGTCTCGTCGATGCTCAGCTGACGGTCGGCGCAGAATTTGACGATCAGGCTGCGGAACAAGAGATCGTCGGGCGGCAATAGCGGCACCGTCGGCACCGCGCGCAGCCGCGACCGCAGATCGCGCAGTTCGACCTCGAAGGCCGATGGCGCCATCCGCGCCGTCATCAGAATGGAGGCTTCGTCTTCCCGCCCCAGATTCATCAGGTGAAACATCGCGCGCTCGTCGAACCCCCCCGGTTTCAGGTCCTCGACCACCAGCGCCCCCGTCGCAAGCGCGCCGGGTACGGCGGTGGGCGTCAAAGCGTGTGCGGATATCGAGCGGGCGCCGGCTTGCTCGGCCCAGATCGCGGCGAGATGGCTCTTGCCGGAGCCTTCCGGGCCCACCAGCAGCATGATGCGGTTGGGCCAGTCGGGCCAGCTTTCGATCAGCGCCAGGCCCGCTTCATTGGCCGGCCCTTCCAGAAAATTGTCGCGGGTCAGGCTTTCCGCGTGCGGCAGCGCAAAGGCAAGCTGACGGGGTTGAACGCGAACTGCCACGCAAGTCTCCGGAACCATGGCGTTTTCAAGCGAAGTGGGTACCGGTTCGCGTGAGGAAAACGCGTCAAACAAAACGCTTCAAACAAAACGCCTATTTGGCCTCGATCGTACTCATGTGCCGCACCCACTCCACGAGATAGAGGGAGACGGAAACCAAAGTAAAGACCGTAACAAAACCCATCAGGATCAGGTCGTATGGCGCCGGCTTGAAGTTGAAGCCGAGCGACGCCAGCACCAGGGCGGCGAACGCCACCTGCGCCACCGTGTTGAGCTTCGAGACCATCAAGGGTTTCATCGGGATAGGCTTGTCGAACAACCATGACACAATCACGGCGGTGACGATCATGATGTCGCGCGACACCACCAGGATCACGATCCACAGCGGCACCGCGCCCCAGATTCCGAGCGAGACGTAGATCGAGACCAAAAGCGCCTTGTCGGCGAGGGGATCGAGCAGGGCGCCGAGCTCGCTGGTCATATTGAAGCGCTTGGCGAGGAAACCGTCGACGGCGTCGCTGACGCCGGCAATCACGAAGATCGCGAACGCGATCTCCATCTGCCTCGAGGCGATCGCCCAGACGATAATGGGCACCAGGATGATGCGACCCAGTGTAATGATGTTCGGAATATTCAACTCGGTCGCTTCCCGGCTACCGGCCTAATTACCTAACAGATCCGGCCCTTTGCGGGGCGGGTCGGTTGTTATCTACATAGTATATCGACCCCGCGCTTGCGAGCCATTGCAGGATCGCCGAAATCCTCGTAACCAGCCGTCTTCTGACGGGAATTGAGCATGATCGACCGCAAAAACGGGCTCACTTACGCCGATTCGGGCGTCGATATCGATGCGGGCAATCGCCTTGTCGATCTCATCAAGCCGATGGTGCGTGCCACCGCCCGCGCCGGCGCCGACGCCGAAATCGGCGGCTTTGGCGGGCTGTTCGACCTCAAGGCAGCCGGCTTCACGGACCCGGTACTGGTGGCCGCGACGGACGGCGTCGGCACCAAGGTCAAGATCGCGATCGAAACCGGCCTGCATGGCGGAATCGGCATCGACCTGGTGGCGATGTCGGTCAATGACCTCGTGGTGCAGGGCGCCGAACCGCTGTTCTTCCTCGACTATTTCGCCTGCGGCAAGCTCGATCCGGAAGCCACGGCGGCGATCGTGGCTGGGATCGCCGAGGGCTGTCGGGAGTCCGGCTGCGCCCTGATCGGCGGCGAGACCGCGGAAATGCCCGGCCTCTACAAGGACGGCGATTACGACCTCGCGGGCTTTGCGGTCGGGGCTGCCGAGCGCGGCACGCTGCTGCCGAGTTCAGACATTGCGATCGGCGACGCCGTGATCGGTCTTGCCTCCTCGGGCGTGCATTCCAACGGCTTCTCGCTGGTCCGGAAAATCGTCGAAAACGCCGGCCTCTGCTTTGACGCGCCGGCACCGTTCTCGCCCGTCATGACGCTCGGCGGCGCGCTGCTGGCGCCGACGCGGCTCTACGTGAAATCCTGCCTGCGCGCGATCCGCGAAACCGGCGCCATCAAGGGTCTCGCCCACATCACCGGCGGCGGCTTCACCGACAATATTCCGCGCGTGCTGCCCAAGCATCTCGGGGTCGGCATCGATCTGGCGCGGCTGCCGGTATTGCCGGTCTTCAAATGGCTGGCCGAGCAGGGCGGCATCGCCGAACTCGAACTGTTGCGCACCTTCAACTGCGGCATCGGCATGATCGCGATCGTCAAGCCCGATGCGGTCGACAGGGTCACCGAGATCCTCACCGAGGGCGGCGAGACCGTAGCCCTGCTCGGCGAAGTGATCGCGGCGGAAGGCGAGAATCGCGTGGTCTATAACGGTCATCTGGACCTGTCGCGGTGACGCCATGAAGCGCCGCGTCGCCATACTGATCTCCGGGCGCGGATCGAACATGGCGGCGCTGATCGACGCGGCCAAAGCACCGGATTTCCCGGCCGAAATCGTCACCGTGATTTCCAACCGCGCCGATGCCGGTGGCCTGGAAAAAGCTGCTGCGAGCGGCATTCCCGCGACCGTCATCGAGAGCAAGCCGTTCGGCAAGGACCGCGCCGGCTTCGAGGCTGTCCTGCAGCAGGCGCTGGATGAAAAGAATGTCGAGCTGATTTGCCTTGGCGGGTTCATGCGGCTGTTCACCGCCGAATTCGTCAAACGCTGGTACGGCAAAATGCTCAACATCCACCCTTCGCTGCTGCCGTCCTTTCCGGGCCTCGATCCGCACGGCCAGGCGCTCAGGACCGGCGTGAAGATATCAGGCGCCACCGTGCATTTCGTGATCCCGGAAACCGACGCCGGGCCGATTGTGATGCAGGGCGCGGTCGCGGTCGCCGATGACGATACCGCCGAGACGCTGGCGCAGCGCATCCTCGGCATCGAGCACCGAATCTATCCCGAGGCGTTGCGGCTGCTCGCCAGCGGCAAGGTCCGCCTCGAAGGCGACGTCTGCAGGATTTCGGGACAGGCCGCGCCGGACGGAACCCTGATTTGGCCCGTCCAGGACTAGGCCAGTGCCACCCAGTGCAAGGCACTGTGGCCGCCGCACCACAACGGCTTCTATTCAGTCCCTGGTGAGGTCCGCAAGCGATTGACGCTCTGCACGAACTGGGCGCAAATCCGGGCTTGCCGACCGGCTTGTCGCGCATTTTTCGAGCGGGCGCTTTTTTCGGGAATGGAATTGATGCGCTGCGCATCGCGAGCGGAGAGGTTCGGGGGCGGTCGCGCGTTGGCGCGACTGGCGGCGATTGCGTTCGTGCTCGCGTTCGGCGTCTCTTCCGCGCAGGCACAGCTGACGCCGACGCCGACCCCCACGCCAACACCGACGGCCTCGCCAACGCCCACACCATCGCCGTCCCCGACGCCGCAGATGATCAACTCAGCGGTGTCGTCGACATCAACCATCACCAATCTCGGCAGCAATTTCCTGGAACGGTTCGGCACCACCAGCGGCTTCAGCCGCATGATGCGGACCAATCCCGGCGGCGGCGGCGCCTCCGAGGCTGCGGAAACACCGCGCTACCGGACCTGGTTCGAGGGCTATGGCATTTCGGCCAACAACGGTCCGCTCGGGTTTTTCGTCGGCGACACCCGCAAGACCTGGGGCGGCGTCGCCGGCATCGGCGCGCGCATCGCAACCGGCGTCAATGTCGGCTTCTCCGTCGACCAGAGCCGCACCGACATCGACGTGCCGCTGGCGTTGCAGTCGGCCAGGATCGACCTGACCCAGTTCGGCTTCAACGCCTCCGTCGATGCCGGGCCGTGGACCTGGGCCAACGTGATCGTGCACGGTTTTGGCAACATCAATTCGCGCCGCGATACCGGTTTGGGTTTCGCGACCGCCGGCTACAACGCCAGGCTCGACGGCGTGCTGAGCGAGATCAGCTATTACTGGTCCAAGGACCAGTACCGCATCGTGCCCAAGGGTGCGGTCGAATATGTCCGCGCCCAGAGCGGAGCGTTCCAGGAGTTCGGCGGCCTCGATCCGGTGACGGCAACGGGCGCCACCGTGCAGCGCTTCCGCGTGCTTGTCGGTGCCGAGGTCGGGCATTACTGGATCTTCGACCAGAAGATTTTGGACCTGTCGGCCTACGGCAAATTCGTCAACAACGTCGTGCAGAATTTCTCCGACACGACGGTGAGCCTCGGCGCCCAGAGCGTGACCTTCCAGGGCATCGGCGAAAGCCAGTACGGCGCGGATGCCGGCGCCTCGGCCTCGCTCAGCCTGACCAACACCGCGCGCCTCTACATCAACTACGACGCCAAATTCCGCGCCGCGATGCAGTCGCACCAGGGCACGTTCGGCCTTGAGCTGAAGTGGTGAGTTTTCCTTCTCCCTCGCCCCGCGCTAGCGGGGAGAGGTTAGAGTAAGCGAAGCCTAGGCCCGCGCCACAAACTTTACTGCTTCAAACCGCCTTATCCCGATCGACCCTGACCACGCGGCCTTTTTCGATCGCGAGCGCCAGCCTGCCGTGCTTCAGCGATAGCGCCGCCTCGCCGAACAATTCGCGGCGCCAGCCATGCAGTGCGGCGACGTCGGCCTGGTCGTCGGCCGCGATCTGCTCGAGGTCGTCGACGGTTGCGATCACCTTGCTGGCCACCGCATGACGCTCCGAGGTCATTCGCAGCAGCACCTTCAGGAGCTCGACGATCGCAGCGCCATTCGAATTGCCGCGCGGCTTTTCGAGCTTCGGCAAGGTCGCAGGATCGCGCGCGATGCCGCGCTGTACGGCGGCGACGATGTCGCTGCCCCATTTGGAGCGGTCGAAACCCTTCGGCAGCGAGCGCAAATTGGCGAGACGCTCCAGCGAGGTCGGCGCATGGGTGGCGATGTCGCCGACCGCGTCATCCTTCATCACGCGGCTGCGCGGCACGTCGCGGCTCTGCGCTTCCTGTTCGCGCCAGGCTGCGACTTCCATCAGCACGGCCAATTCCCTGGGCTTGCGCACCCGCGTCTTCAGCCGCTCCCAGGCGCGCTCGGGGTGGAAATCATAGGTCTTCGGCGAGGTCAGGACTTCCATCTCCTCGCTGACCCATTCGCTGCGACCGCGCTTCTTTAAATCGGCGTCCAGCGCCGCGAACACGTCGCGCAAATGGGTGACGTCGGAGACCGCGTAATGCATCTGGTCTGATGTCAGGGGTCGGCGCGACCAGTCGGTGAAGCGGTGCGTTTTGTCCGGCCGGTGGCCGGTGATGCGCTCGACCAGCGCGTCATAGGCGATGCTGTCGCCATAGCCGAGCACCATCGCCGCGACCTGGGTGTCGAAGATCGGGTGCGGAATGGTGCCGGACTGGTGCCAGACGATCTCGATGTCCTGGCGCGCGGCGTGGAACACCTTCAGCACCGCCTCATTGCCCATCAGCTCGAAGAACGGCTTGAGGTCGATGCCCTCGGCCAGCGTGTCGATCACGACGGCTTCGTCCGCGCTCGCCATTTGCACGACGCAGAGCAGGGGATAATAGGTCGTCTCGCGGAGGAACTCCGTGTCGACGGTGATGACCGGGTGCTTGGAGAGGCGATCGCAGGCAGCCGCAAGGTCGGAAGTGGTGGTAATCAGATCCATGAACAGTCCATGACGCTTACGACAGGCGTTCGGCCGAAAGCGCTGGTATGTCAAGGGTCTTTGGGCAAAATTTGGCCCGGAATAGGAGGCAAAGCACCGCTTTCTGCGTGCGCTTTGCGGCAGGACGCGCTTGGGGCGTGCCCTGCAAACTTGGTTCCGGCCAAGGATCCAGGTCGAAGCCAGGCAGAAGCCAGGCTGGCCGGAAAGAATTACTCGTAGCGGGCGTGCTTCGACGGCCGGCGCCCCGAGGGCAGCGCGAGCACGACGAGGCAGAGCGCTACCATCATCAGCCCGATGAATTCGATGGCAAAGAGGTTCAGCGAAAACCCGTCCACGGCAATCTCTCCCCAGTACGGTCGCTAGATTTGTCGGGAGTGGATTGAGGGGATGTTAATCGAAATGGTTAAGCGCCGGGTCCGTCCGGCAATGGTGGATGGGCGCTTAAGAAGTGGGGTTAACGGGGCGGGGGCGAATGCAACTTTGGGGCGAAGCGATTTGTCAATGAAGCTGCGCCATGTATGGGCGATGGAAAGCAGAGGCTCGCTCACATCGCATGGGCTATTTGCATGAAGCGGCTCATCATCGCGAGCCTGCTGATCGCCGGCGTGGTCGTGCTCTGGATGACGGCCTTTCCGAGCGTCACAGTGCGATATCGCTTGACGCTTGACGCGCGGGTGGACGGCGAACTGAAGACCGCATCTAGCGTCCGTGAAGTGACCTACAGCAAGCAGTCGGGCTTTGCCTCTCAGCAAGAACTCCGCGTCCGTTACAGAGGTGAAGCGATTGCCCTCGATCTCGGTTCTCGCGGCACGTTGTTCGCGCTGCTGACAAAGGATACCGATGATCGGTCAGGGGCGGAATGGATTGTGCTTCGCGCGTTCGGGTTTTCCGGGGGCAGTCTTCCGAGACCGGTCGAAGAGGGCTTGAAGGAGGTGTCTCGACTGTCTGGCAAGCGCGAGCTGCCGCTGGACGGCCTTCCCATGCTGGTTCGGTTTCGCGACATGAACGATCCGAAGACGGTAGTGAAAGTGGATCCCATCGACATCGGAAGGAGCTTTGGCGATGGGACCAAACTGGTGCGCGCGACGCTCGAAATCGTCCCCGTTGGAATCTGGCCGTTGAACTCTGTCGGCATTGCGGGCGAGCCGATAACGACGGGCATTGAGAAAAGACTGAGTTGGCTCGCCAAACACTACGACATCAAATTCGATGGTCAGCGATTTGAAACAATTTCAGCGTCGCTGCGGCTCGCAAATTCACTTGCGTCAGGTGCCTTCAAGGCCGGGTTCTGATGACGGCTATCTCGAGCGAGCAGCTCGCACGAGCGCAACGGTATGCGGAATGAGACTCGGTAAGGAAGTGGCGAGGGAACGCGCCGCTCGAATTCCGCTAACGCCCGCGATCAGGCGCATTCGCGACCGCGGCTTGCTCCCCGAACCAGCATTTCATACCGCCTGCATTGGGCCGGCGTGTTCGGCAGGAGCGATCTCTTCCCGTTGCAAGGGCAGGGTGAAATGAAAGGCGGCGCCGCGCGGTTCATTGGCGTCGGCCCAGATCCGTCCGCCCTGCGCTTCGATGATCGAACGGCAGATGCTTAGTCCCATGCCGAGGCCACTGGACTTTGTCGTGTAGAATGCGTCGAAGAGGTGCTCGAGGCTCGCCGGATCCAGTCCCGGACCGGTATCCCGCAAGCTGACGAGCACGCCGTTCGAGGCCTCTGCGGCAGTGCTGATCAGCAACTCCCGCGTTCCCTCGCTGGTGCCGTTCATCGCTTCGATCGCGTTCATGATCAGATTGAGGATCACCTGTTGCAGCTGGACCCGATCCGCATGAATGAGCGGCAGGCCCTCTGCGAGTTGCGTCCGCACCCAGACGCCGTTCTGCACCGCTTCGCCGCGGGTCAGAGCTATGACCTCGAGGATCGCCTGGTTGATTTCCAGGCTCTCCTTCCGAGGCGGGGCTTTCTTGATGAGGGCCCGGATCCAGCCGATGACGTCGCCGGCACGCTTGCCGTCATCCGTGATCTGACCGAGGATCTGCCGAACCTCGCCGAGGTTCGGAGGCTGAGCGCCCAGCCAGCGCAAGGCCGCCTGGGCGTTGAGCACGGTCGCGGCGATTGGCTGGCTGACTTCATGGGCGACCGAGGCCGTCAGCTGCCCCATCGTGGCGACGCGATTGGCGTGGGCGAGTTCCGCCTGCGCGGAGCGCAGGGCCTCTTCGGCCCGCTTGCGTTCGGTGATGTGCCGCCCGACGCCGCGGTAGCCGACGAAGCGCCCAGACTCGTCAAACATCGGCAGCCCCGAGACGGACACGTAACGCTTGCTGCCGTCAGGACCCGGCCGCGCGAGCTCAAAATCACGGAACGGCAGGTGGGCATCGAGCATCTCCCGGTGCTTGCGCCAGGCCTCTGCGTCGGGCTCCAGGTAGGGCACCTCCCAGCGCGTCTTTCCGATCTCGGAGCCCCACGCCGGCGCGTCGGCAAGGTTCTCGGCGAACTCCTGGTGAGTAAAGCGATGCTGCGCGTCGGTCTCCCAGTACACGTCGAAGGAGAATTGCACGAGGGTGCGAAAGCGCTCCTCGCTTTGCCGCAGCGCCTCTTCCGCCCGCTTGCGCTCGGTCAGATCGAGGACAAAGCCAACACCTTGATTTGTACCTTCTTCGAACATCGCCCCGCCGATCAGCACGTGGACGCGGCTTCCGTCCTTCCGCAAGTACTCTTTCTCGAACGGTTGGGCCGTCCCGATCCGCTTCAGCTCTGCCACGGTACGCGCGTCGCGGTCGCGCCATTCCGGCGGGGTCAGGGATGTCCGGTGCAGGTGACCCGCGGTGAGGTCCTCCCGGGAATATCCCACCATGCGGAGAAACTCGTCATTGGCCTCAAGAATGCGCCCGTCGACTTCCCAGATGATGATCCCGATGATGTTGGCGTCGACCAGGCGCCGGATCTTCCTGTCACGCTCTTCGATATCGCTCTGGAGCTGAACGTTCTCCTCGGTCGCTTTTCGCCGCCGTCTCGCTTCGAACCGTGCGAGCGCCAGCGCTGCCACTGCCAGGACCGCGACAACGACGACAGCCGTAGCGATCAGCCCGGCTTTGCGTTGTTCGAGTGCCTTGGCGCGCCTCTCCTGATCCACGCGCAGGAAGCGCTCGTGGTCCACCATCTGGTCGATTTGCGACCGGATCTCGTCCAGGCTGCGGATCATCGCCAGCGCTGCCGGCCCAGAGCTGGTTCGGGCGGTATTGACGATGTCATCGATCTCGCGCAGCTTTGCCGCAACGGTCAGCGCCAGATGTCCCGCACGATGGTTCTGCAATGGATCGCTCGCTACCAGAGCCTGGAGCGCCTGGGCGTCGCGGCGCACGCTTTCGTCGGAGACGCCGTAGGCCTTGAGATATGAGGGGTCCAGAGTCAGCAGATACCCGCGCCTTTGGGCCTCCACGTCGGCGATGACAGTCCGCAGCCGATCCAGCGTCTCAAGCACCTGGCGACCACGCTCGAACAAGAGATCTGCCGCTTGTCGCTCCTGCCAATATCTGAAGCCGAGAAACCCGGTTGCGACAACCACAGTTAGAAGAACCGCGACCACCAGCGCCAGCGGACGAGCAAACCACCGAGAGGACTGGCTCAGAGTGACTGACATTGGCCTGGTCTTCGATGCTCGCGTGAGCGATTATTTTCTGATGCCGACGCAGAACATTGCTAGTATAATGAAAATATAGCCGCGGTCCGCGGGATGCGACGGGAACCGGCAAGCTCCACCGTGTAGATTACACGCAAGGGGCCAGCACGTCACGGGTAAGGCCCGCCCGCTTGTTGTGAAGGCCGATCCCCCGGCAGGAGCAACCTCATGGCTCCAAACCACATGGGTCCAGGCGAAAAGTTTCCGAGGAGTCCAAGCTCGGCCAGCCGGCGGAGCTTCGTCAAAGGATTGGGCGCGGCGGGGGCGACATTGCCGGCCCTCGCCATGCTGCCGCGGTGGGGTTTTGCGGAGGATGCCGCCGCGAGCTATGCCAAGGCTGCGATTGATTGGAAGCAATTTGCGGGGCAGACGATCACGCTCGCGGGCGCAATCCATCCCTGGTCGAACGCGATCACTCCGCTTTTGTGGGACTTCACCAAGCTCACCGGTATCATCGTCGCTACCGACTTCCGGTTGGAGACCGCCTATCTGGGCGCGCTGCCGATACAGCTCAACCGTGGCAGCAGCACCCCCGACGTTTTCATGTGGACGACCTATGGCCAGGGCATCGCGGCAGGATGGCTCGAGCCGCTGAACGCCTATTATTCCGACAGGTCGCTGACCGATCTCGGCTGGTACGACGAGAGCGACCTTCTCAAGACGGCCCGCGCCTTTCCGCTGTGGTCGGACCGCGAACGCTACGCCGTCCCGATCACCTCCGAGGCGGTGACCTTGTTCATCAACAGCGATGCGCGGGCAGCCAGGAACCTAGCGGTTCCCCAGACTTTCGAAGAACTGCTTGCCACCGCCAAGGCAATCAAGACCAACGGGATGTCCGGGATTGCCATGCGGGCGCAGGCCGGCGGCAATTCGTCCGTGCCGGCCATGAGCTTTGTGTTCTCTTACGGTGGGCACATGGTCAAGGACAAGAAGGCCGCGTTCGCGAGCCCCGAGGCGATCGCGGCCGTCGAGATGTTTGGACAGCTGCTCAGCCAGGCAGGGCCGGTCGGCGTCGGCAGCTATGAATGGTACCACGTATTGGACGACTTCCTGCAGGGAAGGACGGCAATGGCCATCGACAGCAGCAACTTCGCGACCGACATCTCCAATCCAGCCAAGAGTCGCGTGACGAAGCAGGCCGAGTTTGCAGCCTTTCCGCATGCCGCCGGGCACGCATCCGTCCCCTTCATGTCGCACTGGCAGGCGTGCATCAATTCCAAATCGCGAAACAAGCGGGCAGCTTTCCTGTTCCTGCTGTGGGCGACAAGCAAGGCGACCTCGCTGCAGACCGCAGCGGCGGGGCTCGCGACGACACGCCTGTCGGCCTGGTCGAGCGAGGGCTTCAAGAAGGCGTTCGGCCCGCAGGCCGCCGCGGCGGCGTTGACCAATCTGCAAAATGCCGACGTCGACCGCGCGAAGGCGATACTTTTCCATCCGCAATCGAGACCCATCATGGACGCCTTCATGATCGGCGTGAATGAAGTCGTCTCGGGAGCGAAATCGGCGAAGATTGCCATGACCGCCGCCGCCGAGAAGGCCAATGCTGTGATGCGCGGATAGTTAGCAAAACCCGGGCGCAACGCGCGTTCGGCGAACGCTTGTCGCTCAATCCGTCCTACGGACTGCAGCATGGGTGGAAGCCCCTGGCGCAAACGCTGGCCGGAAAAAAATATAGTGCCGCTCGGCGTCAATCCGTTCCGCCGTGAAAGCTGTCCATCCAATACCGCGTCTGTGCGTCGGTCCAGCCGGGTACAGCATAGCCCTTGGTGGCAGCAACGGGTTGAGCCGAGCGTGACTGGCCCGCATGCGGTTTGGAGTGCTGCACCTTTGCGGCGTTGGCAGAAGCACAGAGGGCGATCAAAAGGCCCAAGGCCAAAACAGAGCGCATTACATTTGCTCCAGGCAAACCCGTAGTGTGCGAGGTAATGCGCGGGCCGCACCGCCGCAATCCGTAGCGGCTTCACGATTCTGTGGCGTTTGCGCCAAAACAGGTTGCGCGACAGAATCACGGATTCCGGTTTGTTCGGGCTGCGCGCTACACCCGTTCCACGCACCGAGTTGAGTGTGATGTCCGACACAGCGGCCTGGCGCGCCGCGGATTATCAATCTCTTACGAGTGGCGGGGACAGTCCTTCCACCGATAACGGGAGAGACTGATATGACCAAGCTGAACACTGAAGCGCGCGAACTGAATGCTGTCGAACTCGACTCCGTCTCGGGCGGATTCATCTGGATCCCGGTCGTCGTGGTTGCCTTCGCCACCGGCACCGCGATCCGCATGGGCATCGATGCGGTGGTCGAGAAGGTCACCAAGTAAAAGTCCTGCAGCGCCTTTCGGAGACCTTGGTTTCTTCGGAAGGCGCGCGCAGCGAGCAGCCTGCATCAGCGCAGCGACATACGGGATCCGTGTTTGCTGACTGTTTCTCTCGCGCCCTCGATGGGAATCGCCGGCATCTCCGGCACGACGTGACGCCACGGTCCCGGAAGCCGTCACACCATCAGGTCGTGCGGCGCATGAAAAGCGACGGCGCTCGCCAACGGTTCGAGAGCGAAACTGAAATTGTCATCAGCGGGTTGTCCTGACAGCGATTGAGCAAGCGTTTGTGCTCCCGCTGACGTCGCCAGTTGTCCGCTGATTCCTCCAACATCTTCGCTTTGGCTGATTGCCGCTTGGGCAAAATCCACATCGAGGGGATCGATGACGTTTGAACCGTCAAAGCCGGAAATCTCGTCCTTGAACTGGAACGAGTCGCCGGCGGCCGACGCCATGAAATCGTATCCGTCGCTGGTGCCGTAAATAGTGATCTTCACCACCTGGGCGGTGCCGTCGATGGTTGTGACCGTGAAGCTGTCGCAAAGGGTGTCGCAGCTATTGAGCGCCTCCACGGTGCAGTTGGCGTTGTCGAGCGTGTAGGTCCACACGCCGGCCGCCGTCATGGTGAAGCTGCCATAACCGCCCGCGCTCGCCTCCGGCCAGCAAACCGGCGTGAAGGTATTGGGCGTGTTGTCGACGTCGGTGTCGGTGAGCCTGCCGCACGCGACCGGATTACCATGATCATCACAACCAGCCTCGACCACGCAGCCGGCTGTGGTGCCGGAGATGACGGCCGGGTCGTTGGCGCCCTGGATGGTGACCTTCACCACCTGGGCGGTACCGTCGATGGTTGTGACCGTGAAGCTGTCGCAAAGGGTGTCGCAGCTATTGAGCGCCTGCACGGTGCAGTTGTTGTTGTCGAGTGTGTAGGTCCACACGCCGGCCGCCGTCATGGTGAAGGTGCCGTAGCCGCCCGTGCTCGCCTCCGGCCAGCAAACAGGCGTGAAGGTACTGGGCGTATTGTCGACGTCGGTGTTGGTGAGCGTGCCGCACGCAGTCGGCTGGCCGTATTCATGACAGGCAGCCTCGATCACGTTTCCGGCTGTGGTACCGGAAATGACGGCCGGGTCGTTGGCGCCCTGGATGGTGACCTTCACCACCTGGGGGGTACCGTCGATGGTGGTGACCGTGAAGCTGTCGCAGAGCGTGTCGCAGCTATTGAGCGCCTGCACCGCGCCGTTGTTGTCGTCGACCGTGTAGGTCCACTTGCCATCCGCCGTCATGGTGAAGGTGCCATAGCCGCCCGCGCTCACCGTCGGCGCGCTGACGGCCGTAAAGGTATTGGGCGTATTGTCGATGTCGGTGTTGGTGAGCGTACCGCACGCGGTCGGCTTGCCGTGTTCATGGTGCCCAGCCTCGGTCACCGACCCGGTGGTGGTGCCGTAGATGATGGCCGCGTCGTTCGCTCCCTGGATCTCGACCGTCACCACCTGCGGCGTGCCGTCGATGGTGGTCACGGTGAAGGTGTCGATCAGCGTGTCCCCGATGTTGAGCGCCTGCACCGCGTGGTCGCAATCGTCGACTGCGTAGGTCCACACGCCGTCCGCGGTCAATGTGTAGGTGCCATGGCCGCCCGCGCTCACGTTAGGCGAGTCAACCGACGTAAAACTGTTCGGCGTGTTGTCGACATCGGTGTCCGTCAGCGTGCCGGTCGCGCTCGCCGTGCCGTGCTCGGCGCTGCCCGCCTCGATCACCGCGCCGGCCGTGGCGCCGGAAATGACGGCCGCGTCGTTGGCGCCCTGGATGGTGACCGTAATCGATTTGGCGGTGCCGTCGACGGTGGTCACGGTGAAGGTGTCGGTCAGTGTGCCGCCGACATTGAGCGCCTGCACCGCGCTGTTGGTCTCGTCGAGCGTGTAGGTCCACACGCCATTCGCCGTTATGGCGAAGCTGCCGTAGCCGCCCGCGCTCGCAGTGGGCGTCTCGATCGCCGTGAAGGTATCGTGTGGATTGTCGACGTCGGTGTTGGTGAGCGTGCCGGTCACGGTCGGCATGCCCAGCGCGCGGTTGGCGACGCCACTGGCCTCGACCGTTGAACCCGTCGCGGCACCGGAAATGACGGCCGCGTCGTTGGTGCCGTTGATGGAGATCGTGAAGGCCTGGTTGGCTGCGAGCGCGCCGTCAGACACCGTGACGGTGAAGCTCGTGGTCGTGGGATCAGTCAGCGCATTGATCGCGTGACTGTCCGGAACGAAAGTGTAATCGCCGGTCGTGCTGTTGACGTAAAGCGTGCCGTAGGGGCCCGTCTGCGAGACATCGAATGTCTCCCCATCCAGTACCGTGCTGCCGGCGGTCCCGCCGCTGATGCCGTAAGTCAGTGTGGCGCCGTTGGAACTGCTGGCAACGAAAGTGCCGCTCGTCGCGGTGAAGGTGTCAAACGCCGAGGTGTCGATTTCGGTCGGCCCTGTCACGGCATTCAGCGTCGGCGGGACAGGCGGCAGGGCTGCGATAATAATTTCGGTGACCGGGAAGTTGGGCACCGGCAGCGGCAGGAGCGAATCCCCCGCCGGGGAGGGGACGTCAGTCTCGATAAAATTGATCGGTTGCACCGGCAGCCGATCGACCAAAGGAGGTGTGCTCGACCCGGTTGACTCCATGCCTTTCGCAAGGGTGGCGAGCGCTTCCTGCTGGGCTGCCTGCAACTCCGCCATTCGCGAGGAGGAATTTGTGACCCGGCTGATATTGATCGAGGATCCTTCGACGCGCAGGACGACTGTTTCGCCGGGATCCTCAACGAAGAAGTGCCGCGGGATAGGCTCCTTGGTCACAAGCTCGAAGCTTCCGTGCTCCAGATCCTTGTAGGTTATGCTGCCGTCGTCCAGGAAAACGACATTGGGGTCCGCGGCTCCGGCTTCCTTCATCATGGAGAAGGTCAGCGCCGTGAGCCACAGGATGCCGAAACGGGCGTGAGTGCGGCCCGAAATGCCAGGAAACGGCCTGTCGGCATGCGGGCAATCGCTCTTTGCCCCCTGGCCGGGGAGGCGGCCATGGGCTTCCGTCTGAACATTGCCGATGACGCGGGGAAGCCGCTCCGCTGCCGCGTTACGATCGTCCCCGGTTTTGGCGTGGGACCCTGCGAGCATGAGTTCCGCCCCGGTCTGCCGCAACCAGTTGCGCAATCAGATCAAAACATTTGGCGGCGGTCAGCCAAAGACCGACCGTCGAAATCTCCTGTGCCAAAATAGCGCAATCCAGCGGGAGAGATTGTGAAAGTCTTCACAAAGCCCGCGGCGCAAAAGGAGTACTCCTTTTGGGGGAGGTGGCGCGGAGCGGCCGGTCCGGCATAATATCCAAGCGCATCCATTGTTGCCCTGGCCGGCGGTTCAAGGAACCGGTGCGGCCGCACGAACGAGATTTGCTCGGGAAGGGCCGATCATGTGCAACCATAAGATTGCCGTTTTGCTGACAGGCTTGGCTCTGGCGATCGCCGGATCTTTCCCGGGCTCGGCTCAGGCGCAACGCGGTTCTGCGACGCCCGCGGTTCATGATGTCGTGTCCAAACCGATTGGAAAAGTCGTTGTCGCGACAGGTTCGGTCACCATCGAACGTGCCGGTGCGACCGTCATTCAGGTTCGTGCCGACGCTCAAGCCGGGCAGGCGAAGGTCGGTGATGTCGTCTATGAGGGCGACGTGGTCGCGACCGGCGCCGACGGCCGGGTCGGCATCAGTTTTACGGATGGCACCGCGTTCAATCTGTCGAGCAACGCTCGCATGGCCTTGAGCGAGTTCGTCTATGACCCAAACGGGAAGTCCAACAAAACCTTGCTCAGTCTGACCAAGGGAACCTTCACGTTTGTTGCCGGCCAGGTCGCCAAGACCGGCGATATGAAGGTCGATACCCCCGCCGCGACAATGGGGATTCGAGGCACCACGCCACACGTCGAAATTTCGGACGATGGGACATTCAGGTTTTCCACCCTCATTGAAGAGGGCAAGAGCAAGGTCATGCGAAAGCCCGAGAGACCGGCGTCGGCGCCATCCGAACCAACGCCTCCCGGATCAAATCTGAAAATTTGTCGGGGGTGCTAGGGCGGTCGACCGCCGATCTCTCGTTCCAAGATCGGAAGCCTGACATGAAATCCAGCGCAAGCGGGCGCATTGTCCTCGGCCTGGCGCCGATCCTCGCCTTGCTGCTGTTCGGATCACCGGCGGCGGCACAGAACCCGAAGCCGGATGGCTATCTCGGGAATCTCGAGTTGTGCAACGGTTCGCATCGCGCGTCGCTCGAGCGTCGGATCAATGCTTGCACGGCGCTTATCGGATCGGGTCAACTCACGACGGCCGCCTTGGCGGTTGCCCATAACATCCGTGGCAATGCCTATGCCTCTAGGGGCGACTACGACCGCGCCATCCCTGATTTCGATGCAGCGATCAAGCTCAATCCAGGCGATGCCAAGCCGTTCAACAACCGTGGTGCAATGTACTTGAAAAAGGGCGAATACGACCTCGCCATCCAATCTCTCGATCAGGCGATCAAGCTCAATCCCAACTACGGCAGAGCCTTCGCCAACCGTGCGGGAATCTACCTGAAGAAGCACGAGTACGATCGCGCGGCGCGGGACTATGACGAGGCGGTTCGACTTCAGCCCGATCTGGCAGCCGGATGGAGCGGGCGGTGCTGGACACGTGCTGTCCTCGGGCCGTTGGAAACCGCGCTGGCGGACTGCAACAGGGCGCTTCAGGCGGGACCGAACAATGCCGAAACGTACGACTCGCGTGGGCTGGTTCATCTGAAGATGGGCCAGCTCGACGCGGCGATCGATGATTATGATTCTGCGCTGCGAACCGAGCCGAAGCTGGCGAGCGCGCTCTATGGGCGCGGGCTTGCCAAGCTCAGGAAAGGCGACAAGGCCGGCAGCGATAGCGATATCTCGGCGGCCAGGACAATCCAGGCCGGCATCGGCGATCACTTCACGCGCTACGGGGTGGAGTAGGGACGACGCCGATGGAACCTCGGGCCGAGGACGCATCCCGGCCCCCGAGCCGCCCAAAAAAGGGAAAAATCAAGATTATCTGCAGCTCATCTGAATGCCGGCTCGAAGCTTGGAAAGCCGGTTTGGGCCATGGTGGCCAGCATGAAACGAAGGGATTTCATAACGCTTGTCGGTGCTGCGATGGCTTGGCCGGTCGCCGCACTGGCTCATGATCCGACAAGGGTCTATCGGATTTTCTGGGTTTCCACCGGGTCCCAGCCCGACCCGTTCCTCGACGGGTTCCGCGAAGGATTGCGCGCGCGGGGCTATGTCGAGGGCAAGAACGTTGCCCTGGAATTGCACTATGCGCCCGGCAATCCGCAGGCGCTGCGCGAGGTGGTATCGAACGTCCGGCGCGGCAACGTCGACCTTGCCGTGTCGAGCGGCCCTGCGACCCGCGCGCTGACGGAGGTAACGGATGTTCCGGTCCTGTTTGCCCTGAGCGGCGACCCGGTGGCGCTCGGCCTCGTCAAGAGCCTCGGGGAACCGGGCGGCAATTTCACCGGCTCGACCTTCCTGTCGCTTGATGTGGCGGGAAAGCGGGTGGAGCTGCTCAAGGAAATCTTTCCGAGCCTGCGCACCCTGGCGGTACTTTCGAACAGTCTTCATCCGGGAGAACAGTCGGAGTGGCGCGCGACGCAGGACGCCGCCCGGCAGCTTGGCATCACGCTGCTCTATATTCCCTTTGCAGGGGCAAGCGAGCTGGACCACGCGCTTGGACTGGTGGGCGACGCGCATCCGGACGGGTTGCTCGTCTTTCCCGATGTTCTCACGCTGGTGCACCGGGCCAAGATCGCCCAGCTCGCCATCAAGCATCGGCTGCCGTCGATGTTCGGATGGAGCGAGTATTGCGACGCAGGCGGGCTTATCAGCTATGGCGCGAACCAGCGCGCGACCTATTTCGCGCTTGCGACCTACGCCGACCGGATCCTGCGCGGCGAAAGCCCCGCCACGCTTCCCGTTGTGCAACCCACCAAATTCGAGCTGGTCGTCAATCTCAGGACGGCTGAACTGCTCGGCATCGACCTGGACAAATCCTACATCCTGTTTCGCGCCAACAAGGTGATCGAATGAGGCCGGCACATCTCATCGTGACGTGGAGCTCCAGTTGCCGGGCGTCATTAGCGTGACCCGGCCGCGGCGCTCCCTGTTCGTCAAATACTTCGTCACACTGTTTGTCGCAGTGGTGGTGCCGCTCACACTTGGCTCCGTGATCGAGGCTTGGTTCGCCTTTCGCGACCATCGTCTTCATCTCAATGAAGTGCTTCAGATCGAGGCCCGCGCTGCAGCCGACCGGATCCAGACCTTTACCGATGGCATACGCGATCAGCTCGGCTGGCTCGTGCAGTTTCCCTGGACCCAGGGCGAGGACGACCGGCGCAGGGTCGACGGGCTGCGTCTGCTGCAGCAGGTGCCGGCGATCGTTTCGGTATCGCTGGTTGACCCGACCGGCACCGAACGCGTGTTCGTATCCAGGATGAGTTTGAACCGGACCGGTCGAGGTGTGGATTTGTCGGCCGATCCCGCGGTGGTGGGGGCGCGCGCGAACCGGGTCTGGTACGGTCCTGTGCGGTATCAGCGCGATTCAGAGCCCTACATGCGGATCGCCGTCGCGGGAAACCGCGCGGCCGCCGGAATTGTCGTTGCCGACATCAATTTGAAACTGATCTGGGATGTCATCGCGGCGATCAAGATCGGCAACACCGGCCATGCCCTTGTCGTCGATGACGCAGGACGCCTGATTGCTCACCCGGACATCAGCCTGGTGTTGCGCAGTGGCGCCGGGTCAGGCGAGTTCAGCCGGCTCAAATCGGTTGTGACCGCTGCGAATGGATCGGCGGTCGTCACCACAGGCGATGACGGGAGAGATTTCGTCGCGCTCTCGGTACCTGCCGCGAATGTGGGTTGGACCGTGATTGCCCAGCAGCCGATCGTAGAGGCGTTTGAATCCATGCGCGCGACGGTGTGGCGTTGCCTCCTGTTCATCGCCATCGGAACCGTTTTTGCGCTTGTGCTCGCCTATTGGCGTGCATCCCGCATGTGGGTGCCGATACGCAAGCTCGAGGAGGGCGCAGAACGGATAGGGATGGGACAGCTCGATCATCGCATCGCGATCGAAAGCCGCGACGAACTGGAGCAATTGGCGGTCCGATTCAACCAGATGGCGGAAGAGCTGGGGGCGTCACAGCAGAAATCCGAGCGCATCAATCGCCTGAAGCAATTCCTTGCCCCGCAGGTCGCCGAACTGGTGGAGCACTCCGATCCGCGGCTGCTGGACGGACAACGGCGTGACGTGGTTGCGATTTTCGGCGATCTGCGCGGCTTCACCGCGTTTACCGCCCGCGCCGAGCCCGAGGCCATTCTGGCCGTGCTGCGAGAATATTATGAAGCCATTGGCGCCGTCACGGCCCGCCATGCCGCCACCCTGATCCGCTTCGCCGGTGACGGCGTGATGGTTCTCGTCAACGCACCGGTCACGTGCGAGGACCCGGCGCATTGCGGCATCAGGCTTGCGATCGACATGCAGGCCGCCGTGCAATCCCTTGCCAACAACTGGTCCGCCGGCGGTTGCACCGTGGGCTTCGGCGTGGGCATCGCGATGGGACCCGCGACTGTCGGTACCCTCGGCTACCACGGCCGCCTCGACTACACGGCGATCGGAAACGTCATCAACCTGGCATCACGGCTGTGCAGTCTGGCTGACGATGCCGAGATACTGGTCGACCCTGTTGTCACCGAACAGGTGAGGGATCGCATCCCGCTGGCCTCGATCGGAAAGCAGCCCATCAAGGGTTACGATCATGCGCTTGAGGTGTTTGCCGTCGTTCGCAGCGACCCATCCGTCCGGCGTCTTGGTTGTCAACGCGAGCCTGCTTGCGTTCCATCGGTCGCGGCGGGATTTGGCAGAACCGTACCGGAGCTTTCTTCGGCGGATGGGAGATTCGACATTGGTTCTGCAAAGACGCGGTCGAGGGCGGGTTCTCTTTAACCCGCCGCTCCACGCTGGCGGGCCAGTGCTCAACCCAATGTCTTCGGCGCCCCACCTCCTAGGGCGCCGAAGCCAGCTTCCCTTGCCGATGCTCCCCGGATTCAGGGCAGCTTCAGCGTCGTCTCGGCGTTGTAAGGCTTGAGCAGCTCGTCGGCGGCTTTCTGGGCGGCGACGAGCGCGTCCTTTGGCTGCTTCTTGCCATTCAGCACCAACTGCACCTCGTCTTCGAGGGTCTTGCGCACCGGCACGGTCTTGTAGGTGGCAAACCAGGGCTTTGCGACGTCGAGCTGCTCGACAGCGGTCTTGGCGTCCGGGTTCTTGTTGAGGAACTCGACCATATCAGGCGTTTTGTAGGCAGCCATGTTCGGGGCGAAGTAGCCGGTGGCACGGCTCCACCAGCCGCTCTTTTCAGGCGATGTCATCCACTTGATCAGCGTCCAGGCGGCCTTCTGCTTGTCCGCTTTGAGACCGGCCGGAACGATCAGCGAAGCCCCGCCGATCGGCACCGCGTTGCGGACGTTGCGCGGAATGAACGCGACCTTGTAGGAGAATTTGGCGTTATCGCGCACGAAGGTCAGCGAGCCCGTGGAGAGCATCATCATCGAGGCGTTGCCGGAGATGAACGAGGTGCTCACCGCCGGACCCGGCTGCGGGCCGGGAGGATGCACCTTATGCTTGGCGACCAGGTCGCTCCACCAGGTCAGCGCGCCGAGCATGGAGGGCGTGTCGTAATAGACCTCGCCGCCGAACTCCTCGTTGTAGTAGCGCCCGCCATTCGACATGGTCAGGGTTTCCATCATCCAGCCGCAATAGTCATAGGCACAGGGGATGGCTATGCCCCACCGGGTCACCTTGTCGCCGTCGCGCTTGGTGAGCTTCTTGGCCCAGTCGGTCACCTCGGCCCAGGTCTGCGGTGGCTTGCTGGGATCGAGGCCGGCTTCCTTGGCGTGTTCGGCGTTGATGTAGAGAAGCGGCGTCGAATTATGGAACGGCACGCCATAGACCGAGCGATCGATTACGGCGTTGCCGTGCAACGCTGGAAAGAACTGGCCGAGAAACTTTTCCTTGGTGGTGCCATCCGCGGCGATCAGAGCGTCGAGATTGGTCAGCTCGCTCTCGATCTGCATGTCGAGCAGGAAATTGGCCGACATGATCACGGCGCTCGGCGGCTTGCCGGCCTTGATTGCGGCGCGCGTCTTGATCAGCGTGTCATCGTACGAGCCGGTATAGACGGCGGTCGCCTTGATGTCGGGATGGGTGTCGTTGAAGTCCTTGATCAGGGTGCTCATGTCGCGGGCGAGCTTCCCATCGACGGGGACGGGGAAGAACAGGTCGATTTCGGTAGGGCCCTCGGCGAAGGCGGGAAGGGCGAGAGCCCCGGCCATGGCGAGGCCGAGCGCGAGCCGGCGGGAAAACAGCATTGGAAATCTCCTATTTGATGCCTGAGGTGACGAAAGAACTGATGAAACGCCGTTGGAAGATCAGGAAGGTGACGAGGAGGGGCGCGATCACCATCAAGGTGCCGGCCGCGATCGTGCCCCAGGCCTGGGTGCCTTCCGCCGTGGCGGTGAAGACCGAAAGCCCGACGGTGAGCGGCCGCTTGTCCGGCGAATTGATCACCATCAGCGGCCAGAGGAAGTCGTTCCAGTGGCTGGTCACGGAGACGATGGCAAAGGCGGAAAAGCTCGGCAGTGAGAGCGGCACATAGATATGGCGGATGCGCTGAAACACCCCGGCCCCGTCGATCAATGCGGCGTCCTCGAGCTCGGCCGGAATGGCCTCGAAGGCCTGCCGCATCAGGAACGTGCCGAAGGCCGAGGCGAAGAACGGCAGCATGACGCCGGTCAGGGTGTCGTAGAGGCCGAGCTTCGCCACCAGTGTCAGGTTCGGCACGATGAGCAGCACCGGCACCAGCATGAGCTGCATCAGGAACAGGTAGAAGATCAGCGTTTTCCCGGCGAACGACAGGCGCGCAAAGGCAAAGCCCGCCAGCGTGACCGTGACGAATTGAACGAGCAGGATGCCGCCACAGATGATCGTCGTGTTGAGGACGTAACGCGGGAAGTCGCCGATCTCCCAGGCGTCCTTGATGTTGTCGAGGGTCGGCGACAGGCTCGGCATCAGGATTGCCATGGCGTTGATGCCATCGGACGGCGGTCGCAGCGCAGCCACCACCATCCAGAGGAAGGGAATGAGCCAGACGAGCGTGAGCAGCACCACGAGCGCGAAGCCGAGTTTCGGGGTGATCTCGCCGCGTGTCGCCAGCGGTGCATCCGCGAACAGTTTCATGCCCCGCCCTCGCGGCTCGCCAGCGAGCGGAAGGACAGCGCGGTGAGCCCCATCAGCACCGCGAGCGAAAGCAGGGTCGCCGCCGAAGCCTTGCCGATGTCGTAGTGCTCCACCGCTTGCTGATAGATGTAGAACAGCACGAGACTGGTTGAGTTCGACGGCCCACCCTTGGTCATGACGAAGACATGGTCGACCTGTGTCACCGCATTGAGGCCGGCGATCACGGTGACGAACAGGAAGGTCGGGCGCAGCTCGGGCAGGATGATATGGCGCAGGCGCTGGTACGGACCGGCCCCGTCGAGATGGGCAGCCTCCATGACGTCTTCCGGCACCGCCTGAAGCCCAGCAAGGAAGAACAGCATGTAATAGCCGGCGTTCTTCCACACGGTGATCACCATGATCGCGGCTAGCGCAATGTCGTGATCGCCGAGCCAGTTGGGCAGCACGGGAAGCAGGCGGCCGATATAGTAATCAAGCAGCCCGACATTCGGCAGGAAGATGAACAGGAACAGTGCGGACGCGGCGACCATCGGGATCAGCACCGGCAGGAACAGGGCGGCCCGCAGCAGGCTGGTCACGGCGTTGGTGCGCGAAAGCGCAAGCGCGAACAAAAGCGCTAGCGCCATGCTGGGGACCACCGTGCCGACTGCGTAGATGAGATTGTTGAGGACCGCGCCGGTGAACGCGGGGTCGGCAAGCACCGCGCTGATGTTGCCAACGCCGACGAACCGGCTCGGCGCCTTGGGCGTGGCGCGCTGGTAGAGGGAATCCAGGATCACCTGTCCCACCGCGCCGTAGGTGAACAGCGCGAGAAAGATCAGCGAAGGCAACAGCAGCAGATACGCCGGGAACGACGCTTTGAAGGCGGCGGCAAACCGTCTTGCGACGTGAAGGCGGGGCGGAGCGGTCGTCGTGACGGGGAGAACCGCGGGCTCGGCCAGGCTCATTTCACCGCGCCGCAAAGCTGAGCGCATAATCGCGGTCGTCCATTCCTTCCGGGGCCGCGAAGGGGAAGCGCGGACTGGCGTCGAGGAAGTCGTGGGCGTGTACGACCAGTGTCTGGCGGTCCATCAGCACCACGCCGTAGGCCGGCGGTTCGTGGCTGGCGAGATGCGCGGCCGTCGCGTCGAGTTCGAACCAGACCTGGTGGTTGGTGCCGCGCAGCGTCGAGAAGTGGATCGTGCCGTAGCTGCCGGAAATCGGTCGGTGAACGTGGCCGAAGAACAGATGGCGGATGCGCGCACGGTAGGGCGCGATCACTTCCGCGAATTCGCGGCTCTGCTTCAGCGCGATGTCGTCCATCGCCTCGATCCCGACCGCGAAGGGCGGATGATGCATGAACACGACGAAGGGCGTCTCGGTGGGTGCGGCGGCGAGCGTTTCCGCGAGCCAGCCGAGGCGCTTTCCGCACATTTCTCCGGCATGACTCGCCTCATCCAGCGTGTCGAGGAAGATGAACAGGCCGTACGGCGTCTCCTGCGCCCCCTGCACGAAGCCGTTAGCATCGCGGGGCGCCGCCGCGAGCGCGTCGAGGCAGGTCCGCCGGCGGTCGTGATTGCCGACCATGGCGACGTAGGGCATGTCGAGCGCGGCCATGGACTCGGCGAAGTCAGCGTAAGCCTCTGGTTCGCCCCAATGGGTGAGATCGCCGGTCACCACCGCGAAGGCGGCATCGGAATGGTGCCTGTTGATATCAGCGACAGCGGCGTCCAGGCGGGCGCGCGGGTCGAGCCCGTAGAGTTTTAGCCCCGGACCCGCAAGATGCGTGTCGGTGAGGTGAATGAATTTGAGAGGCATGGCGTGCTTGTCAGTACTGTCGGAGAACGGTCGTCTCCAGCAAGACGGCCTGGCAGGCGGTTAGAGCACGAATGTTTAAGTTTGATGACAGTGGTGCAGGGTGCCTAAACTCCGTGCGAGGTGCCCGGCAAGCGAGCAGCCCGCATGAGCGTAGCGATATGCGGGAGCCGTGAAACAAAACCCGGATGTCGGCGTGCTCATCCGGGCCGGGTGGCTGATGTTGGTGTGAGGTCGGAAATGAAAGCCTATCTGGTACTCGATTTCTCGGTGAACGACTTCGGTGGTTTCAGAAAGTACATAGCGGAAATCCCTGCGTTTATCGCGAGGCATTCCGGAAAATACCTCGTTCAAGGGGCTCAGCCGACGACCATCGAAGGGGATTGGAAGCCCGAACGCATGGTCATCCTCGAATTTCCGGAACGCGCAAAGGCGGAAGCCTTTCTGGGCGACCCCGACATTCAGGACCTGTTCAAGGTGCGCCACGATACGACCACGAGCAAACTGGTGCTCGTCGATGGCTGCACCTAGCGAGCAGCCCGCATGAGCGCAGCGATATGCGGGATCCGTGCGAGGCAGACCCGGATATCGCTCCGCTCATCCGGGCTACGGGCTCATCCGGGCTCCAAGCCACTACATCTAGCCCGACGGGCAAATCAATTCTGGTTATCAGAATTTCTGTCAAGCCCCAAAATAAAAAATATTTCGCTTTTCCCGAAGGCAAATCAGGTGCATATCTTTGGCCATCCCGTCCTACTCAGAAGGGCGTCGGCCGTCGTCACGGACGTTGGACGGGTTGCGGTGGACGCAACAGTTGCGATTGACGCGCGCGACTGAAGCGTACGGTGAAGTCGTGTGGTCCCGACGCCCCGATGCTGGCGTCAAGTTGTGTCGAGTAATTTCGGCGCAGCGACGGTGACAATGAGCTCGGCCCGACCGAGGAGAGCACGAAGTAAGCCGTAAAGCCATTGCGCAGGGAAGGCTGGGTGTTCTCCGCTGAACCTGTATGCTCGTGTGCGCATTCTTTTGCACATATTGCACACGAGACCGCGGGTGCAGCGCGCACCCGGTCTTCCCTGCGCCCTCTCAATGAGAGGGCGAGAGATGCCAGCAAACCTCGGGCGCAATGCGTCGCGAGAAAGCGAATGCATGTTTGCCAACAACAAATACCGCCGTCGTCCCGGCCTTGAGCTCAGGTGCGCAATTGCGCATCGGGGACCCATACGCCGCGGCCCATCGGTGAGAGGGCTGGCGTTAGAGACCTTTCGCAAAATAAGCGCTGCGGAGTATGGGTCCCGGCGCTCGCCGGGACGACGGCTTAGGAGGCCCAAAACCCGGCCCATTTCCCGCCAAAACCCTATACTTAACAAACCCGTAATGGCCCGGACCGAAACCGCCTTGATCCGACCAAAAAGCCGTTGTTGGTTGGCCGTGCCGGAGCCCGGGACGCCGATTCACCTGAATTTTGGCGGTCGATAGCGAGAAGGATCGCAAATGCGCAGGAATCTCACCTTTCTCCTCGGCACGGTCACGGGCGCCTGTTTGACCTTTCTGGTCGCCGGACCGCAGGGGGCGCATCTGGTTGCGGCCGCCAAGGCTGCGGCCCGCACCGACGGCACCTATTCGCAGCTCAATCTGTTCGGTGACGTGTTCGAGCGCATTCGCAGCAGCTATGTCGAGAAGCCCGACGATTCCAAGCTGATGGAGGGCGCCATCAACGGCATGATCTCCTCGCTCGATCCGCATTCGCGCTACATGAATGCGAAGGGCTGGAGCGACATGCAGGAGACCACGAATGGCGAATTTGGCGGGCTCGGCATCGAGGTGACGATGGATGACGGCCTCGTCAAGGTGGTGGCGCCGATCGACGACACGCCCGCCGCCAAGGCCGGCATCATGTCGGGCGATCTGATCACGCAGATCGACGATGATTCCATTCAGGGCATGACGCTCGATCAGGCCGTCAGCAAGATGAAGGGGCCGGCCAACAGCAAGATCCGCCTGAAGATCGTTCGCAAGGGCGCGGACACGCCGGTCGAGGTCGCGATCGTCCGCGAAATCATCCGGGTGCGGCCGGTGCGCTTCCGCACCGAGGGCGGCGATATCGGCTATATCAGGATTACCAGCTTCAACGAGCAGACCACCGACGGCCTGCGCAAGGCGATCGCGGATATTTCAAAGGCGATCCCGTCCGACAAGCTCGTCGGCTACGTCATCGATCTGCGCAACAATCCGGGCGGCTTGCTCGATCAGGCGGTGTCGGTGTCGAGCGCTTTCATGGGGCGGGGCGAGGTGGTCTCGACCCGTGGCCGGACACCGGAGGAAACCCAGCGTTTCGTCGCGCGCGGCGGCGATCTGACCAAAGGCAAACCGCTGGTCGTGCTGATCAACGGCGGATCGGCATCGGCTTCGGAGATCGTGGCCGGCGCCTTGCACGACCACAAGCGCGCCACCATCATCGGCACGCGTTCGTTCGGCAAGGGCTCGGTGCAGACGATTATTCCGCTCGGCAAGTCTAACGGCGCGCTGGCATTGACGACCGCGCGCTATTTCACGCCGTCCGGAAAATCGATCCAGGCCCAGGGTGTCACGCCTGACATCGAGGTGCTGCAGGACGTGCCGGACGAGTTGAAGAGCCGTGCCGAGCTGAAGGGCGAAGCGTCGATGCGCGGGCACCTGGCGGCCGACGGCGCCGAGCAGACCGGTTCGCAATCCTACGTGCCGCCGTCCGAAAAGGACGACAAGGCGCTCGGTGCCGCCTTCAACCTGCTGCGCGGCGTCACGGTCAACGCCAATGCGCCGGCGGTTGCGGCGAAGCGGTCGGTGCCGAACTAGGTGGCGTGGACACTTATCGCATCCATAAGACGATGGCGGCGACAGTGACGATGGCAAGGTAATTTCGGGCTGTC
>NZ_JAFCLR010000037.1:0-83252 GCF_018131065.1 Bradyrhizobium sp. AUGA SZCCT0431 | reverse complement strand
GTGCAAACAAAGCTGCACACGAGCATACAGGGCAGCGGAGGCAATCCGACATTCCCTGCGCAATGGCTTTACGGCTTACTTCGTGCTCTCCTCGGTCGGGCCGAGCTCGTTGTCACCGTCATCAGTGAGAGGCGTTAGCCTCTTCACCGACTTGACGCCAGCATCGGGGCGTCGGGACCACACGACTTCACCGTACGCCTTTGTTGCGCGCGTCAAGCGCAACATCAGCGTCCACCGCGACCCGCCCCTCGTTGTGACGATGGCCAACGCCCCTCTGAGTGGGACGGGATGGCTATTGATGTGCAGGTGATTTGGGGTCGAAGAAAAGGGAAATATTTTTGATTTTCAGAAATTTAGGACTTGACACGATTTCCGCAAATCAGAAGTGATTTGCCCGTCGGGTCAATTTGTCGCGGGAAAGCGCAGGACCATGCGGACCCCGATGAATCAGCGTCGAGCCGCGCAGGTCGTCAATTGTAAACCTAAGTATCATCGTCTCAAACGAATGTAAGGCACTGATGAACGTCTGTGCAATGGTCCGATCCGTCTGTCTGCGAGAGGTTGTAGTTCGACGGCGTTATGCCGTTCGAACCGGGATTGAGCGACGGAGCTGAGAAGGCCGCACTCGCTGAGGCGGCTAAGGCATTGGCCCGGTCAGCTGCTCGCGAATGTGAGCGCTGGGCGGAGTAACCCACCGCGAAACTTGCAAGCAGGAAGGAAGCACTGTCATGGACGTCATCATCCAGAAGATTAACGGCTTGTGGCACCTCATCGTCGGGTCGTGTCAGATCCGGACTCCGTTCCTGGAGACACAGCACCGCTCGCTGGTCGTTGCGTACGCCCGCCAGGTCTACCCCGGCGCCAAGATTCTCGAACGCGACTGACGGTTAAGAAGGGAATGGGCAGCACTCACGCAGGTCAAGAGTGCTGCGCCAACGCTCGGAAACCCTTCATTCGATCACCTCGTCGGCACGAGCCAGCAGCGTGGCGGGAATGTTGATTTCAAGTGCCTTCGCAGTTTTGAGGTTGATGACGAGTTCATATTTGGTCGGCTGCTCGACTGGGAGATCGGCGGGTTTAGCGCCTTTAAGGATCTTGTCCACATAACTCGCGCTGCGCCGGATGAAATCGGTGAGGTGAGCTCCGTAAGACATGAGCCCACCGACTTCCACAAACTCCTTGCTCACGGAAAACACCGGCAACCGAAGCTTTGTGGCGAGATCGACAATGCGTCTTCGTTCCGCGAAAAGCATCGTGCTCGGAAGCACGAACAGGGCATCGGTTCGGTTCTTCGCAATGGTCGAAAAAGCCTGCTCCAATTCGTCTGGGCCCCGCACGGCAACAAGTTGAAGATGCAATCCCAGGGTCTGTGCGGCCGCCTCAGTCTCTTTCATCATTTTGGTCATGGTTTGCTCGCTGAATACGGCTGGCTGCCAGAGCGCCACCACCACGGAAGCCGTGGGAAGCGCCTCTTTGAGTAAGGCGAGACGTTTGGGAACCAGTTGCGGGCCAATAAAGGTTAAGCCCGTGATATTCCCGCCCGGTTTCGCGAGACTCGCGACGAGCCCATCTCCGACTGGATCGCCCATGATAGGGACAACAATAGGAATTGTAGAGGTTGCGTGCTGAGTAGCTCGACCGGCGGCCGAATTCGAAGCCACGATGACGTCAACGTTCAGACCGACAAGTTCGCTTGCCAAAGCCGGAAAGCGCTCGATTTTCGAATCCGCCGCTCGAACCTCAACGAGAACGTTCTGACCATCGATGTAGCCGTGCTCCTGCAACCCTTGCCGAAAGGCTCCGAGGGTTGCGCGCGCTTCGAGAGAGTCAATTGACCTCATCACGATAAAACCGATCCGTGCGACCTTCTTCGGCTGCTGTGCTCTCGCCGCATTCGGGCATACCGCAGCGCCCGCAAGCGCCATGATCAAATCACGTCGGCGCATTGTCCTCGTCCTAGCCAAGGCCCAGAGACGATCCCGGGCGGCCCAGCCTATCACATTGAAGCAGACCAGTCTGAGCTACTTTGGCGATAATTGGTTAGGACGCGACTTCCGCTATGGGTCCATTTGCGGAAGTCATCGCCTGCATTGGCGGAGTCCGTTCGGCTCCCATAAACGGACGTGATCGGTTCGGTTGCGCAAGTCTGACAAGCGCCACACCGGTCTTTCTTCCCCCTTCGGATTCGCACGACCTTGGTGTAGGTTACTGCGAGATGCCAGCCAGGGCACGCCGAATTCCCGTTGGTTCACTGGTGCCGATGGCAGCCGAAGAATTCTATTAGGTCAGTGGCAGGCGGCGAATGCCGCTGCCGTTCGCGTGTTGGCGTGCGCCCGCCACTGCGTTGCGATTTCGCAGTCCTCACTTGGGAGGATAAAATGCGACGGCGCGATTTTGTTTTCGGTTCTTCGGGCGCGGCTCTTGCGATGCTGGATAGTGTGCGCGCCCAACAGGTTGGGCGGGTATGGCGCGTGGGCAATGTCGGGCCAGAGCCTCGTGACAAGGGTCAATATCTGGTCGACGCCTTTTCACAAAAATTGGCCGAGTTCGGCTACCAGCAAGGGCGCAACATTGATCTGACTGCGCACTTCGCTGAAGCCCGCATCGAAAAGTTCGCGGAGCTTCTTGCTCCTTTGGTGGCCAATCTCGACCTTTTGGTTGTCTGGAGCACGATCGGCCTCATCGCCGCCAAGAAAGTTGTTCCTCCCGCTCTGCCAACAATTTTTATTGGAGTAGGCGATCCGGTGCGCGTAGGCGCGGTGCAGAGCCTTTCGCACCCTGGAGGAAACATGACCGGGGTGACCTATGAGTCGGCGACCGAGACGTGGGCAAAGCGAATTGAACTCCTGAAGGAGATCGTGCCCAATCTCGACAGGGTGGGCGTTCTCAAAGCGGGAAATGATCCAAACTCAGCATACGCCATGGCTTCGTTGGAACCGTGGTTGCCAGCACTCGGCGTCACATTGGTGGCCGTGGATTTTACGTCGACCGACGAACTGGACGCTGCATTCTCTGAAATGATGCGAAAGAACGTCAAAGGCGTGCTGGTGATTTCCGGAGCCCTTACTTTCGTCAACGGCAAGCGGATTTCGGAGCTGGCATTGGAGCATGGATTGCCGTCAGTTCACGGATTTAGGGAGACCGTTGCATTGGGAGGATTAGTGAGCCTCGGACCGGAACTTGTGGCAATAGCTCGGCAGGGGGCGCGGCTCGCAGACAAGATCATGAAAGGGGAGAAACCGGCCAATATCCCCGTGGAAGAGCCTACGGTTTATGAAGTATGGCTCAATTTGCGCACCGCGCGCGTACTCAGCATCACGATACCAGCCTCTGTTACCGCCCGCGCCGACCGTGTGATCGAATGAGCCGCGAGGTCCGTAAGGCGGATTGAGCCGACCTGTCCGCCGTAGCTCAAAGAGCGAAGGCGGAAGGCGTAATCCGCCCTGCCCGAAGCTTGGTGCCCGCCATCAACTACCGCGCCGGCGCGTGCCGAGTGACGTTCATCACAGTGGCACCGTGCAGGTTAGCTGTAGATCACGAACAGGGACGGATGGGACCGCGCGACTGCAAACAGGGGATTATCAGCTATGACAACACGCTCCGACGAACATTGTAGAGACTTCGGAGATGCCGATCATAATTTGCGTCGCGCGCGCATGGCCGGTTATGTGCTGCTTGCCGGTCTTTTTCTTGAGGTTGTGAGCTGCATAATTTGGTTTCATGGCGTAAGAGACCTTAGCTTCGTTGATATGCGTCGCGTTGGTGGCTGGAGGTGTCGCGGGCGAGATCTTCTTTGAATACAAGGCCAGACTGGCCGACAACGGCACGCCCATCGTCGCCGCACCACCCATCAGCAGGGTTGATCAGCCGGCGCCAGACCGTTCGAGGAGCAGCGTGAACAGGACAGGCCTGCACTTCAGCATCGGGCTCGGCGAACTCCTTCGCAATCGCAATACGCCGTCTTCGCCGAACAATTCCAAGCTGCGGTCGCCATTTCCTGAACGAGCTCGCAGAAGCCTGCCACTGCGCCGCTGGCGAGAGCGCTTTGCATCAAGCTAGAAAAGCTCGTCGGAGCCGACCGGTCCGGAAGCCCCAAGAAGGGTGCGCGGGAGCCGGACCATCGCACAGGCGGCGCGCGTAAGCGCCCGCTGGACGGCCGGGTTTTGGCTATTAGTATAGGTGCGGGGAAACGAGGGATAGCCAATGCTGTTCAAGAGATTTCGACGGGCCGTTGAACCCAGTCCCAGCAAATGGAAGCGAATAGAAGAAACACCGATACCGTTGAGCCTCGGTCGGATTTGGCTCGTTGATAATGATGGCAGTATCACGCGCGCGATGGCATTTACCTGGCCGATCCTCAAACGCCGCGAGCCGCGCAAATATCGGTTCTGGATGTCTCGTGAGCCTCACGCACGAGAACCTTCCGCTGAGGCTATTGCGGCTCTCAGAGTGCTTAAAGCCAAATAGGCCGGAGCACGTGCCTAAGACGAGCGCCTGATAAGGGCAAATCTGGAGCTGGCTTCGCGTGCGCCACGTCGAAGCAAAAATAAATCGCGACGAGGCGAGCGACGATCTCACAAAGGAAAAACTGCATTCGACACCCGTCATCAAGCGCTGCTTCGATGACCAGGCCGCAATCGGCTGGGCCACGGCAGTCGTTGCATCCGCGCTACACCGTTTGGGTGTGGCCGGAACTGGTGTTGGTTCAATTGCAGGAACGATTTGCGGACCCGCGAAGCGCGGGGCGAGACGATCAATCCGGCCGCACCATCTCGAACATGTTTTCCGGCTTGATCTCGAAATAATCGCCGCTGCGGCCGGCGCGGACGATCGGGCGGGCCATCGCGGTCTGGTAGACGCCGTCCTTGATCATGGCCTTGTCGATGTGGACGGCGACGACTTCGCCGAGCGTCAGCCAGGCCTGCGCCTTGTCGCCATTGGCGCCCTGCAGCTGGATGATCTGCGTCAGCCGGCATTCAAACGCGACCGGGCTTTCGGCAACGCGGGGCACGTTGACGAGCTTGCCGGGTACTGCCGTGAGGCCGGCGATATTGAACTCGTTAACGTCATGGGCGACGTGGGCCGCGGTCGCGTTCATCTGCTGCGCCAGGTCCATGGTGGCGAGATTCCAGATGAACTCCTTGGTCTCCTGGATGTTGGCGGCGCTGTCCTTCCAGTTGGTGGAGGAGAAGCCGATGATCGGCGGCTTGTAGCAGAACGCGTTGAAGAAGCTGTAGGGCGCCAGGTTGACGTTGCCCTTGGTATCGCGCGACGAAATCCACCCGATCGGGCGCGGCGCGATGATGGCGTTGAAGGGGTCGTGCTTGAGGCCGTGGCCCTTGGCAGGTTCGTAATAATGCAGGTCTTTGGGGCTCTTGGCGTCCATTTTCCGGTGTTTCCTTCAATCGCGGGGTCGGCAAAGCGTAGCGCGCCCACAAGCTTTATTGAAGTAACAATGGTGGGCATGGCGCATGCGCGCCCGAAGCAACCCGGGCTCGGAGCTATTGCGCCTTGCCGCGCGGGGCCATGCTGGCGAGGATGAAATCGATCATCCGGTCGATGGTCGGCCCCGGCTTGTTGGCGCATTGGGCGATCATTTGCGGGTGGAAGAACCGGATCATGCCGGTGCAGCAGCACAATGCCGCCTGCTCCAGGTCATCGACCTCGAATTCGCCGGTCGCCACGCCCTGCGCAATCACGCTGCCCATCGTCTGCGTGACCAACATGATATGGGCGTTGCAGACCTCCCAGTCCTCCTCCATCGCGATCGCGACCATCTCGTGCAGCTTGGAATCGCCGACATAGCGTTCCGAATTCATGCGGTGGACGGTCTTCATCAGTTCGCGCAACCGGGGCGCGGCCGGACCGGGCCGGTCCGCGATCCGCTGCGCCTCGACCTCGACCTCGCCCATCAGGCCGCGGGCGACGCCTTCGTGGATCGCCTTCTTCGAATCGAAGAAGCGATAGACGTTGGCCGGGCTCATCCGCAGTTCTTTGGCGATGTCGGCCACCGTCGTCTTCTGGTAGCCGATCTGCCGGAACAGACGCTCCGCCACCACGAGAATCCGTTCCCGCGTGTCAGTTTCGATGTGTTCGGCAATCAGCGTCATGTCAGAACCAATGTTCAATTATTCCGCCGCGTCGGCAAGCGGAAATGCGAGCGGAGAGGTGCTCAGATCCTTGGCCGGATGTTGCGGCGCAAGATCGGGCTGCTTGGTCTGGCCGCTTTCTTCCAGGCTCTTGCGGAACCAGAGCGCATAGAGGCCCGGCAGGTACAGCAAGGTCAGGAAGGTTGCAACGAACAAACCGCCCATGATGGTGATCGCCATCGGGCCCCAGAAGGCCGAACGCGACAGCGGGATCATGGCCAGGATTGCGGCGAGCGCCGTCAGGATCACCGGGCGGGCACGCCGGACGGTGGCTTCGACGATGGCTTCCTTGCGCGTCATGCCATGGGAAACGTCGGTCTCGATCTGGTCGACCAGAATGACCGCGTTGCGCATGATCATGCCGGCCAGCGCGATCAGCCCGAGCAGCGCCACGAAGCCGAACGGCTGGCCCGCGATGTTGAGGCCGAGCGAGGCGCCGACGATGCCGAGCGGCGCCGTCAAAAACACCAGGATCAGGCGCGAGAAGCTCTGCAGCTGGATCATCAAGAGCGTCAGCATCACCAGCGCCATCAGCGGAAACAGCACGGCGATCGAGGCGTTGCCCTTGGCGGATTCCTCGAACGCGCCGCCCGGCTCGATCCGGTAGGCCGGCTCGAGTTGGTCGCGGATCTGCTGCAGTTTCGGCCAGATCTGGTTGGTGACGTCGGGCGCCTGCACGCCGTCGGCGACGTCGGTACGCACGGTGATCGCCATGTCGCGGTTACGCCGCCACAGGATCGGTTCCTCATGGGCGTATTCGATCTTGGCGATCTGCTGCAGCGGCACGGCAACGCCGTTGCGTGAGGTCACGGTGAGGTCGCCGACATGGCCGAGATCGAGCCGCTCGGACGGAACCGCGCGGGCGATGACGCCGACCTTCTCGATGCCGTCGCGGATGGTCGTCACCGGCGCACCCGAGATCAGCATGCTGAGCGCCTGCGAGACGTCCTGCGGGGTAAGACCAAGCGCACGGGCACGGTCCTGATCGACCACGAGCTTGAGGTAGGGCGACTGCTCGTTCCAGTCGAGCTGCGGCTCGAGGGCATTGGGATTCTGCCGCATCACGTCACGCACCTGATAGGCGATGTCGCGGACCTTGTTGGGGTCGGGGCCGATCACGCGGAACTGGACCGGGAAGCCGACCGGCGGGCCGAAATTGAAGCGGTCGACGCGCACGCGCGCCTCGGAGAGGTCGCCGCCGGCGACCGCCTTCTCCAGCCGCGCCTTGATGCGCTCGCGGGCGTCGACGTCCTTGGAGACGATCACGATTTCGGCGAAGGCCTCGTTCGGCAGCTGCGGGTTGAGGCCGAGCCAGAAGCGCGGCGAACCCTGGCCGACATAGGAGGTGTAGGTCGCGATGTCCTTGTCGTCCTTGAGCAGCGCCTCGGCCTTCTTGACCGACTTCTCGGTAACGTTGAAGGCGGTGCCTTCGGGCAGGCGCAACTGCAGGAACAGCTCGGGGCGTTCCGACAGCGGGAAGAACTGCTGCTGGACGTTACCGAAGCTGACGATCGAGAGCGCGAACACGCCGACCGTCGCCACCACCACCTTGATGCGGTGGTCGACGCACCACTGCACCATGCTGCGCAGGATGCGATAGACGCGGGTCTCATAGACGGCGTGCGGATCGTGGTTGTGGTGGACCTTGATGTTCGGCAGCAGCTTGACGCCTATATAGGGCGTGAAGATCACCGCGACGAACCAGGACGCCACCAGCGAAATCGCCACGATCCAGAAAATGCCGCCGGCATATTCGCCGACCGCGGAATTGGCAAAGCCGATGGGGAGGAAGCCAGCGGCCGTGACCAGCGTCCCCGTGAGCATCGGAAACGCAGTAGATTCCCAGGCAAAGGAGGCCGCGCGGACGCGGTCCCAGCCCTGCTCCATCTTCACCACCATCATCTCAACCGCGATGATGGCGTCGTCGACGAGCAGGCCGAGCGCGATGATCAGCGCGCCCAATGTAATACGGTGCAGATCGATCGACATCGCGTTCATGACGATGAAGACGATCGCCAGCACCAGCGGCACCGACATCGCCACCACGATGCCGGTTCGCCAGCCGAGCGCCAGGAACGAGACGAACAGCACGATCGCCAGCGCCTCGATGAAGGAGTGCACGAACTCGCCGACGGCGCGCTCGACCACCTTGGGCTGGTCGGCGATCTGCTCGACATTGATGCCCTGCGGCACCGCCTTCATGAAGTCATTGCTCGCGTTCTCGACTTCCTTGCCGAGCTCGAGGATGTTGGCGCCCTTGGCGGTGACCACGCCGATACCGAGCGCAGGCTTGCCTTCCTGGCGCGCCTTGAAGGTCGGCGGATCGACGAAGCCGTGGGTGACGGTGGCGATATCGCCCAGGCGGAATATCCGGCCGTTGCTCTCGACCGGTGTCTCGGCAACCGCCTTGGCGCCGTCGAACGCGCCGGTGACGCGCAGCGGCACGCGCTGCGAGGAAGTTTCCACCGTGCCGGCCGGCGTGACGTTGTTCTGCTTGGCCAGCGAATCGAACAGCGCCTGCGGCGTGACGCCGATCGTCGCCAGCTTGGCGTGCGAGAATTCGACGAAGATGCGCTCGTCCTGGGCGCCGTAGAGATTGACCTTGGTGACGCCGGGCACCTTCAGCAGCCGCTGGCGCATGCCTTCGGCGGCCTTCTTCAGCTGCGCGTAATCGGCGCCGTCGCCGGTCATCATATAGAGGATGGAATCGACGTCGCTGAATTCGTCATTGACGTTGGGGCCGAGCAGGCCCGCCGGCAACTGACCCTGCACGTCGGCGAGCTTCTTGCGGAGCAAGTAGAACAAATACGGCACTTGCGCCGGCGGCGTCGAATCCTTGAACGTGACCTGCATCGCGGTGAACGCGGGCTTGGAATAGGTCTGCACCTTCTCGAAGTAAGGCAGCTCCTGCAGCTTCTTCTCGATGGGATCGGCGACCTGGGTCTGCATCTCCTGCGCCGTGGCGCCCGGCCAGATCGCGGAGACGTTGACCACCTTCACGGTGAAGAACGGATCCTCGGCGCGGCCAAGCCGCTCGTAGGAGAAGAAGCCGGCCACACCCAGCGCGATCATCAGGAACAGGATCAGCGTCGGATGGCTTACCGCCCAGCCCGACAGATTGAAGCGCTTCATGTCACTCTCCAAATTCCTAACCGTATCTATCGATCGTCGTTGCGAGGAGCGAAGCGACGAAGCAATCCATATATCCGTTATGCCGAGCTATGGATTGCTTCGCTCCGCTCGCAATGACGGGGGTTAAAACGACAGCGACGAGACGACCCGGACCTTCTGGGCCGGATCGAGCTTCTGCACGCCGAGCGCCACAACCTTGGCGCCTTCAGGCACGCCGCCGGTGATGACGACGGAATTGCTCTCGTAGGATTTCACGACGACCGGCTTCAGCGTCACGGCGCCGGCATCGTCGACGATGTAGAGCGAGGGATTGCCGCCCTGGCTGTACAGCGCCGACAGCGGCAGCTTCGCGACGTTCTCGGTGGCGGGATCGGACAGCGTCAACGTTGCGGTCATGCCGAGCGAAACGCTGTCGCCGGCGCCGGGCAGCGAGAACTTTGCCAGATAGGTGCGCGTTGCCGGATCCGCCGTCGGCGCGATCTCGCGCAGCTTCGCGACGTATTTCTTGTTGGCATCAGACCACAGCGTGACGGAGGCAGCGCCATCCTTGGCGCGGCCAACAAGGGTCTCCGGGATCGCGACCACGGCTTCCTTTTCGGCAAAGCGCGCGACACGGACCGCGGTCTGGCCGGAGGCGACCACCTGGCCGGCGTCGATCAGGGTCGCGGTGACGACGCCGCGGGTATCTGCGACCAGCGTCGCATAAGAGAGCGAGTTCTTGGTCAGTTCGACCGAACGTTCGGCACGATAGAAGCGCGCGCGGGCCTCATCGGCGGCGGCGCGGCTCTGATCCATTTGCGCGTCCGTGGTCCAGCCCTTGGCGCGGAGATCCTTGGCGCGCTGCTCGGACGCGGAGGCCTGCGCCAGCACGCCGGTCGCGGCGCGGTATTCCGCTTCGGACTGCTCGGCCTGCAGCTTCAGATCGACTTCATCGAGGGTGGCGAGCGGCTGGCCGACATCAACGGTCTGGCCGACTTCCACGAGGCGCTTTGCGACCTTGCCCGGGACCCGGAAACCCATGTCGGTCTCGATCCGGGGCCTGATGGTGCCAACAAAACTGCGTTCCGGCGTTTCCGCCTCATAATGCACGGTGGCGACCAGAACCGGACGCCCGGGAGTGGCTTTTTCGGCCGCCTTTTCATTGCAGCCGGTCAGCGAAAACACCGCCAACGCCAGCATCGCTCCGGTCAAGAGCCTGTAATAGCTGGAAAAAATGGAACGGGCGAACATCGAATTCTCCATCGGCTACATGCTGATGAAGATTATTGAGTGTTCACTGACGAATGTCAATATTCGTCAGTGAACACCAATTCGTGAGTTGATGGACCAAAACGGGTCACAAAACCTTCGACGCCCCTGCGAACGCAGGGGCCCATCGCCACAAATGCCGATGAGGCCAAAAGCGCTGGCCACCTGCCCCTTCCCGAGGCCGCGGCGTATGGGCCCCTGCGTTCGCAGGGGCGAAGGATAGATTCGTAGCCCGGATGAAGCGCAGCGAAATCCGGGTCCGCTCGCAAACCCAGAGAGTTTCCCGGATTGCGCTGCGCTCCATCCGGGCTACGGACTTACGCGAACTCGGTCTTGGTGTCATGCCCGCCCAGAAACACCAGCAGCCCCGCCGCAAGCGGCAGCAGCGAGAGCACCAGCAAGCCGGTTGAGGTGCTCCCGGTAGCTTCCTTGACCCAGCCGACCAGATACGGCCCGCCAAAACCCGCGAGGTTGCCGATCGAATTGATCAGCGCGATCGCGCCGGCGGCGGCCGTGCCCGACAGCCACGCCGTCGGCAACGTCCAGAACACCGCGAAGGTGCAGAACACGCCGATCGCGGCGATCGTCAGCAGCACCATCGTCGTGACGGGATCGGTGATGTAGCTGGAGGCGCCGAGCGCGACGGCGGTGAGCAGCAGCGGCCCACCGACATGGGCGACGCGTTCGCGCGTGGCGTCGGAGTGCCGCGCCCACAGGATCATCGCGATGGTGCCGAACAGGAACGGGATCGCGGTGACGAAACCGGTCTGCGCATTGCTGAGGCCGAATGCTTTCACGATCTGCGGCAGCCAGAACTGCATGCCGTAGAGCGCACCGACGAAGCCGAAATAGACGATGCTCAGCATGATCACCTTCGGCGACGATAGCGCCTGCCCGAGCGTCAGATGCTTTGCCGCCTGCTTGGTCGCGATCTCCGCCTGCAGCTTTGCCGCCAGCCACGCCTTCTGTTCCGACGTCAGCCAGTCCGCCTTCTCCGGTCTGTCGGTGAGATAGAACCAGGTGACGATGCCGAGCAGCACCGAGGGAATACCCTCGAGAATGAACAGCCACTGCCAGCCCTGCAGGCCCATCATGCCGTCGAGCCCGAGCAGCAGGCCCGAGATCGGCGCGCCGATCACGGTGGAGATGGGAACGGCGATCGCAAACGCGGCGAGGAACCGCGCGCGGTATTCCGCCGGATACCAATAGGTCAGATAGAGAATGATGCCGGGAAAGAAGCCGGCTTCGGCGACGCCAAGCAGAAAGCGCAGCACGTAAAAACTCAACTCGCCGCTCACCAGCGCCATCGCCGCCGAGATGATGCCCCAGGTCACCATGATGCGGGCGATCCAGCGGCTGGCGCCGAATTTTTCCAGCGCGAGGTTACTCGGCACCTCGAAGATGAAATAGCCGATGAAGAAGATGCCGGCGCCCCAGGCGAAGATCAGCGGCGTGAACTGCAGTTCCGCGTTCATGGTGAGCGCGGCGAAGCCGAGATTGACGCGGTCGAGATAGGAGAAGAAATAGGCCAGGATCAGGAATGGAATGAGCCGCCATGAGATCGTGCGGATGGTCGAGGTTTCGATGTCGCTCCTGGCGACGCCGGCGGCGACTGACGTGGTGGCAAGGCTCATAAGTTTGTTCCCGGGCCGTTTATTGCTGTTGCCGGGGTTTTGAGCATTGGCAAAGCGGTGTCAATCCGATTTGCGGGAGCAGCGCATCCGCAATCGGATGGGGGCAATGCGCGGGACGCAATGGCTGCGCTTCACTCCGCCAGCTGAAACCGTTCGAAGCGATGAAGTTCTTCCTCGATGTGGCGCTTGAGCTCCTTGCGCGGAGCCTTCGCGGCGCCCTTGCCGACCCAGTTCCATTTCTGCATCAGCAATTTCTTTTCCTTGCGGTCGGTCTTCAGATCGATCGCAGCGACGATGTCTTCGCCGACCAGCACCGGCAGCGCGAAATAACCTAACAGGCGCTTTTCCTTCGGCACATAGGCCTCGAAACGATGGCCGTAATCGAAGAACAATTCGGTGCGCTTGCGCTGGATGATCAGGGGATCGAACGGCGAGAGGATGTGCACGAGGCCGCCATCGCCCTCGCCTGCGGGTTGCTCCAGCGTCTCTGCCCGCGCCCAATGTTCCTGCTTGCCCGCGCCTTCGAGGGCTACCGCCACCATCTCCTTGCGGCGGACGCGCGCCTCGATCAGGCGGCGGACCGCGGCCTTGCTCGGCGCATCGAGATGGCAAGTCGAATCGAGGCTGACGAGCCCCTGCGCGCGCAAGGCGCGGTCGAGCAGGTAGGTGGTCGTCTCGAGGTTCGATGCCGGCTTGGGCGGCTTGTCCCAGCCGAAATGCCGCGTCATCAGCTCATATGTTTTCAGCATGCCGGTGCGTTCGGAGATCGTGACCGCGCCGGTATAGAACGCCAGCTGCAGCGCGCGCTTCGACGGCTTGCGGCTCGCCCACAGATGCTCCTTCTCGGTCAGCACGTCGTCCTCGATGTCGCGGATGGTCAGCGCGCCGTCGCGCTTGAGCAGCCGCATCACCTTCCGGGTGTCGGCGGGGCTGACGGACGCGAACCATTTGTGGCCCTCGCGCTTGTGCAGCTTCATGCCGGGCACGAAGAAGCGAAAGTCTTTCGACGGCACATAGGACAGCGCATGGGTCCAGTATTCGAACACGCTCTTGTCGACGCTCTGGGCCTGCCGCAGGTCCGCGCGCCGATAGTTGGGAATGCGGCTGAAGAGAATGTGGTGGTGGCAGCGCTCGATCACGTTGATGGTGTCGATCTGCACATAGCCGAGATGCTCCACCGCAGCCGCAGTGGCCGCCGGCCCCTCGCCGAACGGGTCAGGCGTATCGAGCCGCTGGGCACGCAGCCAGATTCGCCGGGCCTCGGTCTTGGTCAGGGGGTGGGGTTTTGTCGCGCGGGGCATCGCCCGGCAATGTAATCGGATTCGTTCATCGGAGGAGTCCCGGAATCGGGGTGAGGAACAGACTCTTTGTTTGACGCGTTTTCTTAGACGCGAACCGGTACCCACTTCGCTCGAAAACGCTATGTTATCGTTTCGGCCGGTCCGGGACGCTGCCGGTTGCGATATCCGCCTCACAGGACGCCTTGCCATGGTCCGGGGCGCGGCATTTGTAGACGCTGCCGGTCAGGCGATCGACCAGCCACGCGCTCTCTTCGGTCGGACCTTCGAAGGCGGTATAGCGGGTGCCGAGCGCGTTGATGAACGTCGACAGCAAGATCGCCGCCGCGATCATCGCCGCGCCGATCAAGGTCGGCATTGAACTTGCCGAGCCCGTGAGTTCCGGTGGAACGTTACGATAATTTTGATACTCACGTTGACGCTTTACCGACTGAAACACCCGCCCGCCTGCTCTTGCTTGCCCAAACCTTTTCTTCGGATTTTCTCTTGGGATTTTCTCGTGGAGAATGGTGCTAGGTCCCCATCATGCCGATTTGTTGTTCGCAGATCGGCGCTGGCGCGACGGCATTGAGACCCAGCAATGAAGAGCAACGAGAAAGGCTGGAAGCGGCGCGGGTCGCTGATACCTACAACACCAGGTCACCGCCCTTTGGAGAATTGCGGGCGGCTTGCAAGCGCCCTTTACTGGAGTCGCAGAGAAAACAGTGATCTAGATCACACAGGGTAACAGAGCGGACCCAAATCAACGAAAGCCGGCCACATTCAACGTGACCTAGATCACATTGGCCGGTTTGAACCTGTCTTATCTTCGCAGCATCAAATCGCCAACCAGCCAATATGGCAGGCGTAACAGTGAGGAATACGACTATGACCCGCTTTAATGGATTTTCCATCCTGACATTCGGCGCTGCGCTGTCGATGACGGCGGGCGTGGCGTTTGCCGGCGACACCGTCTCGGCAGACAAGATCCTGAACGCGCTGAAGCCGACGTCGGCAACCCGCAGCCTCTCGATGGGCCCGCAGGTCAACACCGCCGCTCAGGCCAAGGAAGCCAGCTTCGTCGACACGCTGCGCAATCGCAAAACCCGGTCGCTCTCGCTCGGCGAGCGCCAGGAAATTGCCGAGCTCGCCGCGACCAAGCCGAAGATCGATCTCGAAATCCGCTTCGACTACAACTCGGCCGACATCAGCAAGAGTTCGATGTCGGCGGTGCAGGAACTCGGCAAGGCGCTTTCGGACGCCAGCCTGAAAGGTTCGACCTTCGTGGTTGCCGGTCATACCGATGCGGTCGGCAGCGACGGATATAACCAGGACCTCTCCGAGCGCCGCGCCGATACGATCAAGAAGTTTCTCACCGAGCAGTACGGCCTCAACGCCTCCGACCTCGTGACCGTCGGCTACGGCGAGACCCGGCCGAAGGATTCGAACGCGCCGATGGACCCGGTCAACCGCCGCGTCCAGGTCGTCAACATGGATACCAAGACCGCGTCGAAGTAAGTTCGCGCGCTTCGATCCGCCTGCTGGAAACGGCAGGCGGATTTTGCGCGCTTGAATGCGGACCAAATCCATCGTCGTCCCGGCGAAGGCCGGGACCCATAACCACCGGCCCATGAAGAGGGCAAAGACGTCAACCATCCCCCGTAACAATTATCGCCGCGGAGTATGGGTCCCGGCCTTCGCCGGGACGACTCGTTGAGAGAGCTACGCCAACCTAGATCCAGTTCTGGAAAATCATCAGGCGGTTGAACGTCGCCATCGATGTTTCCACGAACCCGGCCGAGATCGGCAGCATTACAACGAAGCCCGCAAACCCTACCGCGACAAAAGCCCATAGCAGCCAGCCTGGCGTGTTGCCGCGGCGGAGCGCATAGACCAGCACGAAACTCGCGGTGGTCGCGGCCGGCAGATAATAATAGATGAAGCCGAGCGTGCGCGGCAGCAACGCCCATGCGAGATACGGGCCGATATAAAACGCCAGCACCAGAAACGCATCTGCCCGCCGCGTCACGATCCAGTCTCGCAGGCAAACCAATAGCGCGATCAACGCCGGCCACAGGATCAAGGGATTGCCGAGAAAGACCACGGCCGAGATCCTGTCGTCGCCGACCTTGTCGAACAGATACCAGACCGGGCGCACCAGGAACGGCCAGGACGGCCACGAACTCATATAGGTGTGGCCCGCGATCGCGGTGGTGGTGTTGTCGCTGAAAATCCGCCGTTGCGCCTCGATGATGTCAGGGACCGACAGGCCGTAGAGCGGGACGAAGGTCGACAGATAGGCCACCGCCGGCATCAGCAGGAAGCATGCCGCGAAATGCCAGGCCTTGAAATCGGGCCACAGGTCGGGCCGATACCAGTCGTCAGGATTGCCGTCGGCAAACTGCGTGCGCCAGCTTTGCAGGAGGCGGATCGCCGCCACGATGACGACGCAGACCACGAGCACGAACAGCCCGCTCCATTTGCATCCGATCGCAAAGCCGCAAGACAGCCCGGTCAGGGCGAACCACAGATGCGGCCGTTGCTGCCGGAAGCCGTACATGAACGCGGCGATGGCGAACAGGCTGAAGGTCAGCGCGAAAATATCCAGCATCGCGATCCGCGATTGCACGAACAGCATCTGATTGAAAAAGGCGAGCAGGCTCGCGGCGATGGCCGGCCCCTGCGCCGCGAACAATGCGAGGCCGCACAGATACACCGCGACGATGGCGAGCGCGCCTGCCAGCACCGCCGGATAACGCCAGCCCAGCGGCACGTCGCCGAAGGTGTGGATCGACAGCGCGATGAATTGCTTGGCCAGCGGCGGATGCATCGGGTTGAGCATCGGCTGCGGCATCACGGGCAGAAGCATCTGCCGCGCCGCCGGCACGTAATGCACTTCGTCGAAGTAAAACTTTTCGGGCGTGGTGATGCCGATCAGCATCGCGAAATGCGCGAAAAAAAACAGGGTACCCGCGATGATAGCGGTACGCGCAATCGTCTGATTGGGAATAGAAGTTGGTGATTCCAGCACTGTCTTCACAAACCAAATGAAATTGCGGCAGAATTGAGTGTGGTCGGTACAGATTTTTATGTCCATCGCATTGAACGCGATTGGAATCCGACGCCACTAACCGACGGGCTAGTAGCGCGCCGCCTGTGATAATTCTACCACATCATTTGCGTGCGCGATCCGGTACGATATCGGGATAATCGATCGGCTTTGAAATGAAATCGCGTAACTGCTCTGTTTTTCTTTTTGTGCTTGGTGCAATCGCGGTGCTGGCGGCAAGTCCGCTTTCAGCACAAACGCGCGTCGGTGAAGCCGCCGTCGTCAAGAATCAAGTTCACCGGGTTGCCGGATCGGCGACCAGCCAGCTCAATGTCGGCGACGGATTGCTGCGCGACGAAATCGTGCGCACCGGCCTCGACAGCGCCGCGCGGCTGGTGATGTCCGACAGCACCAACCTGTCGCTCGGGCCGAACGCGTCGCTCAAGCTCGACCGCACCGTGTTCGACGACGAGACCCATTATCGCGACGTCGCGATCCGCCTGACCTCCGGCGCGTTCCGCTTCGTCACCGGCAATTCGGAAAAAGCCGCCTACAAGATCACAACGCCGCTTGCGACCATCGGCGTCCGCGGCACCACGCTCGACATCCTGTCGCAGCGCGGCCAGACCGTCGTCAATTTGAGGGAAGGCCAGGCGTCGGTCTGCACCGTCAGCTTCGAATGCGTCCAGCTCACCAATCCCGGCGATACCGCCGTCATCACCCTGAGCGGCGGCAAGACGTCGATCAAGAAGACCAACAACCCGCCATGGACGTTCGCCAAGACCTGCAGCGCAGCGGCGGGGCTTTGCAGCGCGACGCAATATGCCAACGCCTCACCGACGGTGACGCCGCCGGTCGATGACGGCAGCGATCCCACCGGCATGCTGTGTGGACGTTGACGATGGCAAACCGCATCAAGGGCTTGATCGTATCGGCCGCGCTGACCGCGGCGACTTTGCTTTTGCTGACGCCGATGCTGGTCTCGCCCGCGTCGGCGCAGTCGCCGTCACCAACGTATTCGCCGTCGCCAACACCAACCCCCACATATTCACCCACACCAACGCCCTCGCCATCTCCAATTGCGACGCCGACACCAACGCCGAGTCCAGGCCCAACCGGCGCGGATTCCAGCGCGGGATCGATCAACGATCTGGCCAAGCAGCGCTTCAACCAGATGATCACCAACCGCGTGCTCGGCACCGTGCTGCTCGGCATCAACGAACAGGTCAATTGCGGCGATTGCGTCAGCGCCTTCGGCTCGGCGGGGTCGTTCTCGGCCGGCATTCACGGCCGCAAGAACCTGACCGCCAATCTGTCGCTGCTGGCGGGCATCGCCTACACCCATTACAGCGAAGGTGGCTACAGCGTCACGGCGGCCCCGATCGGCGCGTTCGCGCTGCGTTACGATTTCGCCGACTGGGGATCGTCACGGCCGTTCTTCGACATCGGCGCCATCCTGACGCCCTATGAGAAGATACGCTATCGCCGCACCTATGCGACGAGCTTAGGGGCGGTATCGCTGGACAGCCACACCACCGGCGACAATTACGGCGTCTATGGCCGCGCAGGCTGGATCAGCCGGCTGTCGCCGCGCGACGAGGTCGCCGCCTCCGTCGAGGTCTGGCAATTGTGGCAGCGCGTGAAGGGCTATACCGATCCCGCCGCCGCGTTCAATCCGTTCGACGCCTCGATCGCCGGCGGCACCGACAAGACCAATCTGGTCAAGATCGGCGGACAGTGGACGCATCTGTTCGGCAACAATGTCGAGGCCAATATCAATGGCGGCTTCGTGCAATCGTTCGGCACGCAATCCGGCATCGTCGCCACCGTGACGGGCAACGGCACCGTGGTGCCGACGATCGGCAACCAGGGCTGGTTCGAATATGGCGGCCGTCTCGGCTTCCGGATCAGCAAGGGCTGGGTCGCCGACCTCTTCGTCAACGGCACCGCCGGCCCGCAGCCGGTCGGCGACACGCTGCATGGCGGCGTCGGCTTGCGGATCACGTACTAGCGAAAAATGTAAGGTGGGCAAAGCGCAAGCGTGCCCACCACCCAGCGCGAGAAATGTAGATGGTGGGCACGGCGCTTTCGCGCCTTTGCCCACCCTACGCATTCAAGGCGAGATCAGGCGTCGGCCGTGGCGCATTGCGCCGCATTCGCGGCCGCGATATCCATCCACATCACTTCCCAGATATGGCCGTCGGGATCCTCAAAGCTGCGGCCGTACATGAAGCCGTAATCCTGCTTCGGGCAGGGATCGACGCCGCCGCCCGCCTTCTGCGCCCTGCCGACGACATCGTCGACTTCCGTCCGGCTGTCGGCCGAGACGCAGATCAGCACCTCGCAGAAAGTTTTGGCGTCCGCGATCTTCTTCGGCGAGAACTGCATGAACTTTTCATGGGTCAGCAGCATCGCGTGGATGGTATCGGAAAACACCATGCAGGACGCGGTGCCGTCGCTGAACTGCTCGTTCTTCACGGCGCCGATCGCCTGGTAGAACGCGGTGGCGCGGGCAAGGTCGGTGACCGGCAGGTTGACGAAGATCATTTTGGCCATGAATGGGCTCCTTTCGAGGGGTTCGGATCGAGGACGAATGAGCCGGGACCGATCCGACATCGGTTTTGGAGATTTTTTTTCGGCCCGAATTTCCGTGTCGTGACGGGGCTTTGCCAGGACTTCGACAAACTAACTTCGGCAAGCCAATACTGAAATGCCTGGCACGAGGCCGGGCATGACAAATTTAACCGTCATCGCGAGGGCGATGAGAAGTTACGACTTCTTCTCCGCGGGGTCCCGGTGCACGGGGTCGACCCACAGCACGGTCTCCGGCTTTTCGATCGGCTCGATGTCGAGGTTGATCGCGACAGCCTCGCCGTCGCTGCGCACCAGCACGCATTCCAGCACCTCGTCGCGGCTGGCATTGATCTCCTGGTGCGGCACATAGGGCGGCACAAAGATGAAATCGCCCGGTCCGGCTTCGGCGGTGAACTGCAGCTGCTCACCCCAGCGCATCCGCGCCTTACCCTTCACGACATAGATGATGCTTTCGAGATGACCGTGATGATGCGCGCCGGTCTTGGCGTCGGGGCGGATCGTCACGGTGCCCGCCCATAATTTCTGCGCGCCGACGCGGGCGAAATTGATCGCGGCCTTGCGGTCCATGCCCGCGGTCGACGGCACGTTGGGATCGAGCTGATTGCCGGGAATGACACGGACGCCATCATGCTTCCAGCGATCGGCGCCGTGGCTGTGCGAGTGATCGCCGTGAGAATGATCGTGCGAGTGATCATGTGGATGGTCGTGAGAACCTGACATCGCGCTGCTTTCCGTAAAATCGTTCGGTGGCCAAGCGTACATAAAAACGTGAACAGAAACCAGCGTTTAGAGTGAACCGCTGGCGCATTGGTGCGTTGCCCTATCGAAGTACAAACATCAAAAGGAATGTTCCATGGGTAGCACGGCAGACAAGGTTAAAGGCGCCACCAACGAAGCGATCGGCAAGGCCAAGCAGGGCATCGGCGAAGCCACCGGTTCTGAGCAACTGCAGGGCGAAGGCGTGATCCAGGAAGTCAAAGGCAAGGGCCAGAAGGCGATGGGCGACGCCAAGGAAGCTGCCAAGGAAGCCCTCGACAAGGCCGCCAACGCGGCAAACAAGAATCTCTGATCGCACTGATTGCATGAAACTGAAAGACCGGTCCTTTGGGACCGGTCTTTTTTGTTTGCACCATCGGGGCGCATGAAGCGAGAAGCGGCGGTTACTTCACCGCCAGCAATTCGACATCGAACATCAGCGTGGCGTTGGGCGGAATGACGCCGCCGGCGCCGCGCGCGCCATAGCCAAGCGCGGGCGGAATGATCAGCGTGCGCTTGCCGCCGACCTTCATCGAGGCGACGCCCTCGTCCCAACCCTTGATGACGCGGCCCTGGCCGATCGGAAAATCAAACGGCTCGTTGCGGTCGACCGAAGAGTCGAACTTCTTGCCCTTCTGGCCATTTTCATAGAGCCAGCCGGTGTAATGCATGACGCAGGTCTGGCCGGGTTTCGGCGAAGCGCCGGTACCGACCGTGTTGTCGATGATCTGCAAACCTGAAGCTGTGGTCATGGGTTTTCCTGCGGCTTGGGCCGATGCGATTGTGGAAACGAGAGGTGAAGTAACGGCAGCCGCGATGGCTGTGAACGCAGTCTGGATGATCGTGCGCCGGGAAGATCGCATCTGATGAACCCTTTTCTGAAGAGACGCGTGTCTCTAGCCCAAGGCGGACTATTTCCATAGCCATTTTTCGCTAGCCAGTTATGCTTCAGAGGATAGTTGGCCGCCATCCCGGTCCAGCGCGAAATCGCGCAGCAAGGGCGAGGTCGTACCCGCGATCAAATCGCCGATCAGGTGCGCGGCGAGATAGCTGAACGTGATCCCGTTGCCGCCATAGCCGTAGGCCGCAAAGACGCCCTTTTGTCCCGGCACCGGGCCGATCAGCGGCAGGCCGTCGCGCGTGGTGTCGAACGTGCCGGACCAGCGGAATTCGATTTCGGTGTTCGCGATCGGCCATAGCGCCGCAAGCTTTTGTGCGAGAATCCTGGACTTCTCGGGGATCAGGCGGTCGCGCGCCTCCGGCTCGATCACATCCTCGCTGTCCTCGCCGCCGATGATGATCCGCCCTGCCCGCGTCGTGCGCGCATAATGATAATCCTTGCTGTTCTCCCAGATCAGCGCGGCATCCTTCCAGATGTTCTGCGGCTGCGGTATGGTCGCAATCGCCCAGCTCGATGACACCGCATGCACCGTCGAATGGACGATATCGGGCATCGTATAGCCGGTCGCGAGTATCACCGAACGCGCCTCGATCTCACGGCCATTGGCCATGGCGACACCAACCGAACGTCCCGCAGGGTCGAACGCCACGGCATCGCCTTCAAACGAGCGGGCGCCCCGCGCAACGGACGCGCGGAGAAGCCCGCGTGCCAGTTGCATCGGATCGGCATCGGCGGCGCCCTTTGACACGATCGCCCCTGCGCGCGCGATTCCAAAAGTATCGAGCAGTCTGGCATGGTCGAGATATTCGCCGGGCAGACCGGCGCGTTGGCGCAGGCGATGCTCTTCGATCAACTCGCCGCCGGTGTCACCGGCCGCCAAATAAAGCGAATCCCTGTCATGCAGGTCGCAGGCGATGCCGAGCTGTGCTACCAGCGATTTCAGGCCGGTGACCGCGTTCAGGCTGGCGCGATAGGCGCGCGTGGCGCGCTCGAAACCATAAGCCTCCGTCAGCTCCGTCAGCGAGCGGTCGATCTCCCACAGCAGCATCGAGGTGCTGGCCGCGGTGCTGCCGCGACCCGGCAACTCGCGATCGACGATCACGACGTCGAGGCCCTGGCGCGTCAGACGCTCGGCGACCAGCGATCCGGTGATCCCCGCGCCGACGACCAGCGCGTCACATTTGAGATTCTCGCTGACCTCACGGCGCGCCGGGTGCCCGGCCGCCGCAAGCCACGGCGATTGGCCGCCGTGCAGATCGGCCTGTTCGGTGTCGTCGGTATCGAGAACGCTGATCACGGACCTCAGGGGCTGACGCAGGAGACAAACCGGCGCACGTCCGCGCCCATCGCTTAACGAAAGCGATGGGAACTGGTTCCGATGTCGATGAGGTGAGAGACGGCGGGCGGGCAGCAAGTCTGCCCGATCGCTTCAGTATCCCAGCGCGCAACCATCCTTGCGGGGGTCGGAACCGCCGACCAGCGTGCCCTTGTCCCAGTCGATCCAGATCGCCTGGCCGCCGCCGAGCGGGCCGACCACGCTGGTGGTCTTGTGGCCGATCTTCTTCAGGCCCTCGACGATCTCCGCCGGCACGCTGTCCTCGAGCTGGTAGACGCCCTCGTAATGCAGGCCCCGCGGCATATCGATCGCTTCCTGCACGTCGCAGCCATAGTCGAGCATGTTGGTCAGCACGTGGCTTTGGCCCACCGGCTGATACTGCCCGCCCATCACGCCGAACGGCATCAGCGCGCGGCCGTTTTTGGTCACCAGGCTCGGGATGATCGTATGCAGCGGCCGCTTTCCCGGCGCGATGCAATTGGGATGGCCGGGCTGGATCCGGAAACCGCCGGCGCGGTTCTGCAGCAGCACGCCGGTGTTGTTGGAAACGATCGCCGAGCCGAACGAGTGCGCGATCGAGTTGATGAACGAGCAGACGTTGCGGTCCTTGTCGACCACCGTGATGTAGACGGTGGACGGATTCATCGGCGGCGCGACGTTCGGCAGGTCGAGCAGACGGTCCATGCTGATCTTGCTGATGTGCTCCTCGGCAAACTCCTTGGCGAGAATGCCGGCAACATCGACGTGAACCTGCGCGGGGTCGCCGATATATTGCTCCCGCATCATGTAGGCGATGCGCGCGGCCTCGGCCTCCAGATGAAAACGCTCGACGCTCAGCGCGGGATATTTCGTGAGATCGAAGCGCGAGAGGATGTTGAGCATGACCAGCATGGTGATGCCCGGGCCGTTCGGCGGGCACTGCCAGACGTCGTGGCCCTTATAGATGGTGCCGATCGGCGACGTCGTCTCGGTAGAGTGGGCTGCGAAATCCTCCAGCGTGTGCAGGCCGCCGATACCGCGCAGGGTATCGACCATGTCGGCGGCGATCTCGCCGGTATAGAACGCGTCGCGGCCATTCTTGGCGATCGCGCGCAGCGTCTTGCCGAGTTCCGGCTGATGGATCACATCGCCGACGGAGGCAGGCTTGCCGTGCGGCAGCAGATAGCGCGCGGTGTTGGTGCCGTTCTTGAGTTTCTCGAAACCGTTCTTCCAGTCGAAGGCGATGCGCGGGGCGACGATGTAGCCTTCTTCGGCGGCCTTGATCGCCGGCTGCAGCAGGGTATCGAGGCCCATCTTGCCGTGGTCGCGCAGGATCGTATCCCAGGCGTCGATGGCGCCGGGAATGCTGACGGCATGGGCCGAGGTCAGCGGCACCGAGTTGATCTTGCGCTCGATATACCATTCGGCATTTGCCGCCATCGGCGCGCGGCCGGAGCCGTTATAGGCGACAATCTTGCCTTCGCCCTTGGGCTGGATCAGCGCAAAACAATCGCCGCCGATGCCGGTCGATTGCGGTTCGATGACGCCAAGCAGCGCGCAGGCCGCGACCGCGGCATCCGCGGCGGTGCCGCCCGCGCGCATTACGTCGACCGCGACCAGCGCCGCGGCGGGATGCGAGGTCGCCACCATCGCGTTCTGGGCATGGACCGTGGAGCGGCCGGCGAAATGGAAATTCCTCATCAGGAAAGCTTTCTTTTCAGCGTTTTCTTGGGTCCCGCCGGGGGTCAGGCGCGGGCTAACGGTGGGTTCTTGGCATATTCATCCCGGACAGGGCAATGGCTGGTATGCCAGAGATTTGGCCACCAAGGCAGGCCGGCAAACGCAGGGGGCGGCGGCTGATTTTGCAGGGTTTCCCCCTCCCTGCCCGCCTGATAAACGGTCGCCATGCCCCTCAAGGTCGCCGCCTTCTACCAATTCGCCGCGCTGCCGGATTTCCGTGAGCTGCGCGAGCCCCTGCGCGCGATCTGCGCGGGCCTCGGGCTGAAAGGCAGCGTGCTGCTGGCACATGAGGGCATCAACGGCACCTTGGCCGGGGATACGCGAGCGATCGACGCACTGGCCGAGGAGTTGCAGACCGGCGCCCTGTTCGGCGGCCGGCTCGACAATCTCGAACTCAAATTCTCGCACGCCGCCGCGATGCCGTTTGCGCGGCTGAAGATCCGGCTCAAGAAGGAAATCGTCACACTTGGCGACGCGATTGCCGATCCGACGCGGCAGGTCGGCACCTATGTGGAGCCGGCCGACTGGAACGCGCTGATATCAGCGCCCGATACGCTTGTGATCGACACCCGCAACGCCTTCGAGGTCGCGATGGGGACGTTCGAAGGCGCGGTCGATCCCGGCATCAGGAGTTTTGGGCAGTTCAAGGATTTTGCCGCGCGGCAGCTGGATCCGGCCAAGCACCGCAAGATCGCGATGTTCTGCACTGGCGGCATTCGCTGCGAAAAGGCCAGCGCCTATTTGCTGGCGCATGGATTTAACGAAGTCTATCACCTCAAGGGCGGCATCCTGCGTTATCTGGAAGGCGTGCCGAAAGAACAAAGCCGCTGGCGCGGTGAATGCTTCGTGTTCGACGAGCGGGTCGCGCTCGGCCACGGCTTGGAAGAGCGGCAAACGAACGGTGGCTCCCATGAGTGACACCAACGCGCTCGGCGAGCGCATCGACGCGCTGGAAATGCGGCTGACGTTTCAGGACGTAACCATCGAGACGCTGAACCAGACCATCACCGAGCAGTGGAAGCAGATCGACGCGCTGACGCGCCAGCTCGCGGAGCTGAAGGATCGGCTACAAGATGCCGAAAGCAACGTGGCCGGACCGGTCAACGAACGGCCGCCGCACTACTAAGCGCACAAACAGAAGCGGCCTCCACCAGGAGGCCGCTTCGACAAACTCAACGCTGATTAATAGCGTTCGCGCTCGATGATGACCTTGCGGTCAGGATCGTAATCGCGCTTGCGCTTGATAACGACGGTCTCGTCGCGATCACGGTACTCACGTTCACGGATCACCTCACGGTCGCGATAGCGGTCACGGTCGACGCGGCCGACGGTGACGCCAGCGCCTCCCGGTCCAACGCCAACGCCGACGCCCACATCCTGCGCACTTACCGGCTGAACGAAGGAAATTCCGGCTACCGCGACGGCAGCCATTACAAGATGCTTGATCATCGCATGTTCCTCTCTGTGAATTTATCTGGAGCAATTCGCGGTGATATGAATCGTTCCGGCGCAATCACGCGCGCTGCAATGGCACTACGCGCGCATGCCAAACCAGATCGCGAGCGCGATCATGGCGGCGACGATCACGGCCCAAACCACGGGCGTGACTTTCTTCGAACTGCCGCTACGCGGCGAGTTATTGGCGGCATGGTTGAATTCAGTCTTCATCACCGCACCCGCCAAAACGTGCTAGCGGAAAACCGCGAGCACCTTAGTCCAGGAGCGACTGGTTCGCGCGGTCGCCGTCTGGTTTCGTCTTCGCCGGTTGCGCGGCACTCACGGGGTCCGACGCCGGAAAACTGCCTTCCAGCCCGGCATCGAGTTTCTCGCGCATTTCCCGATCGGCCAACAGCGCGTCACGAGGGTTCTCGGCGTGCTTGTCATGCGCCGCGGGATTGAATTTCTCAGCCATGTGGTTCCTCCATTGCCGAGATAACGCCCCGGATTTGCGCCTGTTCCATATCTCGCCTTGGCCAAGCTGGAACCTGCTGTTATCAGAGGCATCAATATCAGCCGTTCTTGCAGGAACCTTTCGTTGACCCAGATATCCCAGAAGCCGTTTCTCGACGTGTTGTCCGGCCATCGGCAGAACGTGCCGCCGGTCTGGATGATGCGGCAGGCCGGGCGTTATTTGCCCGAGTATCGCGAACTGCGCGCCAAGGCCGGCGGCTTTCTCGATCTGTGCTTCACGCCGGAATACGCCGCCGAAGTGACGCTGCAGCCGATCCGCCGGTTCAACTTCGATGCTGCAATCATCTTTTCCGACATTCTCGTCATCCCCTACGCGCTCGGTCGTTCCGTACGCTTCGAGGCCGGCGAAGGTCCGCGGCTCGACCCCCTGGATACGCCGGAGCAGGTGACGAGCCTGGCCACACACGCCGACTTCAGCAAACTCGAACCGGTGTATGAAGCACTGCGCCGCGTTCGCCGTGAGCTCGATCCCAACATCGCGCTGATCGGCTTCTGCGGCGCGCCGTGGACGGTGGCGACCTACATGGTCGCAGGCCAGGGCACGCCGGACCAGGCGCCGGCCCGGATGATGGCCTATCGCCATCCCGAGGCGTTTTCGAAGATCATCGACGTGCTGGTCGAGAATTCGATCCAGTATCTGCTCGGCCAGCTCAAGGCCGGCGCCGACGTGCTGCAGATCTTCGACACCTGGGCCGGCGTGCTGCCGCCGCGCGAATTCCAGCGCTGGTCGATCGAACCGGCAAAGCGCATCGTCGCGGGCGTGCGCGCGCAAGTGCCCGATGCCAAGATCATCGGTTTTCCCCGTGGCGCCGGCGCGCTGCTGCCTGCTTACGTCGAAGCGACCGCCGTCAATGCCGTCAGCATCGACTGGGCGGCGGAGCCGTCATTGATCCGCGAGCGCGTGCAGAACCGCGTGGCCGTGCAGGGCAATCTCGATCCGCTGGCGCTGATCGCCGGCGGTGCGGCGCTCGATCGCGCTGTTGACGACGTGCTGGCGAATTACGCAAGCGGCCGGCTGATCTTCAATCTCGGCCACGGCATCCAGCCGGAAACGCCGATCGCCCATGTCGAGCAGATGCTGAAGCGGGTGCGGGCGTATAAGGGGTAATTGTCATGCCCGCGAAGGCGGGCATCCAGTAATCACCGGCGTGCGTAAGAGCCGAGATGTCACGGCGTACTGGATCATCCGCCTTCGCGGATGATGACAGCGGAGCCCCTACCTCGCATCCTCCAAAATCATGTCCGAGGCTTTTTCGGCGATCATGATGGTGGGCGCGTTGGTATTGCCGGACATCAGGTCCGGCATGATGGAGGCATCGACCACGCGCAGGCCCTCGATGCCGCGCACTTTCAGGCGCTGATCGACCACCGCCAAGGGATCGTTGCCCATCCGGCAGGTTGAGGTCGGATGATAGACCGTGCTGCCGGTACGGCGACAGAAATCCAGCAACTCGTCGTCGCTCGCGACCTTCGGCCCGGGATCGACCTCGCCGACCGCAAACGGCTTTAGCGCGGGGGCCGCGAGAATCTTGCGCAATATCCTTATCCCGTCGATGAAGGCGCGGCGGTCGGTTTCGGTCGCAAGATAATTGATGCGGATTTCCGGCGCCACGCTCGGGTCCGCGCTCTTGATGCGCAGCGAGCCGCGGCTTTCGGGGCGCAGCTGGCAGACCGAGGCCGTGAAGCCCGATTGCGCATGCAGCTTCTCGCCCATCTTGTCGGTCGAGAACGGCAGGAAGTGAATCTGGATGTCGGGCGAGGCCAGCCGCGGATTGGTCTTGAAGAACGCGCCCGAGGTACCGGCCGCGATCGTCAGCGCGCCCTTGCGGAACGCCGCATATTGCAGACCGGCCATCACCCGCCGAACCGGATTGTTGACGATGTCGTTCAGCGTGATGGATTGGGCGCAACGCGTCACCAGCCGAACCTGCAAATGATCCTGCAGATCGTTGCCGACGCCTTGCGCATCGAGCACGACCTCGATGCCGTGGCTCTTCAGGAGATCCGCAGGTCCGACGCCGGAGAGCTGCAACAATTGCGGCGAATTGTATGCGCCGCTGGAGACCAGGATTTCCCTGCGCGCCCGCGCCGTGCGCACGCGGCCTTCCTGCTTGTACTCGACCGCTTTGGCGCGGCGGCCTTCGAACAAAATGCGCTGCGCCAGCGCCGAGGTTTCGATGTGCAGATTGCTGCGATTCCTGGCGGGGCGAAGATAGGAGAAAGCCGTACTGGCGCGGCGGCCGCGCCGCGTCGTGGTCTGGAAAAATCCAGCGCCTTCCTGGGTCGCGCCGTTGAAATCGGGGTTGGTGGGTATGCCGACCTCGGCCGCCGCGACCACGAAGGCTTCCGACAGCGGATCGGCATGGCGCCAATCCGACACCGGCAGCGGGCCACCTGTGCCGTGATACTTGTCGCCGCCGCGCTGCTGGTTCTCGGCCTTCTTGAAATAGGGCAGCACGTCGTCATAGCCCCAGCCGGCATTGCCGCGCTGGCGCCAGCGATCGTAATCCTCGTGCTGACCACGCACATAGAGCAGACCGTTGATCGAGCTCGAGCCGCCCAGCACTTTGCCACGCGGCTGAAACACCTGCCGGCCGTTCAAGCCCGGCTCGGGCTCGGTCTGGTACATCCAGTTGACGGATTTTTCCTTGAACAGCTTGCCGTAGCCGAGCGGCACGTGGATCCAGAGATTGCTGTCCTTTGGTCCGGCCTCCAGCAACAACACCGAATGCTTGCCGTCCGCGCTCAGCCGATTGGCGAGCACGCAGCCGGCCGAGCCGGCACCGACGATGACGTAATCGAATTCGGCAGCGTCATTATTATTGCTCATTGGTTTCCCCCGCGCGCGCCCGGCACGCCTCCCATCACAATGATGATGTGGGATGGTTGCGGGCGATGCACCATTCGGATGCATCGCCACACGGGCCGCCTGCTAGGGAAAAGAGGTAGCGGGGGCGTCCGATAGGGTCAAGTTGCCGCAAGATTAGAGAAATCCGGCGGGCGGCGCTCGGCGAATGCCGTGAAGGCTTCGCGCGCCTCCATCGTCTTCAACCGTTCCGCGAACCGTTCACTCTCTGCCAGTATCTGCGCCATCAACACCTCGGGATTGCGCATCAGCCGCTTGGTCGTGCTGACGGCACCGGCCGGTTGCCTGGCGAGGCGTCCCGCAAGCGCCTTTGCCTCGGCATCGAGCCGGTCGAGCGGCACGACGCGGTTGGCAATGCCCCACGCCAGCGCGGAAGCAGCATTCACGGGTTCGCCGAGCGCAAACATCTCAAAGGCGCGCGCATAGCCGATCCGAAGCGGCATCAGCAGGCTGGATGCGGCTTCCGGCACCAGTGCCAGATTGACGAACGGCGTTGAAAGCAGCGCGTTTTCGGCCAGCACCACCAGATCGCAATGAAGCAGCATCGTGGTCCCGACGCCGACGGCGCGTCCCTGGACCGCGGCAACCAGCGGGCGGCTGGATTGGGCGAGCGATTTCAGGAAGCGGCTGACGTGGCGCTCGCCCTGCATCTGGCCGGTGGCAATCGCCGCGAACTCGCCCACGTCGTTGCCAGCAGTGAACATGTCGCCTTCGCCCCGGATCAGGACCACGCGGACGGCGGGATCGGTCTCCGCAACCTGGATCGCGTCCGCCAGCGCGCCGTACATCGCGTTTGTCAGCGCGTTCTTCTTGTCGGGCCGCGCCATTGTCAGAATCAGGATGCCGCCGTCGTTTTCGATTTTGATGTGTTCGGTCATTGCACTTCTCCTCTTGGAAACTTGGTTTGAAAACTGGTGAGCCAGCGCGCGACGATTTCGATTTCGGCGTCGGTGAATCCCTCGGCGAGGCGTGCGTTGATTTCGGCAAGCCCGGCCTTCGACTGCGCCAGTGCCACGCGACCGACCGGCGTCAGCCAAAGCCGCCACGCGCGGCCGTCATCCGGATCGGCGCGCCGCTCGATCAGGCGAGCCGCCGTCATCCGGTCCACCAGGCCGCTGATGCCGGGCGGACCGAGGTCCAGCGCCGCACCCGCCTCGCCCATCAGCGCCCCGTCGCGTTGACCGAGGATAAAGAGCAAGCCGGACTGCGCGGCCGTCACCCCGTTCCTCTCTGTCTTCGCCGCGACCCATCGCTGCAGCCGGCGCTGCGCGACGTTGAGCAGGAAGACCAGCCGGCGGTCCGGGCGGGAGGTCACTTGTGGACGCGCTTTTGGAATTTAGTTCGCATGCGAAATATCTACCCGAAGGCCGGGGGCTTGTCACTACTGAATGTGATGTCGCCCCTTCGGCACCGAGCAAGGTTCCGCGGCCGGACCCCGCCGGCAAAGAAGGCGATTTGGCCAGAACAATCGGAGCTGCCGCGCCCGAGGGGCAGCGGGCCCCTGACCTTACTGGTCGATCACAAGCTCTGCTGCTTTGGCTTCACCATCGGCGTCCGGCTGGAGCGGCGGAGACGCCGTATGCGGCCGCAGCAGATCGGCAATGCCGCCCGGCGGCAGCGGCTTGCTGAACAGGTAGCCCTGCATCTCGTCGCAGCCGTGCCGGCGCAAAAACGCCTGCTGCTCGATGGTCTCCACGCCCTCGGCCACGACGGTCATGCCGAGTGCCTTGCCCATGCTGATGATGGCTTGCGCGATCGCCTGGTCTTCCATGTCCTCCGCGAGGTCGCGAACGAAGGATCGATCGATCTTGATGGTGTCGATCGGGAATTGCTTCATCAGCGACATCGAGGAGTGACCGGTGCCGAAATCGTCGATGGCGATATGAATGCCACGCCCCTCGATCCCGTCCAGCACACGCACGGCACGCGCCACGTTCTGCATCACCATGCTTTCGGTGACCTCGAGCTGGAGCAGGTTCGGCGGCATGCCGCTGATCGCCAGCGCTGCATCGATGTCCTGTAACAGGCGCTCGTCGACGAACTGGCGCGGGGAAAGGTTGACCGCCATCGAGACCGACCGCATCCCCTGGCGTTGCCAAATCATGTTCTGCGCGCAGGCTTCCCTGAGCACCCAACGGCCGATCGGAACGATCAGGCCGGTTTCTTCGGCAAGCGGAATGAACTCGCACGGCGGCAGCATGGCTCCGTCCGGAGCGCGCCAGCGCAGCAGCGCCTCGACGCCGGTGATCTCGCCGGTGTTCAGATCGATCTTGGGTTGATAATGCAGCAGCAGCTCGTTGCGCTCCAGCGCATGCCGGAGGTTGGTTTCCATCGTGAGCCGCTCGATGGGCTGGGTCCTGGTGTCGCGGGTGAAAAACCTGAATCCGTCCTTGCCATCGCCCTTGACGAGATACATCGCCGTGTCGGCATTCGCGGTCAGGGTCTGAATGTCGGTGCCATCAGCAGGATAGATCGCCACGCCAATCGAGGCGGTGACGTTGCATTCGTGGCCGCTGAGCTGGATGGGCTCACTCAAAATCCTCAGCAGGTCTCGCGCGACGCCCTCGACGCCCTCCCGCCCCGAGACATCCTCCAGAATAAGGACGAACTCGTCACCGCCAAGCCGGGCGACGACGTCGCAAGCGCGCACGCTGCGCCGCAGCCGGGCGCCGATCTCGGTCAACAGCCGGTCGCCGGCGTCATGGCCGAGCGAATCGTTGATGACCTTGAAGCGGTCGAGATCGATGAACAACACGGCCAATCGGCGATCCTGGCGCCGCGCCGACTCGATTGCAAAGTGCAACAGCTGGTTGAACGACTCGCGGTTCGGCAGATCAGTGAGGCTGTCGTGGGAGGCGAGATATTCGATGCGCTGATCCGCGATCGTTTTCGCGTCGGCGCGCTCAAAATTCTCCAGTGCGAACGCGACATTGTCGGCAAGACGCTGCAGCAGCTCGGTCAATTCAGGCGTGAATGCGTTGTGTTCCCTGGACAGAAACAACAGCGCGCCAAGCGCCTCTCCGCCGCGCATCAGCGGCAATGCCGCGCCCGACATGGTCGCACGGTCCTTGGCGCGATTGTAAAAGTGGCTGTTCACCGGAAAGTCGGCGAGATAGTCATTGCTGATGCACGCCTTGCGCGTACGCATCGCGATGCCGGTAACGCCCTGTCCTTCCGGGTGATGCGCATGCGCGGACAAGCGGATATCGATTACGCGATCCCGTCCGGGACCCGCTGCCGCGACCACCTCCAGAAACTCGCTGTCGGGGCGCGCCAGCGCAATGACCGTGGAGGTGAAATCACCGCCCAGCACCGCTGCTTCGCATACCCGCCGGAACAGCTCCTCGCGCGTGGTTGCCCGCATGATCGCTTCGTTGGTGGCGCCCAAGGCGGCCAGCAGGCGCGCAATCCGCTCCTTCTGCCTTTCGGCAGCGCTGCGCTCGGCCTCCTGCGTCAGCACATCCAGCCCGAACGAGACGTTTTCGACGATCCGCCCCATCAGGGCGGTCATCTCGTCATCGAGCCGGTCGCCACCGCCGAAGAAGAAGTACATGACCCCGACAGTCCTGGCGCCGGCGAACAGCGGGAACACCGCGCACGCCGCCAGCCCTGCTTTTTCCACCAGCGGCAACCACGGGCGCGAGCGCGGATCGTTGGGTACGTCATTGCTAAGACAAGGCTTGCCTGTCCGGAATGCCGTCCCGCCCATGCCTTGTCCTTGCGGGATCGCGGGATCGCAGGAGAAACGCAGGCTCGCGGTGATTTCGGGATAGACGCTCGCCTGCGCGGCCAGCCTGAACCAGGTGGTGTCCGGCTCGGGCAAGAAGATGGCGGTGCCCAGCAGTTTTCCCTGCTCGACGGCGGCCTCACAAACGCGCGTGAACATCTCGTCTTCCGAGCGCGCCCGCATGATTGCTTCGTTGGTCGCGGTGAGCGCGGCGAACATCCGGGTGATACGCGCCGTGGAATTGTCGCGGTCAAAATTGTCCAGTGCAAAGGAGGCGTTTTCGGCCATGCGCTCGAGCAGGCCGACCGTTTCATCGTTCAGCGCGTCGGCTTGTTCCAGATAAAACAGCAGCACGCCGATCGGTTTTCCGTGCCGCTTGATCGGCACGGCGGCGGCCGACCGGGCTCCGACCTGACGCGCCTGGGCATGCCAGCGCCTGGTCCGTTCGTCGTTGAGATAGTCGTTGGTGACGAACGAGCGTCCGGTGCGAAATGCGGACGGGGCCAGGCCCGTTCCATCGTCCGAATCCTCGTGTACCGAACTGAAATTGTCGGCGTTCTTCAGCGTATCGACCCCAAGGCCGGCGCCGGCAACACAACGCAAACAACCGCTGCCGTCGGCGAGCAGCATGCCCGTGCCGAGGAACTTGCCGCCAAACACCGCAGCGTCGCAAACCCTTTGAAAAAGCTCATCCTCCGATTTAGCCCGCAGGATGGCTTCATTGGTGGCGCTGAGCGCTCCAAACATGCGCGCCAAATTGGTACGCAACATCATCGATCCCCTATGTCGCGGAGCAAGTTGACGTTTCGCCGCCAAACCAGGGTTATGAAAAGCGGTAAACAAGGAATGAATCGGGCTTAAGAATAATGAGCGGCTAAGATTTCCCGACCTTCGTAGGTAGTTCCCCGGACCGCTGCTTCGCCTTTGGGCATTGGCGGCCACGGATGCACATCCCGGTCAGCCGGCGACAGACACCGAACCCAAGACAGCGGCTCAAGACAGCGGCTCAAGACCGCGGCTCAAGACATTGGTTGCCCTTTGGTCCCGGCGGGAGGATGCTGTCGGCAAGGGCAAAGGGAGCGCGACATGAGCAAGACAGGTCTCGACAATCGCCACCGCAACCACGATGGCGAAATCAGCCACAAGCACGGCGCCACGCTGGTTGGCACGTTTCGCAAGATTTACGGACAGGGATTCGCCGCCGGTTATCCCGCGACCGAGAAGCTGAGCGACGTTTTGCTTCAGCTCAACGAGACCTCGTTGAGCCAGCTTCGCCGGGATTACGAGACCGGCCACCTCGAACACAAGATCGCGAAATCTGCGAAGTAAGGCCCCCGCACAGGTAAAGATCTGCATGGCGAAGATCCTGCTTTCGATACAAGACTTGCAGGCGCATGCGTTGGCAGAGCTCCGCAATCAACCCGGCTGCTCCAGCGTTCGCAGGATCGCCATCAATCGCGCCACGGATGAGCGGGCTGAGAACAATTGGTCGATGTGCGTGGTGTCCGCTGGCGAGGCCGATGCCAACGCGGCGGCACGCGCCGCGCTCGACATCCAGAAGGCACTGCGCCACGACTACAATCTGGCGGCGGAGTGACTGCCCGGGCTGCAGGCCCCGGTTCTTAGCCGAGGATTGATCGGTACAGGCCCAGATATCTATCGGCCATGCGGTCTACCGTGAAACGGGCCGATACCGCAGCACGGCAAGCAGCGCGATCGATCTCGTCGATGCGAGCTATCGCATCTACCGCCGCATCGAGGCTGTCGACCAGAAATCCGGTCACGCCATCATCTATGAGTTCGGGCATCGATCCGCGGTTGCGGGCGATAACCGGCGTTCCGCAGGCGAGCGCTTCTACCACCGACAGACCGAACGGCTCGTCGAAATTGATGAGGTGGAGCAGCGCGCGTGCGGAGCCCAGAGTCTTCGCGCGTACCGTTCCGCCAACCGGGCCAAGATAGACCACGGATTCGTCGTCGAGTGCGGGCGCTACTTGCTCGTCGTAGTAATTCTGGTCCTGGACGATGCCGGCCATGATCAATTTCCGGCCGGATCGATCTGCCGCAGCGATCGCTTCAGCCGCCCCCTTGTCCGGGTGAATGCGGCCGAAGAAGAGCAGATCTTCGCTGCCGTGCGGGTCGAAGGGGAAATCCTCCAGCGGGATGCCATGGTGGATTGTTGCGGCATAGCGCAGGTCCGGATGGCGATCGGCGTCGCTGATGGCAACATAGTGGACGCGTTCTTCGTATTCCTTGTAGGCGGGCAGGATGCGCGCGGAAGAGAAACCGTGGATCGTCGTTACGACAGGGGTTCCGACCAGCCGCGAGAAGGCGAGCGGGACGAAATCGGCCTGATTGTGAATCAAGTCGAACTGACCAGCCTGCTCAAAGACGTGGGCGACATGGAGCATCTCCCACACCTTTGCGTCGATCGCGGGATCCTCGGAATAGGGCGCAGGGCAGATGGCATCGAGCTTGCCTGCCGTCCTGCTGTCCTTGGTGGCGAACAGGGTGACGTCGACACCGCGCGCGACCAGGGCCTCGGTCAAGAGACTCGTCACCTGCTCCCAGGGGCCGTAATGGCGCGGCGGTGTACGCCAGGAGATCGGCGCCAGCATGGCAATGCGCACGTGATCATCCTTCTCTGCTGTGGGCTATCCGGCCTCGAGCACGACAGCTTCATTCGACCCTAGCAGGAGGGTGCCGCCTTCGACCAGCGCCGCATCCGCGACCGTGGACAGGAGCACCCGGCTCCCGCGCCCCCAATCCGGCAACGGCAGTCGATGCGACTGTGCGCCGAGGTTGAGCGCCACAATCAGCCGCTCCGAATCCTGCCGGCGTTCGTAAACCAGCATTTCCTCTTCCACATTCAACAGAGCGAAGTCGCCGATCGACAAAGCGCGGCGATTGCGCCTGAGCGCAAGCAAGCGACGATAAAGTGTCAGGATGGATTGAGATTCCTCCGACATCCGCGCCACGTTGCGCGTCGGCCAGTCGGCATTGAGCGGCAGCCACGGATTCGCTGTGGTGAAGCCGGCATTTTCGCTGTCATCCCATGGCATCGGCGTGCGCACGGGATCCCGGCCCAACGCCAGACCGGGCTCACGCAACTCGCGCGGATCCCGTACTTGCGATGCTTCGATCATGACATCGCTCAAACCAAGTTCGTCGCCATAGTAGAGCGTGGGTGTGCCTCGGAGCGTCAGTAACAGCACCGCCGCGACGCCGGCCTGGGCCTGCCCGCGCTTGGCCGCAACGCGCGGCCGGTCATGGTTGCCGAGCACCCAGTTTGGCCAACCACCCTGCGGGAGCGCTGCCTCATAGCTGGTGATGACAGCCGCCAGCGAGCGCGCCCGCCACGGCGCATCGATGAGCTGGAAATTGAAGGGCAAGTGCACCTCCGGGTGCTCACCGCCGTAATAGTGCATCAGACGATCGACCGGCAGGTAGATCTCACCGATCAGAACCCGTTCGCCCTGCCCCCTGGCACCATAGCCGTCGGCGATTTCACGCATTTCGGCGGCGATCCGGTGCACCTCGGGCTGGTCTGTGGAATGGAGTTGAAGCAGGCGGTGCATTTCACCCATTTCGGGCCGATAGGCCGGGTTGGGCGGATTGTGCGGGAAGTCTGCGGCCTTCACCATGTGCCAGAGCACGTCGATGCGGAAGCCGTCGACGCCGCGGTCGAACCAGAAACGCATCACGTCATACATCGCCGCCCGCACGGCTGGATGACGCCAGTTGAGATCCGGCTGCTCCTTCAGGAAGGCGTGGTAGTAATATTGTCCGGTGGTTTCGTCCCTTTCCCAGGCCGAGCCGCCGAAATCGCTGATCCAGTTATTGGGCGGTCCGCCGTCAGCCGCAGCATCGCGCCAGATGTACCAATCTCTTTTCTGATTTTGCCGCGAGGCGCGACTCTCGACGAACCATGGATGCTGGTCGGACGTGTGGTTGGGCACGAAGTCGAGCAGAACCTTGAGCCCCCGCCGATGGGCTTGCATCAGGACGTCGTCGAAGTCTGCCAGCGTCCCAAAGCGTGGATCGACGTCGCAATAGTCCGCAACGTCATAGCCGAAATCAACCATCGGCGACGGATAGATCGGGGAGATCCAGATCGCATCGACGCCAAGGCTGACAAGATAATCGAGCCGCTGCTCGATCCCTCTGAGGTCGCCTATGCCGTCACCGTTGGTGTCCTGAAAGGAACGCGGGTAGATTTGATAGATCACGCCATTCTGCCACCAGGGCGTGGTCATGCCGACACCGCCTTTGGCAGACGCGCCGGTTGCCGTTTATTGATCACGTGAGGTCGTCAAAACCGATCCACCCTATCCACCGCGCCAACCCGACGGATTGCGACGAGCAGCGGCAAAACGACTCTGTTCCTGTTGCGATCGGAAGTCGACGGTTTTCTCCCGTTCTCGCGGCGCGAAGCGACACTAAGCCCTATCCAGGCATCCGATTGGCCAATTATGATGACATCCATGAGGTCAAAAGCCACGATCGCCACCGCCTGCAAGAGGACCCACTCGCGCGGCCCGAGGCTTTATCCGTTTGACGCGTTTTCTTCACGCGAACCGGAATCCACCCCCGGATCAAATCCGAGGCATGCTTCGCTTGAAAACGCTGGCGACGCGATAACAACAAGAGCAAGGAGGCCGTGATGAACCTGCCAAGGCATCTGCTGCCGACCACCGTGGTCGGAAGCTATCCGCAGCCGGAATGGCTGGTCGACCGCGCGATGCTGTCGAAATCCGTACCGCGTACGCGCATGCATGCGATGTGGCGGCTGCCGCCGGAGCATCTGCAGGAAGCGCAGGACGACGCCACCATCGTTGCCATCAGAGACATGGAGCGCGCCGGCATCGACGTGGTCACCGACGGCGAAATCCGCCGCGAAAGCTATTCCAACCGGTTTGCGACCGCACTTGAGGGTATCGACGCCGACAACCCCGCCTTGATCTCTGCGCGGAACGGGACGCAAACACCGGTGCCGCGTGTGGTCGGCCCGGTGAAGCGCAAAGGACCGGTCGAGCTCCACGATATGGAATTCCTGCGCAAGAACACCGACCGCGCGGCCAAGATCACCCTGCCCGGCCCGTTCACGATGAGCCAGCAGGCCAGGAACGAGTTCTACAAGGACGACGAAGAACTCGCGATGGCGTTTGCGGAGGCCGTCAACGCCGAAGCGCTGGATCTGCAAAAGGCCGGTGCCGACGTGATCCAGCTCGACGAGCCCTGGGTGCGCAACAATCCGGACCTCGCAAGGCGCTATGCCGTCAAGGCCATCAACCGCGCATTGGCCGGCATCACCGTGCCGACGGTCGTGCATCTGTGCTTCGGCTATGCCGCGGTCGTGCCGGGTTCGACCAAGCCGGCGGGTTATTCGTTCCTCGCCGAACTCGCCGACACCTGCGCCGAACAGATTTCGATCGAGGCCGCGCAGCCGAGGCTCGATCTCGGTGTACTCAAGGATCTCTCATCGAAGAAGATCATGCTGGGCGTGCTTGATTTGGGTAATCCCGAAATCGAGACGGCCGCCATCGTCGCCGACCGCATCCGCAACGGCCTCAAACATGTCGCGGCCGAACGTCTGGTGGTGGCGCCCGATTGCGGCATGAAATACATGCCGCGCCACGTCGCGTTCGGAAAGCTGAAGGCGATGTGCGATGCGGCCGCTATCGTGCGCAAGGAAATCAGCGAGGGCGCTTCCCCTCGTACTCAAACCTCGGCGTAGATCTCGATGACATTTCCCTCGGGGTCGCGGAAGAACAGCGCGCGATGGTGCCAGCTCGGTATATCCCGGGGCGGGCTCAGGATCGTTACCCCCTTGGATTGCAACGTCGCATAACAGGAATCGATCAGATGCGGCGCAACCCGGAAGGCGAGCTGGACCGCAGCCGAGCCGGGGGGAAACGGACCATCGTGCCACGCAGCCCAGGGACCGCGCGGCCTTAAGGTGAGCAGCGCGGACCCGACCTGAAAGCTGACCCAGTTCTCACTGTCGTGAGCGAGCGGAAAGCCCATCACGTCGAGATAGAACTGCTTGGTCTCCTGCATGTTCGAACAAAGCAGAACCGTGTAATCGAGATTGCGAATGTCACCCAGACTCATGCAGCTGCCACCTTGAGAAAAATAGATTTGAAATGACTGGCCACGCCGCGCGAAATGGCCCAACGAAAATGATAGCTCTTATCGAACTATCGTCAAAGCAGCTTGGCGCGAACGAACAGCGCGCGCAACGCGGCGGTCGCCTGCACCGTCAGCATCGCATTTTCCGCGGCGCCTTGCAGCGTACGGACCGCATCGGCGTGCAACGACTTGAACTCGATCCATTCGACCGAGCTCAGATTGGTGATAAACTGATAGGCTTGGCCGACGGTACCGATCGATACCGTCTTGCCGTTCAAACTGATCTTGAACGTGGCCCGCAGCGGCGTGTCGGAATTGGAGACGTTGTTCGCAGTCATGATGGCGACGTCGAACGCCGCGACGCGGTCAAGCCCTCGCTCAGGCTCGGCACCACGACGAGGCGCTTCACCTGCCCGTTTCGATAAGCCTGCAGGAACTTGTCGTACTCCTTGATCGAGACGCAGCCGTTGGAATCGCCATTGGGCCCGAGCAAGTAGGAGTGCACCAGCAATCCGGTTCGTCCGAGGGTGTCGGCATCGCCCACCGGCGTCATGCGAAGTGCGGCGACACCATGAAACAGCTTCTCCCGCGGCTTCAGATCATAGACGTTCGGCGGCGTCGCGCCGACCATGCGCATGCTGACAGAAGCGGGGTTGTCCATCAGGCCGCCGAGGCCTGAATGCGCCTCGAGCTTGACGCCGTTCGGCATGTAAACGGTCCGCGCCGAGATGTCGTAGACCGCGGTAAAGTTGTCATATCCGAGCGCGCCAAGATCAGGCTTGTTGCCGAACAGACCGTCGCCCGGCGTCAGGGACGCCAGCGAGAAACGCATCGGCACCATATCGGCAAGCTTCTGGAACATGGTCCGGTCGTCCGACCGCGCCGGCGGTGGCGGCGACGGATCAACCCTCAGCGCCAGACTGGCTTCGGCGGGCCGCGACCTCGGCAGCGGAATCGCAGGCCCGGCTGGCGCTGCGGGCTGGTCGGCCTGCGCATCCGGCGACTGCTCGGCCAGCTGGCTTTCGATGTGACCGAACTCGGCGTCGAAATCCGTTCGCGCCGGACGGAAGACAGGACGCGAGGGATACCTGATCGACGGCGCGTTGCGCGCCGCGCCCGATCCGAACCTGTCATCGAACGAGAATGCGCCGGCGCTGTTCGCGGTTTGCAGATTTCGTAGCCAGGCAACGAGATCAACATTCATCGACCAGGCGGCCAGCGCCGACGTCACCACGAGCAAGGCAGCGGCGAAGGCGGCCTTGCCGACCCATGGAAAGCCGCGGCTCGACGCTTGCCCGGCTGCACTCGTGGTCCTGTAATCCATCCGTCCCCGGCTCGGCGCTTCGGAATCAGACCTGATTCCGCAAGGGATTCACCGAATAAGCCCAAATATAATGCAATTCAAAGTAAGGCATAATCGAGACACCGGACCACGGCTATGGTCATCAATCGAATCCGCGGCGACCCGGGCAATCTTGGTAAACAGCCGCCGGTTCCGGGTGTGACAGGCACGCTCAGGGTCGGAGCGTCGGGCTGGTATTCGGTGCCGGCGCCTGCTCCATCTCCGAGTGTTCCGGCAGCTTGTCCGCATGCACGGATAGCGCGGGCCCGATCCAGATCGGATCGGCAAGATGGTCGCGGCGCGGATTGGTCGTGTTCGGATGGACCAGGACGCTCAACCTGCCATGATTGAGCATCAGCCAGGGCACCAGTTCAGGGAACACCTCTTTGGCAAAGGCCACCTGGTACATCGCCTGATCGTGGGGACCGACCTTGACGTCATGCCACCGGCCGAGCGTCACTGAAAAGCGCTCGCCCATCCAGCCGCGCAATTGCTCGGCCTCGCCCCGCGTCGTCGCCGGATCGTAATAGATGTGGGCGTGGTAGCTGGCGATCTCGCTCAGGGATCGCGGGCCATCCTTCTCCGGCAACTCGCTCATCGCAACCGCTCCGCCTGCCGTTCAAACCGGTCGCGATGATCGCTGGTGCCGAGGGCGCGGTCAATCCGCAGAGGCGGCCTTCCCGCGCTTGCTGCTCTCGTAAACGGTCATCCCGGCGGCAGGGTCGAGGTCGGTCTCGGTCGCCTCGGTCAGGCGCGCCATCATCATGTAGAACCCGATCGTCATGATCGATTCGACGATTTCCTGCTCGCCGAAATGCGCGCGCATCCCGGCAAACACCGGCTCAGGCACACGCACATTGTCGACCACTTCCCGGCCGAAAGCCAGCAGCGCCTGTTCCGCTGCATTGAACGCGGCGTCGGCGTAATTGCCCTGTTCGATGCAGTCGATCTGCGGCTGCGTGACGCCGAGCCCGAGCGCGATCGGGACGTGCTGGCGCCACTCATAGGCACCGCCTTCCCGCTGCGCGGCCTGGAGAATCAGCAATTCGCGATTGACGTGGCTGAGCTTCTGCTTGTGCAGGATGGAATTGGCGAACCGCATCGCGGGAATGAAATTGGTCTCGGCATGCGCCAGCATCCGGAAGATATTCAGCTTGACCGGCATCCTGTCGAACGCCGTGCGGGTGTCGCCGCTGGTCTTCTCGGGGTCGATCAGGGGTAATCTGGCCATGTGCGTCTCCTTGTGTTTGCTGTTTTTTTCGACGTTGACCGGTAGATCAGCGAGCTCTGACGTCACGGATCGGATCGGAGCCGTCCCAGGTGGCCGCGATCTGCTTGATGTGCTCGAAGAAGCGTCCCTTGCCGCCGCTGATGTCGGAGATCTCCACAATGGTGCCGGGATGGGATTCCGTATCGAAATAGCAGAAGCGGCCCTGCTCGCCGCCGATCTGCCCCTCGTGCCCAACCTTGTAGCCCAGCGACAACGCGCGGTCGTAGAGAGCCTGATAGTCCCTCGTCCAGTACGACATGTGCTGCATGCCTTCGCGCCCGGAATCGAGAAACTCCCTGTACATGGACGGCGCGTCATTCCGTTGCTGGATCAGTTCGATCTGAAGATCGCCGGAATTGGCGAGCGCGATGCTCATCTCCACGCCGGACTCGACACCGCGGTGGCGGAAATAGTCGGTCTTGACCCGGTCGATGTAGAACCAGGGCCCGACGCCCATCACGTTGATCCAGTGATCCATCGCGGCGCGGATGTCGCGCACCACATATCCGTTCTGACAGACGGCGCCAAAAATGCGGCTCATGTTACCTCCGTTGTCGGCGGCGTTCGCCCGCTTCTTGCGGATCGCCGCGCCTGATGTTGTTTCCGCTTCCGCGCCTCAGGTCAGGCGAAAACCCTCGTAGCCACGCGCGGCGATCTGCGCGCAGCGGTGCCGGTAGCCTTCCCCGACATAGGGCATGAAGACGCGCGGTTTCCCGGCGATGTTCGCGCCGAGGTACCAGGAGTCCGCTTTCGGAAACAACGTGCGTTCGGCCATCTCGGCGACATGCGTCATCCAGGCGCGCTCGGCTGCGGGATCGGGCTCGATGATCCGAAAATCCTGCGCGCGCATATGGTCGATGCAATCGGTCAGCCAATCGACATGCTGTTCGCAGGCGTTGATCATGTTGCCGATCACCGACGGGCTGCCGGGGCCGGTGATGATGAACAGGTTGGGAAAGTCAGCCACGGCGATGCCGAGATAGGCGCGCGGTCCCTCGGCCCAGGCGTCCTGCAGACGCAGCTCATTTCGTCCGCGAATGTCCATCGCGAACAGCGCACCGGTGATGGCGTCGAAGCCGGTCGCGAACACCAGCGCGTCCAGATCAAACTGGCGCGCCGAGGTCTTTACGCCGTCGGCCGTCAGCGCCTCGAGCGGCTCTTCCTTCAGATTCACCAGTTCGACATTGTCGCGGTTGAAGGTCTCGTAATAGTTCGTATCGACACAGATGCGCTTGACGCCCAAGGGATATCCCGAGGGGCTCAGCGCCGCGGCGGTTTTGGGATTTTTGACGATCTGGCGGATCTTCTCGCGCACGAAATCGCAAGCGACGTCGTTGACGGCCTCGTGGGTCAGGAGATTCGGGAACGACAGCAAAAACCCGCCGCCACCTTCCTGCCAGAGCTCCTCGTAGCGCCGCCATTGTTCGTCGCGCGAGGGTATCGGCGCCTCGAACGCGGAAGAGTTTACGCGGCCGGCATTCGGACTTGCGAGGCTCTCGCAATAGGCCGGGAAAGCCGCATCAAACTGCTTGAAGTCCTCGTCCTGAAGCGCGCGGTTGCGCGCGGGCACGGAGAAGTTCGGTGTGCGCTGGAACACCACGACGTGTTTGGCGGCTTCCGCGATCAGGGGAATCGCCTGCACGCCCGATGACCCCGTGCCGACGACGCCGACGCGCAGACCAGAGAAGTCGACCTCCTGTTCCGGCCAGCGGGCAGTGTGGTAGATCGGACCGCGAAAACTCTCCAGCCCCGGCGTCTTCGGGCTGTTCGGCACCGAGAGCGCGCCTGATGCCATGATGCAGAAGCGCGCGCGGATCTCATCGCCGCGATCGGTCCGTACCAGCCAGCGCCCGCTGGCTTCATCGAAGGAGGCTGAAACGACGCGGGTCTGAAACCGCAGCAAGTCGCGCAAGCGGAAGCGATCGGCGACGTATTTGGCGTAGTCCAGTATCTCGCGCCGTGCGGCGTATTTCTCCGACCAGCGCCACTCCCGCCGCAACTCCTCCGACCATGTGTAGGAATAATAGAGGCTCGGGACGTCGCAGCGCACGCCGGGATAGCGGTTCCAGTACCAGGTGCCGCCGACTTCGGGGGCGGCCTCGAAGCCAATCACGGACAGGCCCTTCTCGCGCAGGCGGTGCAACGCATAGAGACCGCCAAAACCTGCGCCGACCACGACCGCATCATAATCGCCCTCGACCGCCGCACGTTCGGCGCGATCCCCGGTGTGGTCTTGCTTGTTCGCCTGGGTTGCCATGGTCTATTTCCTGTCAGCCGATCGAGCGGCCACCGTCGATCACGAGCTCGGTGCCCGTGACGTAGCGGCTCTCATCGCTGGCGAGCCACAGAATGCCGTTGGCGATGTCTTCCGGCATCGCCTTGAAGCCGAGCGGCACCCCGCGTTCGGTCAGCTTGTCCAGGGTCGCGCCGCGCGGCCCCCCCGAATTCGAACCCTCCTCGGCGGTGCCGATCAGCGTGTCCCAGATCGCGGTTTCGGTGATGCCGGGGTGAAGCGAGTTGACCCGCACGCCGTCCTTGGCGGCGGCGCATTCCAGCGCGACGGACTTTGTGAACAGACGGACGCCGCCCTTGGTCGCACAATAGCCGGACACGTTTGGCGACGCCTTGATTCCCGCAATCGAGGAAACATTGATAATGCTGCCGCCACCGCCTGCGCGCATCAGCGGAAGCGCGGTTTTGACGCCGAGGAAGACGCCATCGAGATTGACGGCAACCTGACGTCGCCAGTCGGCGAGCGACATGTTGACGACGGGACTGGAGAGACCGATCCCGGCGTTGTTGACGAGCACGTCCAGCCGGCCGAACCGTGCTTTGGTTTTGGCGATCACTGACTGCCAGTCTTCCTCACTGGTCACATCGTGGTGGAGATATTCCGCCTCGCATCCGGCCAATCGCAGTTCGCGCAGCAGGTGCTCGCCGTTCTGGTCCTGCAGATCGGTCGCGACGATCCTCGCGCCCTCGCGCGCCAGCACGACGACGGCGCTGCGCCCGATCCCGTTGGCGGCGCCGGTCACCAGCGCGACCTTGCCTTCGACCCGCCGTTTCATGCGCTGCCCGTTCACGCAAAATCCTCCCGGCCCGGTCAGGGGCTGTTCTTGGAAACGTTTCCATAATTGAGCTTGATGTTTCCATTGATGTCAATATTAATAGGTAAAGTGCTTCAAATAACGTTTCCAGAATCAGCTGATTTTGAGCTGACCGGGCTCGAATGCAAACGAATCCGGGCACTTGGGACGAGACAGCGGGCAAGCAGGACCGATGGCCAGAACCCAGCCGACCCCATCCCTTCGGCCGACCATCCGCGATGTCGCCGCGCAAGCCGGCGTGTCGGTCAGCAGCGTCAGCCGGGTGTTGAACCGCGAGCCGCACATCAGTCCTGAACTGCACGCCCGGATCATGCGCGTCGTGGACCGCCTCGGCTTCGAGCCAGATTCCGCCGCGCAGGCGCTGCGCTCGCGCGCGAGCAACACGATCGGCTGCATGGTCTCGGATATTTCCAACCCGCTCTACAGCGAGATGGTCAACGCCGCGGAAGAGGAATTGCAACGTGCCGGCTACGTCCTGATGCTCGGCGCAACCCGGCACGCCGAGGAACGCGAAACCGCGTTCATATCCGCGGTGCGCCGGCGGCGGATGGATGGATTGCTGCTGTTCGCCGGAGACAACACCCACAGGGATTTTACCAGCGCGCTGGCTACGCTCGACCTGCCCTGTGTCGGGATCGACCGCGAGGTGCCGGGCGCGCCGTCGGTGCGCGCCGATCATCGCGGCGGCGGCTTTGAGGTGACGCGCTATCTCATCGGCCTCGGCCATCGCCGCATCGCGCTGCTGACCGGGCCTGCGGCGGTGCTGCCGAGTACCGAGCGGGTAGCCGGATATCGGCAGGCGCATATCGAGGCCGGGCTTGATGTCGATCTCGATCTCGTCCGCCCGCAGGTGCACGGCTCGGGCATCGCCTTCAGCGACGTCTGCCAGTTGCTGCAGGGGCCTGCGCCGCCCACTGCGATCATCACGCTGGGAACGCACATGCTCGCAAGCGTGATGGACGCGCTCGCAAGCAACGGCATTCGCTATCCGAGCGACATCTCGCTGGTGTGTATCGGCGACACGGATCTGGCCCGGCACGCTACGCCGGCAATCAGCACGCTGACATGGGACTTGAGCGAAATCGGCAGGATCGCCGCAAAAACCCTGCTTGAGCGGGTGCGCGACGGCGATCAGGTCCAGGACACAAGGCCGATTTATCTGCCGACCCGATTCATCCTTCGACATTCCTGCGCCGAGCCGCGCGCCAAATGATTTGAGGAATTGCCTGCCCTGCCGATCTGCCCAGTTTGACGACCGCTAACAAAAAAACAAATACCGGGAAACCCAAGGGAGTTGCGTATGAAGTTCCGCACAACGATGCTGACGTTGCTGATGCTCGTCCTGGCCACCTGTTCGGCAAGGGCCGAGGATGCGCCGGACTACCCCTCCAGGAAAATAAAAATGCTGTTGCCGTTCGCGGCCGGTGGCGGCGGCGACGTCATCGGTCGCCTGCTGGCGGACAAGATGGGCAAGCGCCTGGGACAAACCATCTTCGTCGAAAACCGCACGGGAGCGGCCGGCACCATCGGCACGCAGATGGTCGCGACCTCGCCGGCGGACGGTTACACCATCATGATCGGCGGCATGACCACCCACGTCCTGGCGCCCGCCTCCTATGCGAACCTCTCCTATGACCCGATCAAGGATTTTGCAGTTATCGGCCGCATCGGAACGTCGGCGATCCTGGTGGTGGCCTCGAAGGATTTTCCGGCCAGCGATCTGCGCGGCTTGATCGCGATGGCGAAGAAGGGCGACCAGATCCAGTACGGAACCTGGGGCGTCGGATCGACCGGACATTTCTGCGCGGAGATCCTGTCGCAGAAGGCAGGCATCAAACTCGAACACGTGCCGTTCAGCGGCGCGGCCAAGCTTGCCAATGATATGATCGGTGGCCACATCTCGCTCGGCACGCTTGATATGGCGACCGCGACACCGCTGGTGAAGGATGGAAAAGTAAAGGCGCTGGGCACATGCGGGGATCGCTCGCCAAGCCTGCCCGAAGTCGCAAGCTACAAGGACCAGGGGATCGATTTTGAACGCAGCCTGTCCTGGGTCATGTATGCGCCTGCAGGCATTCCCGACATCGCCGCGAAAAAACTCTCCGCCGCGCTCAAGGAATCGATCGCCGAAGCGGACATGACCGAAAGGCTGCTCGCGCTCGGCGTCACCGCGGACTTCATCCCCGGAGACAGACAGCGCGACATCAATCTGCGCGACATCGAGGCCTGGAAGCTGGTCGCCAGAGAAGCCAAGATCGAGATCAAGTGAAGGAGCGGGCGATCCGGCCGAAATTGCTGGAGCGCCGCGCCCTAGCCACGCTCAATTCTTCTTGCCGAACAGCACCGGAAGCTGGCGCGGGCCGCGCACCGTGCCTTCCGACCAGGTGACCTTGCCGGCCGGATCGAGCCTGAAGTCCGGAATCCGCTTCAGCCATTCCTCGATCGCGACCGTCATTTCCATGCGGGCGAGGTTGGAGCCGACGCAGCGGTGAATGCCGAGACCGAACGCGGCATGGCGGTTTTCCTTGCGGTCGATCACCACCTTGTCGGCGTCCGGGAACATCGCGGGATCGCGGTTGGCGGCAGGAAACGACAGCAACACCATGTTGCCCGGCTTGACCGGGCAGCCACTGATGGTGGTTTCCTTCATCACTTCGCGCGCCATCGTGACCGGCGAATAGGCCCGCAGGAATTCCTCGATCGCGCTCGGCATCAGTTCCGGCTCCGCGATCAGGCGCTCGCGATCCGCGGGCGTGTTCGCCAGATGCCACAGCGAGGAGCCAATCGCGCTCCAGGTGGTGTCGATGCCGGCGATTAGGAGCAGCGCAAGCGAGCCCAGCACTTGGGAATCTTCTAGCGGCTGGCCGTCCTTGTCCCTCGCCTTCATCAGCGTCGAGATCAGATCGTCAGTCGGATGCGTCTTGCGGTGCTCGATATGGCCGGCGAAATAACCGGTCATCTCCTGGAACGCCTGAGGCCCCATGCTTTCGTCCTTGATGCCGAGCTCGAGGATCATGTGGATCCATTTGACGAACAGTTCGCCATCCTCTTCGGGGATGCCGAGCATGTGGGCGATGGCGCGAACCGGAACGTGTTTGGTGTAGCGCGCCGCCGCGTCGCATTTGCCGTCGGCGATGAATTCGTCGATCAGCTCGTTGCAGATGGCGCGTACCCGCGGCTCCAGCTTCTTCATGGCGTCCGGCGTGAATGGCGGCAGCAACAGCTGCTTGGCCGGCTTGTGCTCGGGCGGGTCTGACGTGATCGGGGGCGCGGCACTACGCGTGACTTCAGGCCGGGCGTCGCGCACGACGACGCGGCGCGAGGAGAAATGCTCGGTGTCGTAGGCGATTTCCTTCACCGCCTGATAGGTGGTCGGCAGATAGCAACCGAGGAAACGCTTGGTGTGAACCACCGGGCATTCGCCGCGCAATTCGTCCCAGATCGGAAACGGATTTTCGGTCCAGCGTGGATCGGTATGATCGAAATCGTTGACCCAGTCGGTGACCGGAGGATGTTCGGGCATCATGCTGACGGAATCGGACATCGCGCAAATTCCTTTTGCTTAGGTTCGTTCTGGACGAGCTTGATTCAAAGACCGGACTATTCCCAAGCCCCTAGTCTTCCTGCACTTCGATCGCGATTTCCGGGCAATTGCTCTGGGCGAGCCAGGCCTTGTCTTCCAGGCCCGCAGGGACCGAACCGTCGCCGACTTCATGGGCATTGCCGAATTCGTCGAGCTCGAACAGTTCCGGCGCCAGCGACTTGCAGCGTGCGTGTCCCTGACATTTGTCCTGATCGACGCGGATCTTCAGCTTTCCCGACATGCGAGCGCTCCTTCAAAGCCGCGCGCGCTCAACTGGCGCGTCGCATTTCCTCGTGCTGATCTGGGCGCTGCCGGCCGCGGCCGGTCCGCCTCTTCAAGTTATATCCTATTACATTGTCGTCACCGTTGTGCTGTCAAGCGGAAAGTTATAGATCATTACACTGAATGCCGCCTCGCCCCGCACGTAAAGCGCTCAACGCCTATCACCATGGGGATCTCCGCGATGCCCTGGTTCAGGCCGCGCTCGGGGAAGTGGAACTCGGCGGCCCCGAAGCGATCAGCATCAGCGCGCTGGCGAAGACGCTCGGCGTCTCGCAGCCGGCTCCCTACAAGCATTTTGCCGACCGCGAGAGCCTGCTCACGGCGGTAACGGCCGAAGCCTTCCGCCAGTTCAACGCCATCCTGCGCGAGTCGATCGGAAAACCCTCCAGGCGTTCGAAGCTGTCGCGCCTGGCGCAAGCGACATTGGATTTCGGTCTGCGCCGCAACGGCATCTACCGCCTGATGTTCGCCTCGCGGATCATGGCATGCGCACCCAAGGGCAGCGAGCTGCACGTCGCCGCGATGGAAACCTTCGAGCTGGTGCTGGAAGCCCTCGAAGCGCCCGCGGTCGGATTGCTGCGCGAACGCAGCGCCCTGCAAATCTGGGCCGCGCTGCACGGCGTGGTCATGCTGGCCGAACAGGGACTTCTCACCGGCCAGCTTGCCAATGTCAGCCGGGAAGAACTGGTCGAAGATTTCGTCGAGCAAACAAAACTGGCGCTGGCGGCGGCCATCAAGGCGGCGGGCAAGAACGGCCGATAAGGCTTCGCCCGATCGTCATGGTGCGGCTTCCGTAAATCCGTTAGCATTGCGTATCTGTTGCCGGAAAGCGGCTGTCCTGGATGCGGATTCGAGTGGGGCGGTGCAAGTTCGATTGAAAGTTACATCTGCGCATCCTCGGCCGGCGCGAACCGGCCGGCGGCTGGCGCTCGGGATATTGCTGTCGCTGTGCTGTTGCGGGCTGGCGTTCGGTCAAAACAACAGCAAGGACAATGGCGAGGACGAAGAGGAACCGGCCAAGCCGAAGCCGGTATTGCCGAACATCTATCTCGACTTGCGGACGATCTACACCACCCTGCCGGCCGGTACGCTCTCGATCGGCTTCAACGCGCCGCCACTATTGTCGACGCTGTCGAACCTGACATCGCTCGGGACCTTGTCGGCGCCAGCCAGCCGGAGCATCAATCTCGACATTCCCGTGACGGTTGACGTCAACGAGCAGCTGTCGGTCTATGGTGGCGTCAGCGGCGCTTCGTCCCAATCGGGCAGCCTGCCCTGGTCGTCGTTCGATATCTACGGTTTTACGGTCGGATTTCAGGCCGACCTCTATCAGCAGAACGGCGGCATGTTTCCAACGGTGACGATACAAAGCAACGCATCGCGATCGATTTCCGACGCGCCATTGGCCACGACCTCCTACAATACGATCCTCGAATTCGGCTACGCGCTGAACCCGGACGAAACGCGAGGACTGCTCGCCGGCGCGCAGTACACAAAAATCATCGTCGATTCCATACTCGCTGAAGTGAAGCCTGGCTATGTGGGCTATGTCGGCGGCTACTATCAGTGGGACAACAACTGGAAGCTGACCGGCCGCTTCGGCGTGCAATCGTTCGGCGGTGCGCAGCTTCTCAATCTCACGCCGTTCCCGGCCTTCACCCAACCGATCGTACGGCTTGATCTCGACCGCATGGACGACGACGACAACCGCCTATTCGGCGTCACCGCGCAGATCGCCTGGACGCCGAAGCCGTCCTATCAGCTGACGGTGAGAACGCCGCTCTATGCGATCAAGAATTAAGGCACATTCCAGCACCCGCGGATGCCGCCCCCGATCACACTGACACATTCACATCCAGGAGAAGACATCATGACATCCAGCGACGGCGCACGGACGCTCAGGGGCAAGGTTGCATTGGTGACCGGCGCGGGCCGCGGGCTCGGCCGCGCCTTCGCGGAAAAACTGGCTGCGATGGGCGCCGACGTCGCGATCCATGGCATGCGCGAGAACGGACCGGCGGAATATGGCGAGGGATCGACGCTGACGGCGGTCGCGGAAGATATCGCCAAGGCGCACGGCGTGCGCACCACTCGCGTGCTCGGAGATCTTACATCCAGTGTAGACATCACCCGCGTGGTCGAGACCACGACGCGAGAACTGGGGCCGATCGAGATCCTCGTCCACAATGCCGGCGGCGACATCGCGGCCAAGGGCGGCAAGCCGGATCCGAACGACGCCATCGGCATCAAGGAAGAGGACGTGCGCGCGGTGCTCGATCGCAACCTGCTCAGCACGATCCTGACCTGCCAGGCGGTGGCGCAGGAGATGATGAAGCGGCGCCAGGGCCGCATCGTCACCATCGGCTCGGTCGCGGCCTTCAAGGGCCGCACCAACGGTTCGATCTATGCCGTCGCCAAAGCCGGCATGACGCATTACACGCGCTGCCTCGCCGATCAGCTGCGCGCCTACGACATCAATGTGAACTGCATAGCGCCCGGCGACACCCGCACCGGCCGCTTCATGGGCACGCGCGCGGTCGACCAAAATCGTCTGGTCGAAACCGGCACGCTCGACCGCATCGCCACCGTCGATGAAGTCGCGCGCGTCGTCGAAATGTTCGCGGGGCCCCTGGGGGCGTTCGTCTCAGGACAGGTGCTGCGCGTCGATGGCGCCGGGCAGTGCTGGGCGGCCTGACGCCCGTTCTCTCAACTGGTCAAATTCGCCGGAATGGTAGGTGGCGCCGTCAGGCGTAACGATTTCGACGTCCCAGCAGCCGTCCGATATCAGTTCATCGGCTTTTTTCATCGCGGCCAGCACCGACTCCCGCCGCAAGGTCACGGTTCCCGACGTATCGAGCGCGGTAATGAGAAATACCATGGACGGCTCCTGTTTCGGATTCGCACCAGTGTGGCTGGGAATACGGCCGGGTCAAGCGGCATGAATTGTGGGCCAGGAGAAGAAAACCCTACCCCGGAACGGCGGCGGGAAAAGGGCTTCCACGTTCTGGCCGCAGATTGCATACCGCTACCCTTGCTTCCGGGCCGAACTGGGCGACATTAGGGGCTCGTTCAATGGAAACCGTCATGAGCCCGCCCGCCTTCGATCCTTTTGGAGAACTGGTCCCGACCGCCGATTCGGCGGCCGCGCCGGAGCGTGCGCCGAGCTGGCTGAAATCGGCCGGTGTCGGGCTGTTCTGGGGGTTGGTCGGCGTCATCGTGCTGGCACGCGCGATGTACTTCGAACCGGGCGCTTTCAGCTTCGGGCAGGCCGTGGCGTGGGCGCAGGGCCTGTTCGGGTTGCTCTAGGGCACGCACGCGATGAGCCCGCCCCGGTTGAAGCGGGAAGAAAAATACTCTCCCCATCTCGCTGAATCGAAAATTTATTGGTGAAGCCGAGCAGGCCGGCGCATAAACTGTTCTCCAAAACGGGGGGCATGTGCCGCAACAACACCACGAGACGGACGGGAGAAGGCCGGACCCTGGCGCTTTCAGGCGCAGCCTGGCCCTGATTCCCGGCATCGCACTTTGCGGCGCGATCACCGCCGTTTCGCTGGGCGCCCAGCTGGTTGAAGAGCGCATCTTCGCCCACCCCTATGTCGAAGCGCTCGTCATCGCCATCCTGCTCGGGATGGCGATTCGCACTGCCTGGCACCCCTCCGAGCGCTGGCGCTCCGGTATTGCCTTCAGCGCCAAACAGCTGCTCGAGGTCGCCGTCATGCTGCTCGGCGCTTCCGTCAGCTTTGCCGCGATCGTGGCGTCCGGCTACCTTCTGGTCGCGGCGATCGTCGCCACTGTCGCCATCATGCTGGCGGTCAGCTACGGCCTCAGCCGGATGCTCGGCCTGCCGACCAAACTGTCGATCCTGATCGCCTGCGGCAATTCGATCTGCGGCAATTCGGCAATCGCCGCGGTGGCGCCCGTGATCGGCGCCGATGGCGACGATGTCGCCTCGTCGATCTCCTTCACCGCGATCCTCGGTGTCTTGATGGTGCTGGGCCTGCCGCTCCTGATCCCGTTGCTCGCCCTGTCCGCGACGCAATACGGCATTCTGGCGGGTCTTACCGTCTATGCCGTTCCGCAGGTGCTGGCGGCAACCGTCCCCGCCGGTATCGTAGCCACGCAGATCGGCACGCTGGTGAAACTGGTGCGCGTGCTGATGCTGGGGCCGATCGTGGTCGGGCTCTCGCTCGTCGCCGCGCACCGCCGCAAGCGCCATGCCGACGCGACCAGGGCGGTTGCGATCAGCCCGTTCAAGCTGGTGCCGTGGTTCATCATCGGCTTTCTGGTGCTCGCCGCGCTGCGCTCGCTTCAGCTCGTGCCTGATATCGCGGTCGCGCCGGTGACCAAAACCGCGGCCATCCTCACCGTGCTGTCGATGGCAGCCCTCGGGCTTGGTGTCGATGTGCGCGTTCTCTCAACGGTCGGCGGAAGGGTCACCGCCGCGGTCACGCTGTCGCTGCTCCTGCTGCTCGGCCTGAGCATCGGACTTGTTCATTTCTTCAGATGAGGCGAGCCGTCAGAGTGGCCTACGCCATTCTCATTCCGTCGGACAAGATCGCCTGCAGTCTGGGATCGCTTACTGCGAAGAACGCGGCTTCTATTCGTGCGGTCAGGCTCGGCTGCAATAGCCATTCACCAACTCTTTTGGCCGCCTCCTCGTGGCCCTCCAGGCAGGCAGAGTGGAGATAGGTCTTATCCCGCTCCTCGATCACATACTCGCGCAACGCGGCCATATGGATGGCAGCGGCCGGGTCCTCGGCACCGGCCCAATTGTGCAACAGCCGATCGATATCACCGCCTGCGGTCACAACTAGCGTCACGACGCTCCTGATATTGAAGGCGATGCGATATCCAACAGGCTCCAGGTCGAGGCGGGTCAGGCTGTCTTTGAGGAATGCATCGAAGAAGCGGTCGATGCTCTCCACCTCCGCTCGAGGCCACTTGTTCCGGTAGTCGGCCTGGCCAAGCCGGCGCAGGCAAATATCCAGTCCGATGTGGTCAGGGTAATCATGCGCTGCGATCAGCTCGAAATAACGCGGCAGGAAGTAGCGTAGCTCCCGGGCGACCTGATCATCGTCATAGTCATGCGCGGAGTTGGTGTACTCGGCCAGCAGATCGGGCGGGATTGACCGCAAGGGCGTGTTGACCAGCTGTCGCTCTTCCTCCTCGGTCATGCAGCAACGGCAATGGCACACGATGAGGTCACGGCCCAGTCGATACGCGCCGAAGACCCGGTAGGCTTCCTCGATGGCGACCGTTAATTCTGATGGCATGCTACAAGACGTTTGCTGATGAGTTCACAGAACTAGCACAAAATCCTGCTCAAGACCGTGGCCAACGCCTTCGATGCGGTTGGCGTTCTCCATCGAGATCAAAGGGAGGCTGTCCGAACCAGCCGGGATGCCCGCGTTCCCCGCCGGTTCTATAGGGGTGATTGATGGTACGAAAGACCGCTACCGCCTTTCCCCACACAACACAAATCTGCGATATTTCCTCCAATCGTCCCGCCTAAAGCGTAAGAAACTCCAATAGTAGGTTCAAATCCCGGAGGCACAACCACCGATACCGACACTCGCCGGTGGTCGACATTTAGGGCGCAATGACGCCCCCCGCATTCGGCACAATCGTCCGCTGGTGAAATCGATTCAGGAACGCAATCAGCCGAGGATTTTGCGGCCGATGGATCACGCTCGCGGCGGCGCCGATCTCCGCCATCACGCCCTCGCTCATGAACCCGACCCGATTGGACACGTCGGCTGCGAACGCCATTTCGTGGGTGACCAGGATCATGGTCATGCCGTCGGCGGCAAGCTTGCTGATCACCGCGAGGACTTCGCCCACGAGTTCCGGATCGAGCGCCGAGGTCACCTCGTCGAACAGCATTACATCAGGCTTCATGGCAAGCGCGCGCGCGATCGCCACACGCTGCTTCTGACCGCCGGACAGCCGGCTCGGAAAACTATCCGCCTTGTCCGCCAGCCCGACCTTGGCCAGCAGGTCGCGACCAAGTTCCTTCGCCTCGGCCCTGGCCATGTTCTTCACCTGCACCGGACCTTCGATAACGTTGTCGAGCGCCGACATGTGCGGGAACAGATTGAAGTGCTGGAATACCATGCCGACATCGCGGCGCAGCAGTGCGAGCCGGGTCTTGTCGGGCCCTCGCTTGCCATCGCCGAATGCGAAGTGATGGGAGCCGATCGCGAGTTCACCGTTCTGCGGCAATTCAAGCAGATTCAAGCAGCGCAGGAACGTCGACTTGCCGGAGCCGCTGGCGCCGATCAACGTCACGACCTCGCCGCGCGCGACCGAGAGAGATACGCCTTTCAACACCTGGTTGGTGCCGAAAGCCTTCTGGATATTACTTGCGACGAGGATCGGAGGCGCTTGCGTCATCGGTGCGCCCCCATGCGCTGCTCAACCTGATCGGCGACAAGGGTAAGCGGAAACAGCACCACGAAGTAAAGCACGGCAATGGTGGTATAAACCTCCAGCGGCCGATAGCTCGCCGCCGTTATCACCGAGCCCTGATAGAGCAGATCGCCGACCGCAACGGTCGACACCAGCGAGGTGTTTTTCAGCTGCATGATGGTCTGGTTGATCAGCGACGGGACCATCACCTGAACGGCCTGCGGGAGTACGATACGCCGAAAAATCTTGCTCTGTTGCATGCCGATCGCGTGACCGGCTTCCCACTGACCTCGATCAATGGCCTCGATGCCGCCACGAAAGATCTCGGCATAGAACGAGCCGGCATACAGCGAGAGTGTCAGGAAGCAGGCCGTGGTCGCCGACATGTCAACACCGATCAGAACCGGCAGGGCATAGTAGACCCAGACCAACTGAACCAGCAGTGGCGTACAGCGAAACACCTCGATGTAGGCGCGCAGCGGGATCGAAACCCAGCGCGGCCCGGCGGTGCGCAGGATACCAACGGCGAGCCCGATTGCGAGACCGGCGAGAACGGTGACCAGCGTGTAAAACACGGTGACACCGAGCCCTTGCCAGATCAGACCCCAGTACGGTCTGAGCGCTGCGAAGTCCCACGCATACATCGTTGATGTCTCGTCAGAATTGAACTTCGGGCGGAATGTCATCCGCCGCGAGGCCAATGGCCTCAAAGCCCTTCAGCATCCATTCGCGGGTCTGACCCATGGCCCGGTTATAGTCCGCCCAGGCGCTGAGAAAGTCCTTGTAACGGCGATCGGACTCCGCGCGAATGCCCATGTTGGTCGGGAGTGTCAGCAGCGGCCGCGGGATCACCAGTTCCCCGAGATTCGGATTCTTCTTCAGCGTGGACACGGCGAGCACGGCGAGAGAAACGTTGCAATCGGCGCGGCCGGTTGCGACCGCCAGGATCGCCTCATCGCGGTTCTTGAAGCCGAGGATCGTAGCCTTGGGACAATAGCGTCGCGCGATCATTTCATGGGTGGAGCCGATGTCGACGGCGACCTTGACCTCGGGCTTGTTGATCTCTTGCCAGGTCTGCGGCTTGGCAAAGCCCTTGCGGGTAATGACCGTGAAGGAGTGGACCAGGATGGGGGTCGAAAAGTCGATCACCAGCGCGCGTTCCGGTGTCGGGTTTACCGCAAAAGCGAGATCCACCTTGTCGCCTTGCAGGTCCAGAATCTGGTTACCCCAGGTCGATTCGACGGTCTCTACTTTTGCGCTCAACTTGGCGGCGATGTCGTTCGCCATGTCGATGCAGGCGCCCGACCATTTACCAGTCGGCAAATCCTTGTGGAAGTACGGCTCCTGGCCGACGATGACGGCGACGCGCAGCACGCCGTTGCGCTTAATGCGCTCCAGCGTGGAGCCCGGAGCTGCCGTCTGGGCAGCAGCCAGATTAACTCCGGCAGCCATGGCGACGCCGGCCAATGCAACACTCGTGAAGGCTTCCCTACGATTCATGGTCTGAACCCCGCTGAAATCTTGCCCTCGGCGCTCCTGCCCATGGGCCCGCCAAACTATTTCTGTATTCAGGATGAAATGCAAGACGGGATTTTATAAAAATGACTATGGCTACGGCAGCTCCAAATCGCCGCTCAATTTATACGCAATAGCTGAAAATGGCTCAGTTTAGACGCGTTGCGGCACGACAAATCCCGCTTGCCATTGGAATTCAATTCTGAATACAGTAGTGAGCGCAGTTAGCCGCGACGCCGACGAATGACTGCCGATCGTCGCGCCGCCTGCCCGGCCCAGCCTGGCCGAAATTGATCAGCTTTTGGATGATTGAAGGAGAGACCGTTGCGAGCCGTATTCGTCGACGCCAATGAAACCCTTGCTGCGGTCACCGAAAGACTGGTGCGTGCGGATGATCCCAAGGTGATCGTCAACCGCGATGCGTCGGTGACGCCGGAGCAACTGCCGTCCGTGCTCGGCGGAGCCGAGATCGCGATCATCGACCATACCCATCTGCCGGCGGAGATCGCCGGGCAATGCCAGGGCCTGAAGCACGTGGTGTTTCTCGGCACCGGCGCCCGCAGCTACATGAACCCGGAGGCGCTCGCCGAACTCGGTATCGCCGTGCACATCATCAAGGGCTACGGCGACACTGCGGTGGCCGAATGCGCCATCGCGCTGATGTGGGCCGCCGCCAGGGGTTTTGCGCGGATGGACCGAGAGATGCGCGCCGGCAACTGGCTGCGCTGCGACGGCATCGAACTGACCGGCAAGACAATCGGCCTGATCGGCTTTGGCGGCATCGCTGCGCAGGTGGCGCGGATCGCCGCCGGCTCCGGCATGAAGGTGCTGGCATGGAATCGCACGCCGAAGACGCATCCTGGCGTAGAGTTCGTGACGCTGGAACGCTTGCTCGCCGAGAGTCATGTCGTCTCGCTGCATCTGCTGCTCAATGACGATACCAAGGATTTCCTGTCCGCAGAGCGCATTGCAGCGATGCGTCCAGGCGCAATCCTGATCAACACCGCCCGCGGCGCCGTAGTCGACGAAGCCGCGATGGTCGCAGCGCTGCGCTCCGGCCAGATCGGTCACGCCGGCCTCGATGTGTTCGTCACCGAGCCGCTGCCGGCCGGGCACGTGCTGACCACGCTGCCAAACGTCACGCTGTCCGCCCACTCCGCATTCCGTACGCCAGAGGCTAGCGACAATCTCATTGGAGCAGCGCTCGATCACTGCCGCCGTATCGTCACCACCGGCCGTTGAAAATTGCAGAAGGAATGACGTCCATGTCGAGCATCGTTCGCATTGATCAGAACGCCCGGCGCAGCCGCGCCTCCGTGTTTGGCGATCTGGTTTTCCTCGCCGGCCAAGTCGCCGACGACAAGAGCGGGGATATTGCCAGCCAGACCCGCGAGGCGCTGGCCAAGGTCGACGACATGTTGGCGCGGGCCGGCACCGACAAGTCGCGCGCACTCAGCGTGCAGATCTGGCTGAAGAGCATGGACGATTTCGAAGGCATGAACGCTGTTTACGACGCCTGGGTGGTGCCGGGCGACACGCCGACGCGCTGCTGCGGCAAGGTCGAACTGGCCGATCCCGCTTATCGCGTCGAAATCGTGGTGATCGCGGCGCGTTGATTCCGCGCCAGAACCACGGCGCCGCCGTATGGAGGTTCCATGTCGTTCTCGTCAAGTGCGCTTTCGATGTCACCCTTGGCATCGGTCGATTCCGGCTTCCGTCCGGCGCCGCGCCTTCGCTCTATCGGTGTCTCGGAAATCCTGCGGATCGGAGCCATCGCCACCCGTCTGAAGCGCGAGGGCCGGCCTGTCATCGTGCTCGGCGCCGGCGAACCCGATTTCGATACGCCTGATCACGCCAAGGCGGCGGCCGAACAGGCCATTCGCGCCGGCCAGACCAAATATACCGTGCTCGACGGCACCGCAGAGCTGAAGGCGGCGATCGCCGGCAAGTTCAGCCGCGAGAACGGACTGAACTACGCCGCCGACGAGATCACCGCCGGTGCCGGCGCCAAGCAAATCATTCACAACGCCTTCATGGCGACGCTGAGTGCGGGGGATGAGGTGATCCTCGCCGCACCCTACTGGACCAGCTATGCCGACATGGTGCTGATCGCCGACGGCACGCCGATCAATGTGACCTGCCGTGAGGAGAACGGTTTTCGCCTCGACGCCGGCGATCTTGAAGCCGCAATCACGCCGCGCACCCGCTGGCTGTTGCTGAACTCGCCGTCCAATCCGACCGGGGCGGCCTATTCGGAAGCCCAGCTCCGGCCGATTCTCGAGGTGCTGAAGCGCCATCCGCATGTCTGGCTCATATCAGACGATATCTATGAGCATCTCATCTACGACGGATTGCCTTTCGTCACTCCCGCCCGGCTCGAGCCCGGCCTGAAGAACCGCACGCTCACCGTGAACGGCGTCTCCAAGGCCTACGCCATGACCGGCTGGCGTCTCGGCTATGGCGGCGGCCCGAAGGAACTGATCGCCGCCATGGCCGTCGTGCAGAGCCAGAGCACCACCAATCCGTCGTCGATCAGCCAGGCCGCAGCCATCGCCGCACTGTCCGGACCGCAGGATTTTCTGATTGAACGCCGCATCGCGTTCCAGCGGCGCCGCGATATCGTGGTCGACGGGCTCAATGCCATCAACGGCATCAGCTGCCGTCGCCCGGAAGGCGCCTTCTATGTCTTCGCAAGTTGCGCTGGACTGATCGGCAGGCACACTGCCGACGGCAGCGTGATCGACAGCGACGCTGCGTTCTGTCGTTATCTGCTCGAACGGCACAATGTCGCCGTGGTTCCCGGCAGTTGCTTCGGGCTCGCGCCCTATATCCGCCTGTCCTATGCAGCATCCGAAGCGAACCTCATCGAGGCGATCGGACGCATTTCGGCAGCCGCCATGGAGTTGTCATGACCAAGCCGCCACTCATCAACAGCCGCACCGGCGGCCAGATCCTGATCGACCAGCTCGTTATGCAGGGCGTCGAGCGCGTCACCTGCGTGCCCGGCGAAAGCTATCTCGCCGCACTGGATGCATTGCATGACAGCCCGATCGACGTGGTGATCTGCCGCGCCGAAGGCGGCGCTGCGATGATGGCCGAGGCCTATGGCAAGCTGACCGGACGGCCCGGCATCTGTTTCGTCACCCGCGGCCCGGGCGCAACCAATGCCAGCCATGGCGTGCACATTGCCATGCAGGATTCGACGCCGATGATCCTGTTCATCGGTCAGGTCGACACCGGCATGCGCGAGCGCGAGGCGTTCCAGGAGGTCGACTACAAGGCGGCATTCGGCACGCTGGCAAAATGGGTCGTGGAGATCGACCGGCCGGACCGAATTCCGGAATTGGTGGCACGCGCATTTCGTATTGCCATGCAGGGCCGGCCCGGCCCGGTGGTGATCGCACTGCCAGAAAACATGCTGGCCGAGCAGGCTACCGCGATCGACGCGCCGCGCGTCGTACCAGCGAAGGCATGGCCGGCGCCCGCCGATATCGCCAAGCTCGGAATCATGTTGGCGGCAGCGAAGCGGCCGATCGTCATCCTCGGCGGCTCGGGGTGGGACGCAGACGGGTGTAGTGCGATCGCGCGCTTTGCCGAACGTTTCGATCTGCCGGTCACGACATCGTTTCGCCGCGCTTCGCTTTTTCCGGCGGAGCATCCGAACTATGCCGGCGATCTTGGCATCGGTCCCGACCCTCGCCTGAAGGCTCGCATCGCCAATGCCGACCTGATCCTGCTGGTTGGCGGCCGCCTGTCGGAAATGCCGTCGTCGTCTTATGCGCTGCTCGAGATCCCCTCGCCGCGGCAGGCGCTGATTCATGTCCATCCGGGCGCCGAAGAACTCGGCCGCGTCTATCAACCACAGCTCGCCATTCAGGCAAGCCCGGCGGCATTTGCTGCCGCCCTCGACGATCTGAGGCCGACCGCGCCGCCGGCCTGGTCGGGCGAAGCTGCCAGCGCCCACGCCGACTATCTCGACTGGACCGCAACGCCGCGCACGCTGCCCGGCGACTTCCAGTACGGCGAAGTGGTGGCTTGGCTACGCGACCGGCTGCCGAAGGATGCCATCGTCTGCAACGGCGCCGGCAACTATGCCGGCTGGCTGCATCGCTTTCATCGCTTTCACACCTTTGCCGCTCAGCTCGCGCCGACTTCCGGCTCGATGGGTTATGGCGTGCCGGCGGCGGTGATCGCCAAGCGCCAGCATCCGGAGCGCGTGGTGGTGGCGTTTGCCGGCGACGGATGTTTCCTGATGAATGGTCAGGAGTTCGCGACCGCCGCGCAATATGCTGCGGCGATTATCGTGATCGTCGTCGACAACGCCCAGTATGGCACCATCCGCATGCATCAGGAACGCGACTATCCAGGCCGCGTGGTCGGCACCCAATTGCAGAATCCGGACTTCGCGCTCTATGCCAAGGCGTTCGGCGGTCACGGCGAGCGGGTCGAGCGGACCGAGCAATTCGCACCCGCATTCGAACGCGCGCTGGCCTCCGGCAAGCCCGCGATCCTGCACTGCCTGCTCGATCCGCGCGCGCAATCGCATGCGAAGGATTTCGTGCCACAGCAGGTTGCAGCCCCATGACCGAGCCCGCCCGCCGTCACATCGCCATCATCGGAGCCGGTGCCATCGGCGTGATCAGCGCCATCGAGTTGCTGCGAGATGGTCATCGCGTCACGGTCATCGAGCCCGCAACGCCGGGTGGCGAACAGGCGGCGAGCTATGGCAATGCCGGCTGGCTATCGACACATTCGGTGATTCCGCCGGCCATGCCGGGAACCTGGAAGAGTGTACCGAAATTTCTGAACGACCCGCTCGGCCCGCTCGCAGTCAGCTGGAGCTATCTGCCGAAGGCGTTGCCCTGGCTGGTGCAGTATCTGCTCTCGGGCTGGACCGATGCACGCGTCGAGGCGACGGCGCGCGCGCTCCGCCCGCTATTGATCGATGCACCGGCCCTGCACAGGAAGCTCGCCGAGGAAGCAGGCGTTGGTCACCTGATCGAACGCCAGGGCGTCATGCACGTCTATCCGTCGCGCGCGGCGTTCGACGCCGATGCCCTGGGGTGGAGCATCCGCAAGCGCGTCGGCGTGACCTGGATGGAACTCTCCGCAGACGAGATGCGGCAGCGCGAGCCGGATCTGCATCCGCGCTATCAGTTTGGCGTGTTGGTCGAGGAAGCCGGTCGTTGCCGCGATCCCGGCGGTTATGTCGCGGCCCTCGCCGATCACGCTCGTTCGCTGGGCGCGGAATTTGTCGCTGCGACGGCCAGGGGCCTGCGGCAGGCGAACGGCAAGCCGGTGTCGGTGCTGACGGACAAGGGTGAAGTGACCTGCGACGCGGTGGTGGTTGCCGCCGGCGCCCATTCGAAGCCGCTGGCGGCGTCGATCGGCGACCGCCTGCCGCTGGAAACCGAGCGCGGCTATCACGTCATGATCGAAAGCGCCGAGACCGGTCCGCGCACATCGATGATGGCCTCCGACGCCAAGATGGTGGTGAACTGGACCGACCGCGGCCTGCGCGCTGCCGGCCAGGTCGAGATCGCCGGGCTCGCGGCTGCGCCGAACTGGAAACGCGCGGAGATTCTGCGCGATCATCTGCTCGGCATGTTTCCAAAACTGCCGAAAGATCTGCCGCCGGCCGCGATTCGCAGCTGGCTCGGACACCGGCCGAGTATGCCGGACGGCCGTCCGTGCCTGGGCTATTCCAGTGCCTCGCGCGATGTCGTCTATGCCTTTGGCCACGGCCATGTCGGCCTGGTGAGTTCGGCCCGCACCGGGCGCGTTGTGGCTCAACTCATCGGCGGTCGCGAACCTGAGATCCCGGTCGCGCCGTTCGATCCGAAACGCTACCTTTGATTTTCGTCGCAGTGAAGAGAACCAGACCATGACCGCACATTCGTCCCCTGTCCTCACACCGCGCATCGCCCGCGGCGGCAAGGCCATCTATGGCGCGCCGCTCGGCATCCTGATGCTGGAAGCCAGGTTTCCGAGGATTCCCGGCGACATGGGCAACGGCACGACATGGCCGTTTCCCGTGCTTTACCGGGTGGTATCAGGTGCAAGTCCGGAAAAAGTAGTGCTTAAGGGCGCGGCCGGCCTGCTGCCGGATTTCATCGATGCGGCGAAGGATCTGGTGCGGCTCGGCGCCGAAGCGATCACCACCAATTGCGGCTTCCTATCCTTGTTCCAGAAAGAGATCGCGGCTGCAACGGGCGTGCCGGTCGCGACCTCCTCGCTGATGCAGGTGCCGTGGGTGCAGGCGACCCTGCCGCCCGGCAAGCGTGTCGGACTGGTCACCGTCTCGGGCTCGACGCTGACGCCGGCCCATCTCGAAGGCGCCGGCGTGCCGCTCGATACGCCGCTGGTCGGCACGGAGAACGGCCGGGAGTTTTTTCGCGTGCTGATCAAGGCCGAGAAAGAGGACATGGACGTGGCACTCGCCGAACAGGACGTCGTGGAGGCCGGCAGACAGCTCGTCGCCAAAAATCCCGATGTCGGCGCTATCGTGCTGGAATGCACCAATATGCCGCCCTATGCGGCGGCGCTGCAGGCGGCCGTCGGCATTCCGGTCTATGATATCTATTCGATGATCACCTGGTTTCATGCGGGCCTTCGCCCCCGCGCGTTTTCCTGACCTCAGGCGGCGCCCTGCCCGTCACGGGGCCGTTGAAAACGCCGGCCCCGTGATTGCAAGCTCAACGTACATGTTCGCATAATGAAGTGTATTCGAAAGTGCATTCAGTAATGATCAAACAGCTGGAGATTTCCTCCGATAGCGTCGTCGACCGGGTCTATGAACAGCTCAAGGCGATGGCCGTGAGCTTCGAGTTCAAGCCTGGCGCGCGGGTCAACGAGGGCGCCATTGCCAGCAAGCTGGGCGTCAGCCGGACGCCGCTGCGCGAGGCACTGAACCGACTGAACACCGAAGGCTTTCTGCGCTTCATGCCCGGCAAGGGTTTCTTCTGCCGCGAGCTCGACGCCCAGGAGATCTTCGACCTGTATGAACTGCGCAAGTCGATCGAGATCGCCGCGGTCCGCCTGGCCATCAAGCGCGCCCGCGACCAGGATATCGACGCGCTGCTCACCTTCCTGCGGGACACCGGACCCGACCCAGGCGAGCGAACCTCGATGGAGCTGGTCCGGCTCGACGAGACCTTCCATGAGGGGCTCCTGAGCATGTCGAACAATGGCGAGATGCTGCGCGTGCTGCGCAACGTCAATGCGCGCATCCGCTTCGTCCGCTGGATCGACATGGATCGGATCAACCGCACCAAGACCCAGGCCGAGCATCGCGCCGTGCTGCTGGGCGTCAAGGCGCGCGACGAAGCCAAGTGCGTGCCAGTCCTCGAGAAGCACATCGATCGGCGCCTTGATCAGATCACCTCGGCGATCAAGGAAGGCTACGCTCAGATTTACATGCCCGCGGCAAAATCGGCCGAAGGCTGAGGTTCCGCGTTTGTTGAAGACGTCGGAACGTCGAACGGCATAGGGGCCGCCTTCCTGGCAAGCGCCATCAACGCTACCTATCAAGCGCTACCAGCGACCGGAGAACATCGCGGACTGGCGTACAAAATCGTACGGTTGGTAGCGAGAGAGGGACTCGGTCCAACAACGCAAAAAATATCAACGAAAACAACGATTTCAACGGCGGAGAGGCCGCCTGTGTCGTGTGTCTGTGATACAGCACCGACGCCAAAGGAGCAACATCCCGCCTTTGGGCCCTCGATCGCCTCGCCGGCCTCCCTGGTTTCCCCGGTCGCCTGCCGCGCGCTCACAACAAGTTCGATCATCGTGGGCTGCTCGCCGAGCTGGTCGTGGACGTCTGCCGGCCGACCCTTGTCGCTCGCGTGCCAAAACAGATCCGTCATGGACGAACCGGCCCCCTCACCGAACAGGATGAAACTGCGATTCCTCCATGATTGCGATTGCTATATCGTCCCGACGTCATGGCAGTTTGCGGACCCAGTCGACGATAGCATCGACGACGGCCTGCGGCTGCTCGGGGATCAACGCGTGGCCCGCGCCCGGGATAATAATGATCGTGGCGCGCGCGCCGAACTCGTCGCGGCTCTCGTACCATTTTTCCCTCGGCTTGAATGGGTCGTTATCAGGCACCAGGTCCAGCATCGGCACAGTGCCAGCCTGCCAGTACTCCGTCTGTCTGGTTGCAGCGGCAGCGACGCCCTGGCTGCGGTAGGCGGCTGGCGCCCAGCCCTTCAACCAGACCGAGGCATCGTGGCCTTCCAGGAAGAAGCCGCGGCGCAAGGCGGCGATCCGCACGTCGTCCGGCAAACGCATGTCCGCGGACTGCTGTACATCACCGCGCAGGTAGTCCGGAAACGTCTTCGCGGCTGCCGCGACAAGCACGATGCCGCGCACGAGTTCGGGATGATCGGTCGCCGTCATGCGAGCGACCCAGTTTCCGTAAGCATGCCCCGCAATGACCGCAGGCCCGGCCTTTTCGCGACTGATCACGAACGCAACGTCGCGCGCGAAATCCTGCAGACGGACGCCTTCCAACGGTCCGGTGCTGCGGCCGGCGCCCCGCGGTTGCGGTCTCAGCACGCGGAACCCGGCGCTGGCGATGCCGGCCGCGACCTCGTCGAAGTCCTCAGAATCGCGTCCGCGCGAAGGCAACATCACGACGAGCGGACCGCGGCCCTCGGCGATCAGGTCGATTGCAACGTCGTCATAGGTGACGATCTCGCGCATGCGCGGCGCCTGCGCCGCAGATGACGCCACATCGCAGGCGAGGAACACAAGGAAGATCGCCAAAGCAAGCCGACGCATCGGAGCATCGTCGGTTTCACGCACGGAAGCGATCATGGCCGATCAGAACGTCGGCTTGCGCTTCTCGCGGAAGGCGGCCTGCGCTTCCTTGAAATCCGCCGTAGTGGCGAGCATCGCGGTCTGCGACTGCTCGAATTTGTAACCCTCCTGCAAGGGCTGGTTTTCCGTGACGAGGAACGATTTCTTGGCGGCGCGCACGGCGAGCGGGCTCTTCGACGCAATCTGGCGGGCGATTCCTTGCGCCGTCTCCATGAGTTCATCGCGCGGCACCGACATTGACGCTACGCGCATGCGCAGCAATTCCTGCCCGGTGACGCGACGCGCCGTGTAGATCATCAGGCGGGCATCCGACTCGCCGAAATGGCGGCGCACATGGGCGACGCCGCCGGCGAGCACGTAATCGACCTCGGTCATCGACAGATAGGCATCATCAGCGGCGACGATGATGTCGCAACAGAGCGCCAGCACGCAGCCGGCGCCGATGGCCCCGCCGTTGAGCGCCGCGATCACCGGCTTTTCGCACTCCATGACGCAGTTGAAGGCTTCACGCACTTTACGTCCGTGGGTCGTGTAGGCGCCCGGCACGCTCGGGTCGGGGCGGTCCTTGAGGTCGGCGCCGGCCGAAAACAGCTTGCCCTGCCCCGTGAGCACGATGGCGCGAACGTCCGGTCGCTGTCCCAAACTGTCAAAAATCCGCGTGATCTCTTCCCGGAATTTTCCATTCTGGGCATTCACCGGCGGCAGGTTGATCGTGACCGTCGCGACGTAGTCGGCGACGTCAACGAGGCAGGTTTCATAGATCTCGGTCATCGTGGTTTCCTCTCAGTCAAGTGGGGCTGCGGCGTCGAACCCGTAGAGCCGTGCGGGATTGTCGACGAGAACGCGGGCGCGAAGCGCGGCGTCGCCTGTCCAGGCGTCGAACAGATCAAGCAAATGCCCGGCATCCGGCGCGGGTGACAGGCGCACATAGGGCCAATCGGAGCCCCACAACACGTGGTCGGGATTGGCTTGGACAAGCGCGTCATGAAGCGGACGCACGTCGGCGTATTCGGGCGCAGCCGACGACACCCGGCAGATTGACAATTTAGCCCAGATCCGCGCCTCGCGCAGCGCCGCGAGCAGCAGCTGAAAGCCTGGGTCGGCAACGCCGCGGGCGGGATCCGGCTTACCCATGTGGTCGAGCACGAGAGGCACGCCGAGCGGCAGCAGGCGCGGCAACCACTCGAGATATTGGGCGGTGCCGGCCCAAAGCTGGGCGTGCAGTCCGTGCTCGCGCATTCTCGGCGCCAAGGCGACGAACTGATCGAAGCCGACGCTGCCGGGGTAGCGCACGCCGCCAGGAGCGTGTGCCTCGACAAAGCGCAGGCCGACGATGTCGCCGAGCTTCCAGGCAGCGAGCGTCGCGTCGCTCACAGTTGTGTCGGCTGCGGCCACGGCCTTGAGCGCGCCCGCGGAACCGGCAATGGCATTCAGCATCGCCGACGGATCGAAGCCGTAGGGCGCCGCCTGGGTCAGGACGCCGCGCGCAAAGCCGAGTTTCGTGCGAATCTTCGCGTGCACATCGGGCGTGGCTTCGGGAAGCGCATAGACAGACGGCGCAGACGAAACGAAGCGGTCAAATGGGCCGAACACGTGGCTGTGCACATCGCACGCGCCCGGTGGAAGGGGCCGTCGCGGCGGGCTGGCGTCCGGAGCGATGATCGTTGGCGGCTGCGATGCTTCGGTCATGACTTTTCCGATATGGAAACAAGCGCCGGCGGCAATAGCGTCAACTCGCCGTTTCCGAGCTGTTTCAGCGGCGGCTCGACGCCGTCGGGAAGCGGGATCTCATGCGCGTTGAGCGTCATCGAGACCATGGTGTAGTAGCCCACGAGTGCGGTCAGTTCGACGACACCGCGCACGCCCCAGCGCTGCTCGACCTCGCGATAGGTGGTGACATCCGGCTGGCCCTGCTGCTGGAGCTGGCGGGCAAATTCGTAGACGACGGTTTCGTCGCGGGTTCCAAACTGCGGCGCCTTGCCTACGCGGATCGCTTCGACGGCGGCCGCGGCCAACCCAGCTTCGCCTGCCGCTCTGGCGTGCACCCACCACTCGATCTGGCTGGTCCAGCGCCGGCCAGTCACCAGAATCGCAAGCTCTTTCAGCAATGGCGGCAGGCACGTCTGATAGCGCAGATATTCCCCGAGGCTCGACCAGCGCGCCGCAAGTTCCGGAGAGTGGATGACGGCACGCAACGGCCCGATCAACTGTCCGCGCGGCCCAGACACGGCAGCATCGTAGACGCGACGCTGATCCGCGCTCATCTCATCCGGTGTTGGCAGTGGAATGCGCGCCATGACTTTCCTTCGCATCGCTTGATTTCAGATGATGCCGCGCCCCGCGAGCGCATGGATGGCCGCTGCGTCGAGGCCGATCTCGGCCAGGACTTCGTGCGTATGTTGGCCGAGCAATGGCGGCGCGGCGTCGAAGCTCAACGCGGCATCCTGGAAGCGCATCGGACTGACGACTTGCGGTACGGTGCCAGCACTTTGGTGAGGCAAATGCCGCAGCATCTGCCGGTGCTTGATCTGCGGGTCGTCGAACACCTGCGGAATGGAGTTGATCGGCGCGCATGGCACGCCGGCGGCACCGAGCCGTGCGGCAAGATCGTCGCGCGAAAAATCGCGGAAACGCTCCGTCAGCAGGCCGGTCAGCATGGCGTTGTTGCGAACGCGATCGGCATTTCTGGCGAAACATGCGTCGGTCGACCACGTAGACCGCCCGATAGCTTCGCACAGCTTGGAGAACTGCCCATCGTTGCCGACCGCGAGCACGAGATGCCCGTCGGCGCAGGCAAATACGTCCTGCGGCTGGATGTTCGGATGACGGTTGCCGCCACGTTGCGGCGTCTTTCCGCCAACCAGGAAATTCATCGCCTGATTGGCGAGGAACGCGGCCTGCACGTCGAGCATCGCAAGGTCGATGGTTTCGCCTTGGCCGGTCTCGTTGCGTCGGGCGACCGCGGCGAGGATGGCGACCGCTGCGTACATGCCCGTCATGATGTCGACGACCGGCACGCCAACCTTCTGCGGGCCGCCGCCAGGCTGGCCGTCGCGTTCGCCCGTGATGCTCATCAGGCCACCCATGGCCTGAATGGCGAAATCATAGGCGGCCTGGTTGCTACGCGGCCCGTCCTGGCCGAAGCCGGTGATGGAGCAATAGATCAGCTTCGGGTGTTTCGCGCGCAGCGTCGCCGCGTCGAGGCCGTAGCGGGCAAGCGCGCCAGTCTTGAAGTTCTCGATCACAATATCGACGTCGGCAGCGAGCCGGCGCACCAACTCCTGGCCCTCGGGCACGGCCAGATCGATGGCGACCGAGCGCTTGGCCCGATTGACCGACAGGTAGTAGCCCGACTCCTTCGTGGGCTTGCCGTCACGATCTTCCAGAAACGGCGGCCCCCATGAACGCGTGTCATCGCCGCTGCCGGGACGCTCGATCTTGATGACGTCGGCGCCGAGATCGGCAAGCATTTGCGTTGCCCACGGCGCCGCCATGATGCGACCAAGGTCCAGCACCTTGAGATGCGACAGCGGACCAGTGCGCTGCCGTTTGTCCGTTTCAGCCATCGGCGATCTCCGTGGCCTTGGCAGACGGGCGCTCGCTGAACGATTGATACCATGCCGTGAGCGCCGGGTGACCGGCCCGCCAGTTGAGATCGGCAAAGCGGAAATCGAGATACGACAGGGCACAGCCGATTGCGATGTGGCCGACGTCGAACGGCTCATCGCCAAGACGCGGCGCGAGCTGCTCGAAACGCTCGAGCGCCGCGCGCGTCTTCAGAGCAAAGCCCGCGGTCCATTCCGGTGTCTGCCGGGCTTGCGGCTTGTCGCGCTCGTTCCGCCAGAGGATCAGCACGTCGAGCAAGCCGTTGGCCATGGCGTGCCGGGTAAGGGTATTCCACCGCTCCGGCTTTGCCGCGGGAAACAACCGGCCGCCGCCCGAGAGCGCGTCGAGGTATTCGCAGATCGTCAGGCTGTCGAAGATCGCCGTTCCATCGTCCAGGACCAGCGTCGGAATTTTGCCGACGGGGTTGTCCGACAGCAGCGCCTCGTTCGGCTTCGACATGGCGACGACGGTGCGCAGCAGCGTCAGCCGTTGCTCAAGCCCGAGCTCATGCGCCGCGATCATCACTTTGCGGACAAACGGGGATCGTGGGGACCAGTGCAGCTTCACGATGGGAACTCTTTCGGTCTTAAACCTTAAAAGCTAGTTTTATAGCCTTTATGACATGCTGTCTACTGCAAACCGCACAGACGCTGCCGCGTCACGGCTCAGCGCAACTTGATATCGACCCGCACCAGGTCACCGCGATAGATGCCGTCTGCGATGAGCACGATGTAGCCTTCCTCATCGACGGCGGTACGCTGGACGAAAGCGACGGGTGCATTCAGCGGCACGCCGAGCAGTTCGGCGGTCTCGAGATCGGCACCGCCGATCGTCAATGTCTGCTGCGCATCCTTGATGACGAGGCCAGGAACGTCAGCCACCAGTTTTAGGGCCGTCTTCGACGTGAACGCCTCGGGCGGAATGCGCGGCACGAGCCGCTCGTCGATGAACACGTCAGCGAGCAGAAAGGCTTCACCGTCGCGCGAGTGCCTGCGCTGCAGCCGTTTGTAGCTCGGAGCCAACTCACCGATGCCGTGCGGCACGATCATCGGGAGCTGACCGTCGGCGGCCGACAGCACTTCGATCGTGGCGCCCTCGCGTGCACGGAGCAACCCCGCGAAATTGGTCTCCATCGTGCACCACAGATGATCCTTGGGCTGGCGGCGCACGAACGTGCCCTTGGCGCGGAAGCGCTCGATCAATTGCTCACTCTCGAGGATGCCGAGAGCCTGCCGGAGCGTTGCCCGTGCGACGCCCACCTCGGAAGCGAGTTCATCGACCGTCGGGATCTGCTCGCCGACTTTCCACCGTCCCGTCTCGATATTTCGGCGGAACAGGGTTGCCAGCTGGATGTAACGCGGCACGGCGCTTTGGCTGAGGGTGCTCATGACAACGTCTGCATATGTGATTCCGGCCTGACTTGCAATGAATAGGATAATAAACTAGCCTAACGATCTGTTACATTCAAGATCGCGTTCCGCGTCATGGCGCTTGCCTGCGCAAAAATGGAGGGAGGCCATGGCTTCTGTAAGCCGTCTCATGCGGCCAACACGTCTTGCCTGCGCCGCATCAGCCCTGGCGTTTGTTGCTGCCACGGCAGGCCCGCTTCCGATAGCCGTGGCCCAGGACTTCCCGGCGAAACCGATCACGCTGATTATCCCGTTCCCCGCGGGCGGCGCGACCGACATCGCGGGGCGTGTACTCGCCGAGAGGATGGCGATCTCGCTCAAGCAGGCGATCGTTGTCGACAACCGCGCCGGCGCCGCGGGCGCCATCGGCATCAAGGCGGTCGCGACGGCGGCGCCCGACGGCTATACGCTCGGCGTCAGCGGCGTCGGCACCACAGCATTGCTCGAACCGCTCGGACGTAATCTTGGCTTCAGCCCCGGCAATGATCTCAACTATGTCGGCCATATGGGCTCGTCGGCGATGCTGATCGCCACCAAGTCCGATCTTGGCGCGAAGTCGATGTCAGAATTAATCGCGCTCGCCAGATCGAAGCCGGAGCAGTTGACCTATGGCACATCGGGGATCGGCTCGCCCGGCCATCTCGCGATGGAATGGCTGTTGCTCGAGGCCGGCATCAAAATCCTGCACTTGCCCTACAGGGGCAACGCGCCGCTGTTGAATGACCTTGTCGGCAAACACGCTGACCTCGGTGTGCTGACCATCCCCGGCACGTCGGATCAGGTGAAGGCCGGCAATATCGTTCCGATCGCCGTGACGGGCACCGCGCGCTCCGATGAACTTCCCGACGTCCCGACTACGCGTGAGGCCGGGATCAGGGATTTTGCGGCCGAGTTGTGGAATGTGCTGGTCGCACCGAAAGGCACACCTCAGCCGATCGTGGACAAGATCAGCGCCGCCCTCGCCGAGGCGATGAAGGATCCAGGCGTGCACGCCCGGTTCAAAGCCAACGGCCTTGTGCCCGAGACGATGACGCCAGCCGAAACCCGCGTCTTTGTCGATACCGAACGTGCCAAGTGGGCCGATGTTGTCAGGAAATCCGGCGTGAAAGCCGATTGAGCGGGACGTCAGCTGCATTTGTGGGGACTCTCGAAAATACCCAATGCGAGGTCGGCATACTCACAAATACGTCGCGGTGACCGTTCCGAAAGGACCGAAATCCGCGACGATTCGCCGGGCTTCCGAACATCCGTGACTTTATGACCTTTATGACGTTCACTGCGTTGAGACTTATTCGGGCCTATTCGGCAAACAGGCGAGACAATGCCGCTCCGACATCAGATTCGCGCGGAGGATCTGCCCCAGCGCGCCCGGACGTAACGGCTGCGCAAGTCGAGGCAAACGCCAGCGCTCGGCGAAGCTCGTCGGGATTCATTTGCACTAATGCGCCGGTCTTAATTCGTCCGATGGCGCGCAAGGCGAACAACAGGGCGGCCTGAAAGCTGTCGCCTGCCCCGACGGTATCGACGACATCTATCGTTGGCGCCTGGACCTCAACTAACCCCGTTTCTCGATGCCATGCCTGAGCTCCCAAGATTCCACGCGTAACGACGACAAGGCTTGTTCCCGCCGCAATAAGTGATTTCGCCCTCTCCCCATAGTCGTTGCCGCCATAGAGGAATTCGAAGTCGACATCCGACATCCGCACGATATTAGCGCGGGTGGCAAACGCATCCATCTGATCCACATAGCGGGTCTTATGCTTGACAAGATTTGGCCTGCAGTTCGGATCAAAGGAGACGGTGGTCGATCCGCCTGCATCTTCAATGAGCGCCAACGCCTCGGCGGCCCCGTCATCGCTGGCAAGCGTCGTCGATCCTACATGAATCGCTTCGATCTCTTCGAAGGGAATGGAGCCGCACCGGTGGGTCCAGTTTCGGGATGCCGTTGCCTCGTCATAAAACGCATATTGCAGATCACCCCGACGTAGCGAACGAACGCGAGCGTCGTCTGATGCTCGCTGCGCGTCGCGTAACGAAGTTCTACGTGCGAGGTGAGCGCGAAGAATGCCGGCCCCTTGTGAGCCCCGGTCCACTGCGCCGCGGGATCGGATGGCGAGACGAACTTCGGCACAACGTCGCTGGCAGCGCCCCATGCGGTATCGTCGAGGGTCGCCAGATACTCCTTTACTGCGCGGCTGGACCTCGCCGGATCGCGATCCCTGCGCCAATCCTGACCTGCGATCGAACGCTGCTTGTTGGCATCTGCCTGGATCAGGCTCGCATCAACCGCAAAACCTTCGCCACCAACCAGACCGGCCGCAATGCACGCCTCGACGACACGTTCGAAAACGCGACGAAAGACATCTCCCTCGCGGAAGCGCTCATTGCGGGCTCGCGAGAATGCCGAATGATCCGGGATAGCATCCTCGATGCCAAGCTTGCAGAACCAGCGATAGGCGAGGTTCACCTGCACTTCACGGCAGATCAGCCGCTCTGAACGGATCGCAAAGACATACCCCACCACCAGCATCCGGACCATCAGCTCCGGATCGACCGACGGGCGCCCCATAGACGAATAATGAGGCGCTAGTTCACTGCGAAGCCATGACAGATCGAGAGCAGCGTCGATCTTCCTCACCAAATGATCTTCGGGAACCGCGTCGCCAAGATGAAACTCGTAGAACAGTTGACCTTGGTCACTCTTCAGACGGCCCATCATGGATCGACCTCACCGAGAATCGCTTCAACACAACGGAATCACGCTTCGCGGTCTGTCTCAACTGACTTTTGCAACAAAATCTGCCAGAAGGAGACGTCCCTGATGATAAGGGAAGCCTTGCTGGACCCTTTGCTTTATCGACTTGGCACGGTTCCTTTGACGGCCCAAGCTACACTCGCAAAACTGCGTGGGCCATCTGGTTGATCGCATAGATACGCTTGACGAACACTGGCTTGAACTTGTTCCGCAACACCTTCAGGCAGCGTCGATAGGAAGGCCGCCAACGTGCCTTGGCCATTAACTAGTGGAAGCCAATAGTCATCAAATTTCGCAAACTCCATTCGAATGGTTAGCGTCGATTCAGCGATTTGTTGAAGGCCGGCGCCAACGAATGCGCGCGTCATCTCGCTGGGAAATGTCATCGGCCTCACTAGGGAAAGGCTACGCCGACCGAGCGCACTAGGCTCGATTGCAGCGATGGTATCCCAGAAGATGCGCTGGCTGGGCATTCCCCCAAAGGTGTCCCAGACAGTCGCAGCAACAATGCCACCAGGCCGTACCACGCGAAGCATCTCTCTTACTGCTTGATGCGGGTCAGACACGAAATGCAGAACGAGCATAGACAGAGCGCGATCGAATTGATCTTCATCGAATGGCAACGCACAGGCATCGCCTTGGCTCGCGGTTATCCGAGGGTCATTGTTCCGCTGCCTTAACGCATCGACGAATTGTTCTTCGTAATCTATGGCCTCAATGGTTGCGATGTTTGCCCGCGCTGGTATCAAGAACGTCAAGCTACCAGTCCCACATCCAACATCTATAATGCGCTCTCCATCCGCAGCTCCGGCGAAGTCCAAAAACAATGGAGCTAGACGTCTGCTCCATCTGCCCATGTATTGATCGTACCCATCAGCGCCTTTTGAAATGAAGTTAGAAGACATATCCAGCCTCGAAATAAGTGGCTCACACATATGTTTGGGAATAAGGGACGCGTAATCGCCCTAGCTTAACACGCAGCGGATGGGTGGCCCGTGAAGATTGTTCAATGCGGGGCTTCAACCGATGAAGACCAATGTCCGCTCGGGGTCAATCGCGTCGTTTTGACGGTCGCCCAGCCACTTCCGGTCCACTCCGATCAGCGGACATTCGCAGGGTAGGTCGGCACATCAAACGTGCCATAACCAACCGAAATATCCGCCTGGCTAACCGAGAGTCGCGCAGATTGGCTTATAAGGAAGTCGACGCGGCAATCACGGTGTCACGACCCGAAACCAATCTCGCATGGTTTGCTTGATGCGCTCCAGCTCCTCAGACGGTATAATGCTCATGTGACAGATAGTGTTGCGTCTGACGGTGGAACCCACTTCTGCAGAGCCGGCCCGCCCGCTGCTAAAATCGGAGCCCGAGTATAGGGGGATGCTCGCAGAACTCAGTCTGTGCGGGCCAATCAACGAGTTAGTCCGGCGATCGCGTGTCGCGCGAGTTGGTCAAAGCGTACCCAATAGAGCCCATCAGGGCTCCACTAAGAGGGCAGCGTATTGCAATCCATATCCAAGATTCCCGGTCGCTATTATCTGGCAATCTTTGTGCTGCGTTCGCGACACTTTCCTACCAGATCCTGATAACGCGCTTCTTCAGCGTTATGCTCCATCATCATTTCGCATTCGCGGCCATTTCACTTGCCATGCTAGGGCTCACCCGCGGAGCGATGAAGGTCTACGGCAAGCCCGACCGTTATGCCACGGAGCGGGTTGGCATCGAATTCGCCCCGCCACGCGTCATGGTTCGCTCTCAGCAGCGTTGGCGCGATGATCGCCTTCCTGTGCGTGCCGCTCGTTGTATCCGCAGCAAATGTGCCCCTCGCTCTGGCGCCAGCGACCATCGCCTTCGTAGCTCCGTTCACGGAAGGCGGGGTTTGTATAACACTGTTGCTGACGCGTCTGCCCTATCACGGCGGGTGGCTCTATGCAGCCGATCTCCTGGGCGCCGCAGTTGGATGTTTGGGGGTGATCTTCGTACTGCTGGTGATTGACCCCGTAAGCGCCACGCTATGGATCGGAGCCTTCGCCGCCGGCGTTGGCTGGACCGTCGTGAGGGACAGCGGTGACGTCCGCAGTTTGCGTTTGAGCAGGGCTGCCGCTCGGTCGAGGAGATTGTGGCCAGCGGCCTGACGCTTGCAAAGCTGACGGTGGCGGCGAACTTGCTCGGAGATATGGTGAAGGGCTGAGTAGGCGCGCTCACGATGAGCTATTCGGGGCCCTGGACGCGCTTTCTCGACGCGAACCGATCTCCACTTCGCTTGAAAACGATCTTAGTGGCCGGTGGCGCGTCGGTCCATTTCCTCCAAAAGCTCGCGCATGGCATCGAACTGCGTGCCGAAGCCTTTCCAATCTCCGGACTTCAATCGCTCCACGGCTTGATTGTAGCGGTCAAGTGCCTCCCGTGCTTGACTTGCCGGTGGGCGTGTCACGGACCTCTCCTCTGTCGTGCTTGAAACCGCCGGCGCGGCACCGGGCTCTATGAACAGCGCTGATAAGGCTTCGGCGAGCGTCTCCTTCATCACCACATTTTCCCCGTAGGCTGCGATCACGCGTTTCAGCTCCGGCAGATATCCGTGCTCCGCCCGCAAATAGAGCGGCGTTACATAAAGGATCGAGTTCTCGATCGGGATCACAAGCAGGTTCGCACCGCGTATCACCCGCGAGCCCATCTGGTTCCACAGCGTAATTTGCTGGGATATCTCGGTGCTCTGATTGATCCGCGCTTCGATCTGGAATGGTCCATAGACGAGCCTTTCCTTGGGAAACTCGTAGACGATGAGCTTGCCGTAGTCGGGCGGGTCACAGCGCGCGGCGAGCCACGCGATCATGTTGTCGCGGCGGCTCGGCACCATGGGTAGCATGAGGAAGAACTCGGCCTGCGGCTCGCCGGGCAGCCGCATGATGATGTAATAAGGCGCCATCGTTGCAACGCCGCCGCCGCCTGGCTGGCGCGGAAACTGCCAGAGATCCTCGCGGTTATAGAAAACGTCGGCGGCCTCCATGTGGTAGGTCTGATAGAGCTGCGCCTGAATCAGGAACAGGTCCTCCGGATAGCGAATGTGCCTCTGCAGGTCCGCCGGCATAGCCGAGAACGGCTTGAACAAGCTCGGAAAGATGCGCTGGTAGGTCGCGGCGACCGGGTCGACGGTGTCCATCAGATAAAAGTCGACGGTTCCGTTGTAGGCATCGATGATGACCTTCACTGAATTTCGAATGTAGTTGAGATTCTTGTCTTGCGCCGGCTGCGCGGAGGGGAAATAGGAACTCACCGTGTAGGTGTCCTGCATCCAGAACATCCGCCCACTGCTGATGACCAGATAAGGATCGTGATCGAGCCTCAGGAACGGAGCGATCGTTCGTACCCGTTCCTGGATGTTGCGGCGGATCATGATCCGGCTGTCGCTGGTGACGTAACTTGAGAGCAGCAGGTTCGGGTCGTTGAAGTAATAAGCAAACAGCCCTCTCCACACCATCGCTCCTATCGGAACGCCACCGGTGCCGTCATAAGCCGCGTAGATATTGTCTTTTCCCTTCGGATAGTCGAACTCAGGCGTACTCCCCTTGACGATGACGTAGCTGTCGCGCTCTTCGCCATAGTAGATGCGCGGTTCCTGGATCTGGGGGCCTCCGTCCGCAACGGGAGGGATGTCGCGCAAATAAAAGAATGGCAGCCCTTCAGTGCTCTTGCGAGTGACAGGGCTCATCACCGCGCCGGTGCCGTGCGTAAACAGCACGTGGCGGTTGACCCATGTCTGGGCATTCGGCGGCAACAGGGAGGGCCGCAGTTCTCGCGCCGAGAGCATTACGCTTTGGTAGGAGCCATCGAGCCAGTAGCGATCAACATCAAGATGATGGAATTTGTAGTATGTGCGGATCTCTTGCAGCTGCGCGTAGGTGTCCGACAGGGGCAGCCAGTCCCACAGCCTGATATTGTCGATTGTCGCCTTGTTGGCGTCGAGCGTCTTGAAGGTAAGCTTCTGTTCGGCGGCAAACGGCTTGGCTGCGATCTGATCGAGATTGTATGCCTGCCGGGTGAGCGCGATGTTGCGTTCGATGTAGGGCTTCTCCAGCTCCAACTCGCTTGGCTTGACGAAGAACTGCCGGAACAACACGGGAGCTATGCCGGACAGCACGAGAGAGCCGATGACGACAAGTATGACCGCGGCGACAGGAAGCCGGTAGCTCCTCACCCGGAGATTTGCCAACGCAGCAAACGCCGCAATGATCGACAGCCCTATCATTAGCCACAGGCCTGGTAGCACGACATGTACATCGGTGTAACTTGCGCCGACGACGACGCCGTTATCGCCATAGAGCAGCAGATAACGGTCGAGACCGCAGGACCAGGCCTTCACGGCCAAGAGGAGAGCGATCAACGCCGAGCCGTGCGCAATTGCTGTCGGCGACATCGATCGGTGATGAATGTCGTATTCGATGTCGCCGTGCACCCAATAGATCATTCCAGCGACGATCGCGCTTAGAACCAGTGTGAGCAGCATCCAGTTTTTGATGAGGATATAGGCCGGCAGCACGAAGAGATAGAAACTGATGTCCTTGTTGAAAAGCGGGTCGTCTGCACCATAGGGGACGTGATAGAAAAACTGCAGGATGACGCCCCAATTGCCGACTTCTGCCGCGGCAACCAGCAGCGCGAGCAAACCTGCACCGCCCGCGACAATCCGGGACCATGGCAGCCGATCGCGCAGCACCGCCAGCAGGTCGGCCGGCGGTACATTGCCCGCAAGATTCCACATGAACGCGGAGACAGATTGCGTCGGCTGCCGTCGGGCAAAACGCACCGCGAGCCATCCGTTCGACCAAAGGACGACCGCAGTTGCGCTCCAGACCACGAAAAAGACGAGGGCTTTAGCGCCGATTGTGGTCCAAAAAACCTGCAGGTAACCGATCGCGGAAAACCACAGCCAGTCAACCAGGAAGTCGCTCGCGAGCCAGAGCAGGATCAGGCAAATCCCGCCGACGACGGCCGCAATAATGAACCCGGCCACGGCGCTTTGCCTTGGTACCTTCCGTTCGGGTCCGGTAATCCCGATCGTCATCGTTTGATTATAGCGGAAATGAGCGACGCCTGCCGCTTGATTCGTGGTCGGGTTTGCGCCTCAGGAGCGGACGCGGGTGTGAGACACTCGCATTGTAAAACGGTCAGCGATACTGCGCGCTCCGAAGTGCAGAAGGAAAACGGCGCGACCGAAATCACCCTCTCCTCATCCGGATGCACCCAATTTTAAGACGCTATCTCGCGCGTTTCGGTCGGGCGGCATGATGTCATATCGATGAAGGGCGGATGTAGCCCTTCAAACGACCCAAGACCCCGGAATACGTCAGGTTCTATGACACAAAGGGTCGCCTCATCATCGACTAACATTTTTTGCCCTTTAAGGTTTTGCTACGAATTGATATCAGCCTAGCGCCATTGCAGATAGGTCGCGACGAGCGATAGCAAATTCCTAGTTCAACCCGACCTGCCCGGTTGGCGGTCTCCATAGGAGGCCCACTATGTTCAAGGGCTTCGTGATTGCAGTTTTGCTGGTGCTTGGTGCATCGCAGCTAGATCAGTACGTCTACAATGGCAAGTATACCGAAGGCACCATGTCGATGCTGCGACAAATCAGGCACTCGTTTGGCGCTTGAGGGATGCATCGGTGGACGCCGTTGCGCGCACGGTCCCCGCCTCGGGTAGTGGGCTTGGGGGAAAGGACGGAACCGTGCCAGGCCGCTCGGGGATGGCGGCCCGATCTGATAACGCGGTGCTGTTAGTTGTCGTTCCTGCTGCGACGTAAATGCGCGCGTGGCTGAGGGTACCGGGGCCTCTGGTAGGAACCTCAACTCACCCCTCCGTACCGCTCCGTCGATGCCCCTTATCAAGGCTATCGACAAGATCGTTCGCCACATTGATCTGGCGCAATCTGTCCGATGGTCGACCTGCGCTGCCGCACGTGCAGTCATGGTCACACGACTGATCTAACTGGCTACTGCACCGAGCCATCTCGCGGCGGTGGCCCCGAAGGTTCCGATAGTGTGGAGCCTATGGAGTAATCCGCAGCAAACGAGACCCGAGAAGACACAAGTTGTGCGCATCCTAGCCGATGATCCGGCATTGAAGCTTTTCTCTGAGAAGGGCTCCTACATGCGGACGGAACGCTAACCGTCACGCTTCCAACGCGGTCAGTACACATAACTCCGACAAGCGACAGACATGCGCAATCAGGAACGCCGTGAAACATAACGCTAGTTCATCCGTAAGGAGCCATCGTGGGGCGGCTAACGTGACCGCCGCTTTCGTCCCGTATTAGGTGATGATTTGACTCGTCTCTGGACGCCGATCAGGCGCATCATCGTGGATCGCTGAGAGATGGGCTGTGCTGCAGCAACTTCGGGCACGTGTTGACCTTCAGACGGCGGCGGCGAAGCCTCGGGCGTCGGTTCGAGGTGTGCTGTAACGGATGCCGGCACAACGTTCGCAGTAATGCAGGGTTTTTCGGACATCGCCGAGGCTGGAGTTTCGAGTGACAATAGAAACGCCCGGCCCGCATCGGTAATCTGCCAACCGCCACCATCGACCGTCACAAAATGCGAACCAAAGATGCTTAGGCCGGGCGCAAGCGCAGCTATCCGCTTGGTTCGATCGGTCCAATCGGGGCCACTGGAAATGAGAATAGAAACCTGTCGCGTGAGTTCGGCGAGCGTTGCTCGCCCATCAACTTGACCGGCCAACACCTTCAAAACCGTGATCTGAAAACTCACGTGCAGTCTCGCGCGCCCCGGATAAAAACAAAAAGCCGCCTCCGGGACGATCGGGGGCGGCTTTTCGATTACGCAATTACAAGCCCGGTAAGGCGACGATCAGGGTGGCAATTATTGGTGAACAAGAAGTTGACGAATTGAGCTAATCCCGGCTTTTCGGCCTTTAGCAGACTGCAACCGGAACCGGCGCGTTCCCGCTTGCCGACGGGAGCTCGAAACCGTCGCTCATCGATGCAGCGATCCTTCATCCGGGATCATGTAGTCGTCTTGGTCCCGCTGAGAGATCGACAACAGATCGAGCTAGACGTTTAGTACCAGCGTCCTCGGCCGTACCAGCCGCCGCCGCCAAGCAGCAGAACAAGAAGTACAATGATGAGAAGTGTGGTGGTATCCATGCGTCTTACCCCGCCTGCTGCATAATTGCGCAGCTTGGAATTCTGGCTATGACAACGTTTAGCCGGTGGTCTCGGTTCCAAGACCTCGCGTGGCGATGGGGTTACGTTGGGTTAGTATTCGCTATTCAGCGACCAGGCATACGGCGCCATGGCGCCGGGGCGCCGTTGCGTAAACTCCGACAAGCGAAACCATCATCGCGAGAAAATCATGATGATCATGAACAAAAATACGAGCGCACTCGCGACGACCCCATAAATTAGATCGCCGCGCTCGCGTTTCGTCATGCTTTGGATCCCAAAGGTAAGGTCCCGAACGCGACGCCGACGAAGTCAGCGTCTCGCCAGACCAAGCGACACTCGCGAACCGTCCGAAAATTATCGAACGACAGATCGAATTCCACCGGCAACACGTTTAGCTGCTCCAAGCGAACGCCGGCTCCAGAATTCGTCACGTCGCGAACGCAACAAGGAAGGACACCGGCCCCGCCATGAAAGAATAACATTGCACTCCGATTGATGCGCGTCCGGCCGATCGCGCGACGCTCTCGACCTGCGGACTTTAGCACTTGCTCGACAGTCGACATGGCAGTCCCGTGAAGCGTGCAGGATCATTTTGGGCGGGACGTCGCCTACAGCGGTGCCCCTAGTCGAGCGGTACGCTTGAGTGGTGATCTGGACACCTCTCAAATCCGAACGACTACCCGGAATGGTAGGCCTACGTTCGCACGCGGCAACGAAACTCGCGTATTAAGCTTGATACGCTTGCTGCGGGTTAATTCTGGAACCGGATGCGGTCGTGGTCTCGAACCTAACGTCCGCTCTTCCCCAAACAGCGGACATCACGCATCAAGGCCGCCACTTCCGAAAAGTGCCCCAATAGCGGAAGTCGGCGCTCTACCAGCTATATCGCGCCACGCCCTTGCCGGCGTAGCTGCGCGTGACCTTGGAGAACTCGCCCTCGAAGGTCGCAGCAAGCGAAACGCCGTTGATGAACTTCATCTCCGCTGAGGCCGTCGTCATCGCTGCGTCACGCGCCTGTGCGGCGCCGTTGATGACAAAGGGCGCGCCCGGCAGCGTTTGGAAGGTGGCGGCGATGCTGCGATCCGGATTGAAGTCGTGCGCCCAGGCGAGGCGGCTGCGCAGGACGAGGGTCGCATTGCCCGCGGCATATGATTTGTCAGTGCGCCATCCCAATTCGCTGCGCGTCGCGGTGACGGCCTTCGAGGCGTACTCGAGCGCAAACATGTTGCTGCCCGAGAGAGCGCCTTCCGCATAGGTCGGCAGATCAAACGCCGTGACCTGCGAAGCCGCATAGGGCGTGACACCGATCCATGAGGTGATAAGCGGATAACCGCCTTCGATGCGTCCCGAGAAAGCGTTGGCATCGAAGCGTGCGCGCAAGCGATCGACGTCTGCAACGGTCACGGTGCGGTCCGTGGTGATATCCTGCCAGCCATAGGCGAGCGCAGCCGAGAGATACGCAGCACCGGCGGTGTGTCGAATGAAGGCGCCAGCCTGGAACAGGTCCGACGAGCCGTGTCCGAGACTGTTGGCGATGCCGAAATTGGTGCCGCCGCCGGCCAGCGCAAAGCCAGCCAAAGTATCCGGCGAGAACCGATAGTCAGCGCCGATAGCCGTGCCATAGACCCGGCCGGTCGCGGCGCTGGTTCCCAACGTCGCATTGCCGCTGGTGGTCTGCGATCCACCAAATCCCGCGGCCCACACGTTCCAGCGGCTTGCGAACGGATCGGCGATGCGGGGCGGCGCCTTGGTGTAAACTGCGGCATAAGCATCGCGTTCGGCGCGTGATGGTGTCTTGCCGGCAGAAGAGGTGTCGGCGTTCGCTGCGTTGTCTTCCGCAAATTGCGATGCGCTGCCCTGTACGGCATCGCCAGCGCGACCGTCGAGCCAGGGATCGAGCAATACGCCCATGAACAGATTCATCGCCTGAAACGTCGTCTGCTGCGTACCCGTCGCCGCTTCGCCGGAGACTTGCGCCAATCCGGTTGCCGATAGCGCTCCGAATGCCATCGGAATTCCGCCGTTGGTGTTGAAGTAACCGGTCAGTACATTGGCGATGGTCTGTTGGTTGCCGGTTAGCCCCGTGTTGGATCCGGGACCGGACGGCGTGAAAGCCAATGTTAGGTCCAGATAGGCGTGCGTGGGGTCGTAACTCAATGACGTCGTGAAATTGGCCGGCAGATTGGAATTGGCCAGCGTGCCGAACGTGCCGCTGATGCCGCCCGCGGCGCTCAAAATGGTATAGCGCTTGGCGAAATTGCCGCCGTTGCCGTAGGTCGCGGATACCGTGCCGTTGAGGGTCGCGCTGCCCGAGACGTTGGCGAAGGAGGCGGCGGTCGGACTGATCTGCACCAGATAGGCTGCGCCGGACTGGAAGGCGAGATTGCCATTCACCGTCATCGACGAGCCCGATGTGCCGCTGCCCGGCAGGAATGTGGCGCCATTTGCGATCGTTGTATTGCCGACGACGCCGGCGCCCATCAGCACGGCGCCAGCGTTCACCATGGTCAGACTGGAGGCCGCGATGGACCCCGCTACATCAAGCGTGCCGCCGGTCACCGTGGTCGGGCCGGTGTAGGTATTTGCTGACGTGAGCACCAGGCGGCCGGCGCCAATCTTCTCCAGCGGCCGCGGCCCATTCAACTCGGAGATCGGGCCCGCCTGCGTTGCGGTGCCGGCGAGCACCTGCAACTGCGTGTGGTTGGAATTCACCTGGATCGGATTCGCCAGCGTGATGCCGTCGGCATAGTCCAGCACCGAGCCGGTGGTCGTGACAGCACCGGTGCCGAGGGCCGCGTTGTTCTCCACCCGCAGCGTTCCACCCGCAATCGTCGTGCCGCCGGAATAGGTATTGGCGTTGGTGAGAACAGTGGTGCCGGTACCGAGCTGTTCGAATGTGCCCGAGCCGGAGATGGTGCCCGCGAAAGTAAAAATATCCGACCGGTTGATGACGAACCTGGCGTTATCGAGCACATTGCCGACGATGGAGCCAGTGGTCCCGCCATTGCCGAGCTGGAGCGCGCCCGCTGCGATTGTTGTGCCGCCGGTATAGATGTTGGCCGCCGTGAGCGTCGTGGTGGCAGTACCGAGCTGCTGCAATGAGCCGGGCCCGCTGATGAGGCCATCGAATTGAACGGCGTTCGAGCGGTTGAGGGCCAGCGTCCCATAGTTCCGGAGGTCGCCGAGGATCGAGCCCGTCGTCCCGCCATTGCCAAGCTGGAGCGTGCCAGCCGCAATCACAGTACCGCCGTTATAGGCGTTGGCCGCCGTCAAGACCAAACTTCCGGTGCCGAGCTTGAAAAGTGCGCCACCCGCGCCAAGAGATTGATTCAGGATGAACTTGTTGTTGGCCGCGACGATGTCGAAGCCGCCGCCATTGACGCCCCAATTGATCGTGCGCGCGGTCGCGGTGAATGACGTGCCGGTGACCTGCAGGGTGCCGCCGTTGAAGCTCAGCCCGCCTGCGGCGTT
>NZ_JAFCLR010000036.1:0-84280 GCF_018131065.1 Bradyrhizobium sp. AUGA SZCCT0431 | reverse complement strand
TCGTGTGCATTTTGTTTTGTGCAAACCGCACGCGAGACCGCGGGTGCAGCGCGCACCCGGTCTTCCCTGCGCCCTCTTATTTTGGGGGCGAAAGTTACCGGCAAACCTCGGGCACGTCGTGCCGCGAGAATGCAGCCACATATTCAGTTGTCGTCACCCGCGAAAGCGGGTGATCCAGTATCCCAGAGACGCCAATGATAGAACCGATAAGCCGCGGCGTACTGGGTCCCCGCATGCGCGGGGACGACAGCCAATCACCCCGCCCGCATCTCGGCCTTGATCATGTCAGCCGCCTTCTCGCCGATCATGATCGTGGGCGCGTTGGTGTTGCCGCCGATCAGGGTCGGCATCACGGAGGCGTCGACGATGCGCAGGCCTTCCATGCCGTACACTTTCAGCCTGGGATCGACCACCGCCATCGGATCGTTGACGCCCATCTTGGCTGTGCCGACCGGGTGATAGACGGTGTCGACACGGGCGCGCAGCAGCTTGCGGATGTCGTCGTCGGTGCGCACGCCCTCGGTGAACATGTCCTGTTTCCGCAGCGCGCGCAGCGCCGGCGTGTCCAGCAACCGTTTTGTGATTTTGTAACCGCCGACCATGGTTTCGAGATCGTCGGGGTGGGCCAGGAAATTCGGATCGATCAACGGCGGCGCAAAAGGATCGGCGCTGCCGAGCGCGACATGGCCGCGGCTCTTCGGCCGCAGCTGGCAGACATGCAGCGAGAAGCCCGTGCCCTTGTGGCGTTTGCGGCCGTGATCGTCGGTCAGTGCCATGCCGAAATGCAATTGCACGTCGGGCACGTCGAGGTCGGGTCGGGTTTTCAGGAAGCCGCCGCATTCGGCGAAATTCGACGTCATCGGCCCGCGGCGCTCGCGCCGGTACCGGCGAATCCCCCGCAACAGTCGCGGCAGGGCCTTGAGCGAAAGGCCGTTAAAATTCGGATTGTCGGACAGGTAGCCGAACACGAAGTCGGGATGGTCCTGCAGATTCTGGCCCATACCGGGCAAATGATGCACGCTTGCGATGCCGTGCTTGCCAAGCGCCGCGCTGTCGCCGACGCCGGACAGCATCAGCAGCTGCGGGGTCTGGAACGCGCCGGAGGCGACGATCACCTCGCGCCGGGCGCGGAGCTGCTTCAACTCCTTGCCTTGGCGGTATTCGACGCCGACCGCGCGCTTGCCCTCGAACAGGATGCGCGTGGCTTGCGCGCCGGTCTCGACGCGCAGATTGGCGCGGCTGCCCATATAGGGGTGGATATAGGCCCGCGCCGCGCTCCAGCGTTCGCCGTTCTTCTGCGTCACCTGGTAGATGCCGAGGCCTTCATGGTCCTCGGCGTTGAAATCCTCGCGGATCCGGAATTGGCCTTCCTGCGCCGCCTGCATGAAGATCTGTTGCACCGGATTTTCGGTGCGCAGTTTGTTGACGGCAAGCGGCCCGTCCTTGCCGTGATATTCGCCGTCGAAATCGGCGTTGTTTTCCGAGCGCTTGAAATAGGGCAGCACATCGGAGAACGACCAGCCGGCGTTGCCGAGCGAGGCCCATTGGTCGTAGTCGCTGCGGTGGCCGCGGATATAGACCATGGCGTTGATCGCGGACGAGCCGCCGAGCCCCTTGCCGCGCGGCTGATAGCCGATGCGGCCGTTGAGGCCGGCCTGCGGCACGGTGTTGAAGGCCCAATTGTTGATATTGCCGGTCACCATCAGCGCCAGCGCGAACGGCGTGGTGACCACCCAATTGTCGTTCTTGCCGCCGGCATCCAGCAGCGTCACCGACGTCTTGGGGTCCTCCGAAAGCCGTCCCGCCACTGCGCAGCCGCCGGAGCCGCCGCCCACCACCACGAAGTCGAAGGTATCAGTCACGCGCCGCCCCCAATATTGAAGTTTTTGTGGACTTTTGTTGCGCCAAAGTTCCGCTTTTGCGCCTTTGATGGCAAGGGCGGCTTCCCGAGGCCGTTTCGTGCCGTTTTTGGCGTCACAAAAACCTCAAAAACCGCACCATGGGCCTTTCCAAAGCAGGCTTGCGTTGATACATACCCCTCGCACCCAGGGGCATTGCCCGGGTTGCCTTCTCAGGAAGCCTCTGGACGGGATCGATCGACGCCCAAAAGCGTTGGCCGCTTTCGCTTCGGGTTCGGTTTTTGGGAAGGCGCGCAACGGTTTAACGCGGGGTGGAGCAGCCCGGTAGCTCGTCAGGCTCATAACCTGAAGGTCATAGGTTCAAATCCTATCCCCGCAACCAAGTTAGCCCTTCCAGGTCATCGACCTGGAAGGGTTTTTCTTTGGGGTGGCCGATCCCGGCCATCGGGCCAATCGAGTGTGGGCCAATCCCGCGGCGACAAACCGGTGGCTGCCATACGCAGGCGATTCGCGGAATCGTCTCAAGGCGTTGCCTGCTGCGCCACCGCAGCGTGCAAACTCTCAACCAGCCAATGACTTGCGCAGGCCAATCTCCGATGCACGCGCGGCACGCTGCATGCTGGACAGTCCGTCCAAACTCGATCGCCCATGAGTGAAGCATTGCGCTGCCTAAATCTTCCGACGACAGACGACTCTTTCACCACGAAACCTGTGCACGAACAGGTTAGCATCGCGCGGGGCCGCTTGGTGGGAGTGGTGCGCATGAGTAATGAACGAATCTTTCCAAGACGATATCAAGCCAGTGCCTCTCAACCCTGTACCCTCATCGGACTGACGGTAGAGGAGACGAGTGAGTTCGAAAGACTGGATCAACTTTCGCTCGATACCCACTCAGGCAATGGCGCCTGGAGCTTTGATGACGAACCAACAACGCCCGAAGAGAAGCGCTGGCTGGAGCTTTATCGCAAGCACGAAACCGGCTGGAGTGCGTGGCTCGCAGCGGAAGGTGAGTCGAAAGCCACAGTTCCTCTTCGCTGATTGCATGGGTCAAATGCGCTGTCGTCAGATCCGTCCCAGCACATCACATGCTTTTTATTTTCTGTGAGACGGAACCGCATGCCTGTCTCTTTCTTGTCGTAACAATGCGCCAATACAGCGCCGCCAACCAAAGTGGAATAAAAGATGAGTTCACCAATGCGATGTGATGACGAACAGGATTTTTCCGCCGGTGAACACCTTGGACGTGAAATTCAGCTGCAGGATTCCTCCCTCCGCAATATCTACGAGACGCGTCTGCAACTCGCTCAGCAGCTTGAGGAAAATCTGGCTTTGCGTCGGGCGATATCGCTTCGACAACGGCAGTCACTGGCGCCCCTGGAGCCCGGCAGGCTTCGCGTAAACGGGCGAATGCGTTAGGGCATCGTTCGATCGTCGCTGTCGTTTGAAAACTCGGGAATGCGCGTTTCTGCACCCGGTGCATGCCGACAGGTCCGGTCACATGGACGCCAAACCCTGCAGCGCTTCTTTTCGGGGGGCGCACATTGGTCGCGCACGCGAAATGCCGGTGCCGGGCTCACTGGTACTCAAAGGCCTCATCGGGAAGATGCCGAGCCCGATTCCGATTTGCAGCGGTCTCAGCTCACTCCATACGGTTGCATCATCTACAATAAATCAACCAATGGATGTTGTGGCGGGCAAATTTGTCCTCCAAATTGCCTCCTGCGCGAAACTTATTTGGTGCGAACCCGTATTTCCCATAATCAAATGTGGTAATTTTGCGAAGTATTGAATGGGAATACACCTGAGCGAACAAATAAGTCGCCAGAAAAAATATTGCAGGGAGAAGAAATGAAGCTTCGCAAATTCAATCTCTCGTCATTTTCCATGGATGAGTTGTGGGCCCTCCATGAGCAGGTCGGCAATATCCTGGCCGAAAAAATAACGAGTGAAAAACGTGAGCTGGAGCAACGCCTTGCGAAGCTGAACAGCGGCATGATGGCGAAAATCAAACGGCCGGATCGGCAAGTTGCGGAACGGCGAGCCGCTCGCCGAAAATATCCTCCGGTGCTTCCCAAATTCCAGAATCCATCAGACCCGTCCGAAACGTGGGCCGGTCGAGGCAAGCAGCCGCGCTGGATGGTATTGCAGCTCAAGGCCGGCAAGAAGATGAATGATTTTCTGATTGATCGCGTCAAGCGCAAGCGCGCGAGCACCCGGTAGACCGCAGAAGTTCGGCCCCAACGCACGTTCGCTGCCGCGGACGGCATTGAGCGCGCCGCAAATCCACCGGCCCATTCGCTGCGCCTGCCGCGCAGGGGTGACTGCGCCGAGCGCGCGGCGGGTGGGCGCGAAACGAGCCGGCCGAACGCTGGAAGTCATCTTCCCGCCTCGCCGGTCGACGGCCTAGCCGGCCAGCGCCACCTCGGCCAGTTCGAGCCATTTGGTTGCCATCTCGCGCAGCATCCGGCGCGATTGTTCATCGGTCGTCGTGGCGGCCAGCTGCAGGCAGTGATTGGCAAAATCCACATATCTGTCGCTCAGAGAAGCCTGCTGCATGATCGATCCGCGAATATCAGGAAGTTCTGTCCGTCGAGGAGAAGGCTGAACGGACTGAGATGCCATCTCGCGAGAGCTATCTTGCTCCCGGCATTTAAATAGATATTACTCCGATCAAATTTTAAAATTCAACTGCCCAAGCCACATTTGGATTAAGAATCAGATTTTATTTGATCACCGAGCTGATCGACATTTACTGAACACAGTGCGCCACTAGAGGGTGTGCCACGAGCTGATCAAGTTCAGCACCTCGTTCTCTATTTCTCCAAACAAGCAGAGCGCGCCAAAATGCTGCAGCGGCCGGAAAGAATCCCGTTTGTTGTCAGGGCCAAAGAGAAGTTTTTCACGGGAGGATTCCTTGGGCTGATACTGCTGGTAATGGCGGTGTGGATGTACTTTCTGGGCTCCATCTTTTTGAACCTGGTGACCTGGTTTCTTTCCTGACCGACGGGCAGGATGCAGGGCCCGGTGAATTCGGATTCGATCGAATCGCTCCATGGGCGTCACGCGCGCGGGCGGCAGGCAATCAACTATCAAAGTGTCGGTGCCGCAAGACTGGCTGCGTGGGCGATCGGAGTTATGGGAGCGTGAATGGCGGACATTTTCCTGGCTAAGCTGTGGGACGGTGCGGTCGCGTCCTTTGTTCGCTCAGACGGTGAGCACTTGATCGTCCGCGTCGAAGGCCATGAACGAAAAATTTCGCGGGACCTATGGCGACAGCTCCCCGAGCAGCAGGATCGCGTCCATCATCGCGAGCATGGGCATGGACCGGCGGATCCCGGCTTGCGCTGATCTGAGCAATGAATCGACGGGTGCTTTGAGTGGCATGGATGCTTGCCGCGACCGTGCGAGCCGGACCTCAGATCAACGACATTTGAAGGGAAGACGTTCGATGCCCACAGAGCTGTCCCCGGAATTAAACAATTATTAACCAGGTTCGAGTGACCTAGGGCATTATGCTGCCGTGGCGGCGCCAACGGGACGGGCATTATAGGATGTTTCAGCTGCTCTCACGGACTCGCGCGCAAAAGTCCGAACGGGATTTCAGGGTTCGGTCGGCCGGACGTGATCTCGACACCGACCGGTTGCGGGTGAGCTCCATTCTGGGCGCGTTGGATACTTCGATTCGCGAAGCGGAGCAGGAGCAATCGGGCCTCAGCCGGCGCGTCGAAGACGTCCTGGCCCGTGCTGCGGTGACATTCGGAAATGGCACCGACGAGTACCTTGAGCGCGACGCACTCGACAGCCACCACCAGACCTTGTTCGGCAACGAGATCTCCAACGGACAGCGCCGGCTTCAGGAGCTTGCGACAACGATAGCCCACTTCAAGTTTTTGAAGGCTGCTTTGCTTAGCCGCTTTCCGGACTTCAAGCCTCCTGCACCCGCCGCGTAATTCTTGCGGGGCCGCAGCGCCGTTTTCCAGGGATCAGATTCTGCCCGGTCAGTACCGGCCCCTCAGGACAACAGGCTTTGGATCGCGCTGTACGCCTTTCCGAACGCCGTTGATCATCGACGCAGGCAGCAGTGCGTCGCCCCACGTGCGCCGGCCTCTCGACGTCAGCTCAAACGGTCCTCGCCGAGCCCGGCGGATGGTTGGAATGTCTCCGCGCATCCAGGTGCTGCGATCGGCGCTCGCCATCGGCATGGTAAGCGTGGGAAAGCTCACCGTCTAACCGGTCGTCGTCAGCCCATAGTCCGCCGGCAGCACTGAAAAGCTGGCTGCGAACAACTTCGCGCCGGGCTCATTCCGGAACGGGTCTTCAGGCAAGGCGCCGCAACGCCAAGGCGTTCACAAGAACGCGAAGGTTTGAAGCGCCTCGATCACCACGCAGATAATCATTCCCCACAAGGCGAAGTTGATCTCGATCCCAACTCGCATAGGACATCCTCCCGTTTTTTGCCGCCCGATAGCCGTTGCTTCGCGCGTGATTATTTTAATCGTAATTGAAGAACGGTCAGCTTCCCAGCCTGACTTCTGAGCAATCCGCAGTTCCCTAACGGGGATGCCGTCTCCGTCGGCATGAATCCGGCGCCAATCGCTACCCATTGCCTGGATCAGCCATCGCCGCATCCAGCGAGCCCAAAGGCTGACGATCCCGGACCGCGCGACAGCCGGCCATCCGCAATTGCCCTGGACGCCAGCGCCCCAGGGAAGCAATGCTCAGATTGCCAGCAGGCTGGAACCCTGAATTGAGAGCAGCGTCAAATTCCCGGTGGCGTAGGCGCCCGTATCTATGTTGGCGCGGTTTGCCAAAATCTCTGCACTGCGAACCGGTGTATGACCATGAACAATATATTTGCTGAACCGCTTCGTATGCTGAAGAAAATCCTCTCGGATCCAAAGCAGGTCTTCCTCCCGCTGCTCAGCCAGCCGGATGCCCGGTCGAACACCTGCATGAACAAAAAAGAAATCGCCGCAAGAGAAGTTGAGACGCAAGCGCCCCAGAAAGTTGCGATGGCGCGCCGGCATTACCTCGGATAGCTCTCTCATTAGTGCATGCTGCTCGTCGCCGTCCGGATTGACCGACGGGGAAAGTCCGTAGGACATCAATGTTTCCAGTCCGCCGACCTGAAACCAATTCCCCATGCGGCCGGGATCGCGAAAGACGTCGTCAAGAAAGGCTTCGTGATTGCCCTTCAAGAAGACCGCGTTTCCGCGTTGCGAACGTTCAATCAGAAGGTCGAGCGTTGAGCGCGAATCCGGCCCGCGGTCGATGTAATCGCCCATGAAGACTTCTATCGCGTGACGTGGCCTGCTGTGTGCAACGTCGGCGTCGATGACCCGGAGCATTTGATCAAGTAGATGCGCGCAGCCGTGAATATCGCTGATGGCGTAGATGCGAACCCCGTCCGGCAACCTTGGCTTCGCCATCGGCTTCGCATGGCGTAGTGCTGACAACATCGGGATAATATACTCTCAAAGGCGTCCCGGGCTCGAGGCCGCGCGAATCCTCACCTTGGCATTAATCGCCTGGGATGAATATATATCATCCTGGCACAGGTTTGGCAGGACGCCGAGCGAGTCCCGGGTGTTCGACGCAAGCCGCGCAACGCGTTGCCTCACGGACGCGCGCCGGATCAGGCCGCAGGGACAGGCTGGCTGACGTGCGTCCTGTGGTGGACGTGCAATCGCCCCTTATCGAGGATCAGGACTTCCGGACAACGACGACCCCGGCGGCGGCATGGGGCACCGTCCTGTTGGCACGGGGAGCCCTTGCGAAGGACTTCAACAGCGCTGTGCATGCGTATCCAACCTGCAGAAGCGCTGCGAAAACCACTATCGCTGAAATTGCCTGGAGCAGGGTCTGGCCCTGTGTCATCGAAATCGCCGCCAGCGAAACCGATCCAACGAAAAGAATGGGCACCAGAACCAGAAACCGGAAGCGAATTCCAAGAACCAATCCAATCAAGGTACTGCAAATGGCCAGTGTGGTCACACCACCTACTCCATACAAACTACTGTGTTTCCTAACGCTGGCGCCCCTAAAATTGGCTTAATTTAGCCATTGAAATTGCTTGAAATTCTGATGCCAAGCCCGTTGCCGGGTGATGCTCGCCGACGGGCACTCAGCGTAGTAAATTTTCTGGATCGAATTGAACCGATCAACGTTGCGCATTTAATTTCCAGCGTCCCTTCCTTCCAGACCTTTTGTTTCGTCTGAGTGCTGCGTTTGCAGGACAATTCCGGATTTTGCGCCGAGCGCCGGGAAATCGGGCTGCCTCTTCAAATCGAAGGGGTAGGTTTGACCCGCTTCCATGGTTAATTTAAAGCCTTAGCTGTCGGGAATTAAATACCGGAAAAAGAAAGTGCTCAGCTCATGCGCGTTGTTGTTGTGGGAACGGGATACGTTGGATTGGTTTCGGGTGCCTGTTTCGCCGACTTTGGACACCACGTCACCTGCGTGGACAAGGACGAGGCCAAGATCGCATCGCTACAGCGCGGCGAAATTCCGATATTCGAGCCCGATCTTGACCGCGTTGTCCAAACCAACGCGCGCGAAGGCCGACTCGTCTTCACGACCGACCTTTCGGGACCGGTAGGCGAAGCCGACGTTGTCTTTATCGCGGTCGGCACGCCGTCGCGGCGCGGCGATGGTCACGCGGATCTCAGTTATGTTTATGCGGCGTCGCGAGAGATTGCGAAATCCGTCCAGGGCTTTACCGTCATCGTCACGAAATCGACCGTCCCGGTGGGCACAGGCGATGAGGTCGAGCGAATCATCGAGCAGGTGAATCCTTCGGCCGATGTCGCCGTCGCATCGAACCCGGAGTTTCTGCGCGAAGGCGCGGCCGTGCGCGACTTCAAGCATCCGGACCGCATCGTCGTGGGCACCGAAAATCCGCGCGCGCGCAAGGTGATCGGCGAGATATACCGGCCGCTTTATTTGAATCAGGCGCCGATCATGTATACCGGGCGCCGTACCGCCGAACTCATCAAGTATGCGGCCAATGCATTTCTGGCTACCAAGATCACGTTCATCAACGAAATCGCTGATCTGGCGGAAAAGGTCGGCGCGGACGTTCAGGAGATTGCCCGCGGCATAGGCTTGGACAATCGCATCGGATCGAAATTCCTTCATGCCGGTCCCGGTTACGGTGGCTCGTGTTTTCCCAAGGACACCCGTGCGCTGATCAAGACTGCGCAGGATTACGACGTCCCGCTAAGGATTCTGGAAGCGGTGAATTCGGTCAACGACACCCGCAAACGCGCCATGGCGCGCAAAGTGGCCGCGCCATTCGGCGGCAACCTTCGTGGAAAAACGGTTGCTGTTCTCGGCTTGACCTTCAAGCCCAATACCGACGACATGAGAGAGGCCCCCTCGATCCCGCTGATTACGGCGCTCCGCGACTTGGGCGCGACGGTTCGGGCGTTTGATCCGGTGGGCATGGAACAGGCCCGATTGGAGATGCCTGACATCGAGTATCACGAAAATGCCTACAGCTGCGCCGAGGGCGCCGACGCATTGGTCATCGTGACCGAGTGGGAGCAATTTCGAGCCCTCGATCTCGATCGGCTAAAGCAGGAGATGGCGGCTCCGGTCGTGATCGATCTGCGAAACGTATACAATCCGGACGATCTGACCGGCAGGGGATTCCTGTACCAGAGCATCGGGCGCCAAACGAAAGCAGCGGGCTAGCGTGAACGCGATGCCAACGTCAGCCTGAAGCCCCAGGTACCGCTTCTCTGAATCCAAGTACTGCTCTCGTGGAGAAACCAGTGTCCCAAGGCCCTGCCATTCTCGTGACCGGAGGAGCCGGTTATATCGGCGCGCACTGCTGCAAGGCGTTGTCGGAGGCCGGCTACGTCCCGGTGTGCTTCGATAATCTGTCGACCGGTCACCGCAGCTTCGTGAAGTGGGGTCCTTTTGTCGAGGGCGACGTTAGTGACACGCCGCGAGTGGCCGAAGCGATCGCGTCCCACGACGTCGTCGCCGTGATGCATTTTGCTGCATTCAGCCAGGTGGGTGAATCCGTCACCGCGCCCCAGAAATACTATCTGAACAATGTTTGCGGAACATTGTCGCTATTGAAAGCGATGCTCGATCAGAAATGCCACCGCCTGGTCTTTTCGAGTACCGGAGCGGTCTACGGCAATGCGGGTCGCGATCCGATCAGTGAGGGCGCCGCCGGCGTTGCCGTGAATCCTTACGGCGTCTCGAAATGGATGATCGAGCAAATCCTGGCGGATTATCGCGCCGCCTACGGCATGCATTCGTTCTGTCTGCGCTATTTCAACGCCTGTGGTGCGGAATTGTCGGGATCAATCGGCGAACTTCGTGATCCGGAAACCCATCTCATTCCCCGCGCGATGATGACCCTGCAAGGTCATGTCAGCGACTTCGCGATTTTCGGGGATGATTATGAGACACCGGATGGTACGGCGATTCGCGACTACATTCACGTGGTGGATCTGGCTGCAGCGCATGTTCGTGCCCTCGATGCCTTGCTGAACGGCTCTCCGGGCGGTCGCTACAATCTCGGTACGGGTTCTGGATTCTCGGTGCGTCAGGTGCTGGCGGCCATCGAGCGCGAAACAGGCCTTAACCTTCCGCTCGTGACAAAGCCGCGTCGGCCCGGTGATCCGCCGATTCTGGTGGCCGATCCGTCGGCAGCTCGCGCTGATCTCGATTTTCGTCCCGCTTGCTCGGATCTGGCAACGGTTGTGAGGTCGTCGTGGGCCTGGCATCAATTGGCCCACCCCCGGATTGATGCCGGAACACAATCTCGATAAGCGCACGCACCTGCCAGCGCCGAGGTGCGCGCTGCACCGGCGCCACATAATTATCAGGATTGTGACGCGACATCGCAATTATGACGCAGTAGGAAAAAATTGCCCTGTTTTTGATGGTCCATTGCGCATGCGGCGCGCATATTGAATATTTAAATAGCACAGGCTGATCATTTAATTGCCGCATTGACGCAATGCAAAAATACATTTGATTTTTTTGGTGCGGTGCCACACTCTCGCTTCGATTGGTTAGCACTCTCTCAAAGCGTTGTCGGAAATCCCTCTACGAGATTTATTCGGCATCGCTCGTTGCCCTCCGGTTTATTTAAATCAGAACGTTCGGTGGTTGCAGCGATTTCGGCGGTTGCAGTGATGGAAGTGACGAGGGCCTGAGATGTCTGCAACAACATATGGTTCCGAAGACGTCTCTGCGACAATCGCGAGCCGTGGCGCATCTCTGCAGCGCCCCTTCCAGGTTTTTCTCATCAGTGGCGATTTTCTGCTGATCCTGGTGAGTTATCTGGTGGCGGGCGTCGTTTATCGCCAGTTCATGGGAACGCCGGCCGATCAGGAAGTTCCGATTGGTGCGGGCCTGATCGTCGGTGTTGCGTTCGTCGCAATCGCTTTTTTCCAGCGCGTCTACGACAGCCATCGTCTGTTCAACGGAATGTGGCAGGCGCGGAAGGTTGTATTCGTCTGGATGATGTCGCTGGCGATTCTGGCTCTCATCGCCTTTCTTCTGAAATCGACGACGAGCCTTTCGCGCGGTACGACCATCGTGTTCGCGATTACCGGGCTTGTCAGCCTGGGCGCGCACCGGGCGGCCTGGCGCATTGGCCTGGCGTCTTCGCTGGCAAAAGGTCACTTGATTGACCGCAGGGTCGTCCTGCTCAGCCTGAAATCGCTCGATTTTACTTCGAACCGCTTCAAGGACTTGCGCAAGAACGGCTTCGACGTCGTGCGCCATTTCGTGTTGAACGCGACGCAGGATGACGCGGCCCTCGACGCCGAGATTTTGAACATCATTCGGCAGTCGCGCACGACGAATGCCGAGGAGTTTCTTCTGGCAATCGACTGGAACGAACTGCCGATGCTTCAGAAGCTGAGTCAGCGACTGCGCCAGGTTCCGCAGCCGATTCGGCTGTTGCCTGATTTCCCGATCGCAGATCTGGTTTCGCGGCCGTTCATGCCCGTCAGCGGAACGATGGCGATCGAAATTCAGCGACCGCCGCTTTCGATATTCGAACGCGCGCAGAAGCGGTGTCTGGATATCGGCCTCGCCTCGATTGCCCTGCTGATGTTGGCACCTCTGTTGATCATCTCAGCGGTTTTGATCAAGCTCGATTCAGAGGGCAGCATCATCTTCCGGCAGTCCCGTCGCGGCTTCAACGGAAAGCCTTTCGAGATCTGGAAATTTCGCAGCATGAGCGTTGCGGAGAACGGCCACACCGTTACCCAAGCGACCAAGCAGGACAGGCGGGTGACCCGGGTTGGCCGCTTCCTCCGGAAAACCAGCATCGATGAGTTGCCGCAGCTCTGGAACGTGCTGCGCGGGGAAATGTCGCTGGTCGGTCCGCGACCGCATGCGCTGGCCCATGACAATTATTACGACCAGGTGATCAGCAACTATGTGTATCGCCATCATATGAAGCCAGGCTTGACGGGCTGGGCGCAGGTCAACGGCTTCCGCGGCGAAACGCCGACCATCGACCTGATGGAAAAGCGCGTCGAGTATGACGTCTGGTACGTCAGCAATTGGAGCATATGGCTGGATATGCGGATCATCATCCGGACCGCGATGGTCATGATGTATCAGGACGCGTATTGAGCGGGACGGAGGGCGTCCCGCCCTCGGCCGATCCCGGGACTTTGCCTTTCGGGGCTCCTGGTCTAAGATTTTCCGATGCTGTTGGCATCATTCAGGGTCCTGATTGCGGCACTGGTCATTGGCGGCGTTTTTCCGCCCGATGTCATGGCGCAGGTCGAGCCGGAGTCGGAACAGCCCAGCGAGCCCAGAATGTCTCGCGAGCAGTGGCTTGCCGATATTGAGGCCGCTCGCCGGCGCATCGAAGAAAGAAGGCGTGAAGGGCGGAGTTTTGCCCAGCCCACGCCATCCGATGCGGACGTCGCCCGCGAAGCATTCCAAAGAATTCTGGAGGATGACAGTTTACGCGCTGGCGACATCGTCGCCACAAGCCGCGGCCTGCTGATGTTCAAGGGCCAGTCGTCCAATGAGCGAAGCCTGAACGATTTCGCGCCCGTCGCATGGGGTGCCGCAAAGCCGTAGCCCGCAACGTCGTTTCACGGTCGCCGTACATCGACGGCTGGCGCGGGACCTGCTGGATAGCAACGGTGGCGGATCTGCAACCCGCTCTCGGACACGAAATGAAGAAATACCAGCCGCTCGGTTTCCGCAGCGGCACAGGTTCGGTCGAGCAGTTTCGTTTGGGCACTGGCGGTTGCCCCTTGATAGAGTATGGCTGCGCTTGGATATAGCCGGGCTTGAAAAATGTCTTCGAAATCCTGTGCGACCGCGTCCTGCAGGGCGGGTGGCAGGGCGTTGAAGCTCCGCAGCGCCAATGGCGCTCGAATGAGCTGGAGCCAGGCCTCGTGGGGCGCCTGGCGATAGGACTGGTCAAGAAGCGCCACCGCGCGCGGTCCGAAACCCTCCTGGCGGATACTGGACCAGTACATCCCGAGCCAGCCAAGTGATTCGGTGGGTGCGCACGCAATCAGCGCCTTGCTCTGGGAGTTGACGCCGGCGGTGTCGGTGTCGGCCTGCTGCAGATTGGCGCTACGCACCGTTTCATCGGCTAGTCCGATCTGCAGGAGCAGCAACTCGCGCAGCGTCTTCGAATTGCATTGCCGCTCGGCGGCCGGGAGGTTCGCGGCAATCATTCCCCGCAGGAGGGCCGGGTCGTACTTCTCGCCGCGCGCGAGGCGGCTGGCAACGAGCGGAACCGCGGGATCGCCAATGTCGGAAAATACCCGCGCCGCCCAAACCAGTGCGCCGGCGGCGAGAATGATATTGGCGCCCAGCATGAGCCGGCGATGGAGGCGGCGGGATGGCCGATACGGCAGCGCCGCCTCAGGCGCCTTCGACATAGTAGCTATTGTAGTGTGAGCCTTTATAGGCCTCGATACGCTTGAGCATCTTGGGGTTTGCCCGGTTTAGAACCGCCCCGAGAAGTTTCTTTTGGATGGCCTCCGAGCTGGCCAGCGATTCCTGCAATGCGCTGCGCGTCGTCCGGCCCCACTCGATGACATAGACCATCGCATCAAGGAGGTGGCTGATCGCCTTTGCGTCGGTCACAGGCATCACCGGCGCGAGATCGATGATGATGTAGTCGTAATTGTCGCGCACCGTCGTCAGCATATCCGTCATCGCCTTGGAGGCCATCACGTCAGCCGAATTGACCATGCGCGCGACGACGAAGGACGGAAGGAAATCCAACCCGGTTTCCTTGCTGCGCTTGATGTGCTGACCCAGCGACTGGGGATCCCTGAGCGCTTCAAGCAAGCCGGTCTTGGCGTTCGGTGCCAGTTCGCGCGTCAGCGAGCGGGTGTGCAGGTCGCCATCGATCAGCAGGGTACGGTGACCGGTCAAGGCGATCAGGTGGCCAAAATTGGCGGCAACCGTGGTCTTTCCCTCCTTCGGCAACGAGGAGACGATGCCGATCACGCGGACGTCGCGGGTCAGCCGGGCGACGTCGATGGAAACCTTGATGTTCCGCAGGGTCTCGGCGTAGCGCGAAAACGGGTGGTCAACGACATAATGGGTGAGGGAATCGTCCTTGCCCTTCGCTGCCGAACTATCGATCGGCAACAGCAGGCGGGCCTTTTTCCCGACCGGCTTCTGCGGACGTAAATCGGGCAGCACGCCGAGGCATTTCACGCCGAGCTCGTCCTCGACCTCGCCGGGAGACCGCAGAACGTCACTCATCAGCTCTTTCGAGAAGGCCGCGCCGAATCCGAAGCAGAGCCCGCCGACCAGGCCGCCGACCAGCGCCAGCAGGGTTTTGGGCGAGCTCTTCTTGTCGGGCTTGACCGCCGTGCCGATGATGCGCGCTTCGCTGATCGGGAAGCTCTGGTTTTGCGTCGCGTGTTGAAGCTTCTCGAGGAAGTTGTTGTACAGGTTGCGATAGGTATCGGCGGCACTTTCGAGATCACGCAGCCTTACCTGTGCCTGACCGGTGTTGCCGGCCTGGGCGACCAGTCCTTTCATGTTTTCCTCAAGTGAGGCTTCGCGGCTCTTGGCGATGGCGTAATCGCTTCGGTAGGCGTCGGCGATACGGCGGACCTCGTCAGCGATGGCCTTGCGCAGCTCTTCCATGCGGTTGTTGAGATTGATCGAAGCCTGATGGGTCTTGCCGTAGCGTGCCGACCAATCGGCATACTGGCCCGCCAGATCGAGATATTGGGCGCGAAGTCTGGTGATGACCGAATTGTTGAGGGCGTCGGTGACGGTCGGCTGAGCCAGATCCTTGTCCGAAATCGCCTCGATCCTGTCGAGACGAGCCTTGGCTTCGGCAGTGGCGGCGCGGGCCTGAATGAGCTGGGTATTGACGTCCGATAGCTGCTGCTCGGTCATCAAGCCGCGGCTGGTGCCGACGATGTTGTTCTCTGTCTTGAAGGTCTGGACGGCGCGGTCGCTCGCGGTCGCCTGTTCGCGCAGTTCGGCGCTGCGCTGTTGCAGCCACTCGCCGGCGCGCTTGGTTGACTGGTATTTCGCCTCGAGCGCGCCAACGATGTAGGCGTCGGCGATCGCATTCGCGATTCGCGCGGCCTTGTCCGCATCCTTGGAACGGTAGTTGAGGGACAGAACATAGGTCGTGAGCACGCGTTCGACCTTGAGATTCTTTTGCACCGCCTCGACGGCCGCGCGTTCGATCCGTTCCTTCGAGGGCGGCCCAGCGGACCCGAACAGGGAAAGCGTCTTGCCGATAATGATCGCCACGATCCCGGGATCGGACCCGTTGAATTCAGGGTCCTCCGTCAATCGCATCCGTCGTACAATCGACTGGATCAGGTCCTCCGAGCCGATGATCTCGACCTGGCTGTCTACAAACCCTGTGTCGATAAGGTTGCTGTTGATAGCGGTTTCCTTGTCGAGGACCTGGGTCTGGCGCGTATCCATCAGAATACGGGCATTCGCCGTATACATCGGCGTCGACACCAACAGATAGATGACGACAAGCGCCAACGTACCGGCGACGACCGAGGCGATGAGTGGCCACTGCCGGCGCACGATATCGACGGCACGCTCGACGCTCAGCGTCGTGGTGCCAATCTCGATGCCGTACTTCTTGAGCGCCTGGAACTGGTCTCTAGGTTGATACATCTGCAAGCTCAATTGTAGCGGGATTGGCTGAGCGGGACCGGTATCTTGGCAAACGGATCTGATATCTCGGTGTTCCATTCACCCGTCAGCAGACCGGAACCGGTATTGGCTGGCTTCGCAACCGGAGTCGGTGCCGCTGCGTCCGACTGTTCGGACTCGGCCGTGTAGCCGATCAAGACCGCGCGGTCTCCCAGTTTGCGCACGAAATCATTTATCTTCCGAGACGCTTCAGGCTTGGTCGTGAGACAGCGTGACTCCGCTCTGTAAAGACCTGAGCCGATTGCCACGCGATCCTTGTCCGATGATTGGTTCACCAGCTTTTCCACGGCAGGCAGCAGTGACGGATCGGTGATCAGGTATCCGCTGAGCCGTCCCGCCAGTTTTTCCTTGTCGTTACGCAGCTGTTGCAACAGAGATCCGGGTGAGGTGCTAAAGGCCTGCAGGGCCAGCGGGGGGACGCGCTCAGCCAGCGCGACGCATTGCGCATGGCATGGTGCCGCCATCACCAGCAGCAGCGCTATGCCTGCCAGCTGCCTAAACCAAGCCACAGGAGTCTGTCGTCGAATCAAGGACATACCGTTCATTCGTGTACCGCTGGCTGGTGGGGAAATACGGTTTAATCGCCGGTTCAGTGTTTAATCGCCGGTTCAGGCGTTTAATCACATCTGCAGGCATTTAATCACCTGTTCAAGGCAATGATGGCAAAGAACTGTGTCATCTTTTTGTGCAGTGCAAAAGAGTATCCCCATGACTTTGAGGAACTAGCAAATTCCGGACCAGTGAAATGCGCCGTCGGTTCGGCGGCCCACGACGGCCTTCATCCAGAAGCGAGCCTGGGCGGCCGCCGATGCCTAAGGGTGGCAAGATTTTTGAGGTATTAATAAGAATATAATCAATAAAGCGCGGTCTCACCCGACGGTGAGACGAACTGCAACCCGCCCGTGGCTTGGAGCCATCGATGGCGGGTGCAGGCTCACGGGAGGGCAACCATGCCGTGAGTTATCAATAAATATTCACTGAAGCTGCGGCCTAACGGATGCAAGCCGGTTCGCCTGGAGGCGCTGGCCGTGGCTGCCGACCGCAACCCAAAACCGCGGATTGGCGCTCGACTGCATCGAAATCCACGTATAGCCCATGGCATTCCAGGGACGGACGTCGCGCGACAGGTTGTCGAGAACAACGTCGCCGTCGGAAAGCCGGGCGACCAGTACAAGATGCCCCTGACCGCCACTGGTCATGACGACCGCAAGGCGCAGGGCGCTCTGCGGCCAACCCATCGCAATCAATTGATGCCGCTTGGTGACTGCGTAATCATTGCAGTCGCCGGCGGCCGGCGAGACCGTCCAGCGCGCGGCTATCGGATCGGTGGACTTGCGCAGCGGCGAGATCGCTTCGTTAACCGAGGCGTTGACGTCGCGCAGCATTTCCATCGCTCGGTCGGCGGCCGGCAACGCCTGCACGCCGGCTTCCGCATCGCATTCAGCGCGGTAGTTCAGGCAGAACTTCACGAACTGGAGCGGCGCGAGCGTGTTGTCGAATTCCTCGATGAAGGCCGTCCGGTTGGTCCGCGACACGTCGGTCGAGGCGTCGGTTTCGGCCCTGGCGGCGCCACCGGCAAATGCGATTGCGGTCGCCAGCATCGGTGCAAATAGCAGTTTCATGTCGTCCCCCGTCATTCTTTTTCTTGACGCAGGTACGGTGTCTCACGGAGTTGTTGGGTTTAGGTTCCGCCGATAGCTAAAATTGAATCTAACCGCAGATGACGTTATCTGCCTGATGGATATTGGTTAATTCGCGATCAATCGAGGCGTTCCACGGGGTTCAATTGGTCGGACTGACCGGCGTCAGAACGGATGGCGTTCCGGCCGCTGCCGTCGTGAAAAGCGTCGTTGTACTGGTACTGGCGCCAGCGCCGCCGCCGAACGTTGTGCTGCTATTGCTCGAAACCGCGCCTGGCGACGGCGTTGATGTGGTGCCCTGTCCACCGCCGGCGGTGGTGTCGCCGTTCGGATCTGCTCCGCTGATCGCCTCGGTCGGAATATCCCCCGTGATGCTCACGAAGGCTTGAATCAGCGGCGGATTCTCAGCCTTCAGGACCACTTCCTGGATTTGCTGGGCAAAGGCCGGCTGCGTCAGCACGCACACGGCGGCGGCGGTGCCGAGACCGGCGCCGATCGCACGGCTTTGATCGGCGGAACTTGCCTTGGAAAGCGATGCGATGCCTTCAAGCGTCTCGGGCCGGGTCATCAGCATGTCGCGGATTTGCGACGCGAGGCCGCCCTGACCGTCCTTGAACTGGCTCAGGAGCGCTTCAGGGTTCTCCAGAAAGGATGTCGCGCGCTCTGCAGATACCAGCGAGGAGTTCGGGACGCATCCGCCGCTGGCGGGTGCCGCGGCAACCGGGACCGTTCCGCCAGCCACGAGCATCACGAGACAAAAACCCACCAAACGCATTGTCATTGCCCAATCGCATTTAAAAACAGCCGATTTAAATTAAATCATAATTCACTCGCCACAGCTCCGCCACCGTTTTTTCGCAATGATGACGGAAGGCACTGCGCCAGCCCGGCCCCGCTGATCGCGGCGAAAAAAACCCCGTAACCGGCTATCTGCAGCGAAAAATCGATGCTGCTGTGAAGCAACCCCAGCACGGCGACGCTGGCTCCGGTGACGGGGATGTAGCGATCGCGCCGCCGCAGCAAGCTGCCACGGAACAATTGGTAAACATACCAAAGCACGGTCGCAATGATCGGGATGGTCGCCGGCAGGCCAATTTCGACCGCGAGTTGCAGCGGGGTGCTGTGGGCGCGGTCCCAGATCCCGAGGCTGCCTAATTCGGCGGGCCGGTAGGCGGCAAAAGCCGCCTCGAAATTGCCCAATCCGATGCCGAACAGCGGATGGTCGCTGACGATTGCGATCGCGGCGCGGTAGGCGGCCAGGCGCTGATCGTCGATCAGGCCATAGGTGAGAATCCGCCCTGCCACCGCGCCGCCGATCAGCTGAAGAACCAGGACGGAAACGACCGCGGCTCCCGCCAGCAGCGCCCATCTTCGAAAAGTACCGAGCTCAAGCGGCCACAGATAAAGCGTGCCGGCCAGCAGAAACGCGCAGATCGACAGCAGCAGCCCTGCGCGTGATCCCGTCATCGCCGTCGCCAGCGTGCAGACGGTAAATCCGACAGCGAGAGCCGCTGGTGTGGCGAGATAGTGCCCTAGCAACGCGAGTGGCCGATCGGACGGCGCGGCAACGCGCCGGTCTCCGCGATGTAGCGAGCGCAACAGGGGCACCAGGAAGAGCAAGGCGCCACTGCCCCAGAATGTCGCGGCGGTGTTGCGATTGACGAATGTGCCGGTGGCGAAGCCGAGATAGGCCTCCTTTTGCCTGAATAACAACGTATTCGGGTCGGCAAGCTGCGCCAGGATTCCGTAACACGCGTAAAGAAAACCCGCCCACGCCAATATCCGGAGAAGCCGTTGAGCCGCTGGCGCATCGGCTGCAAGAAGAAAGGCGCGCACGAACGCAAGCGACATCAGCAGCGGGGAGCCAAAAGCGAGCCAAGGGCCGGCCGCGGTCATCGAAATGCGAGCAGGGACATCGGCGCCGAGAAGATCGCTGGGAAGCTTCCAGACGGGATTCGTCCGTCCCACCAGCGGACCGGACCATGTTTGCAGCATGACGATGGTGCTGATCAGCGCCATCGTCATGAACAGCGGCAGCAACAGGCGAAAATCCTCGCGGCCGATGGCTTCCAGATCCGCCGTCAATAGACTGAGCGCGAGCAAGACGATCCAGATCCAGATCCAGACGAAATCCGCCGATCCAAGCGGAAATGGCGCCAGGACGAAAACAGCTATCGCGACAAGATTGGACGCTCCGCCCAGAATTTTCCTGATTGATCCCTTATGCGACGGCAGGTGCCAAACCCCATTCCTGAACTGACTGGAACTTGGGCGCGGTAAACGCCGGCGGCCCACCGGACTGGTCCCAGGTTCCCGAATTTATCGATCTGCCTTCCAAAGAGCCAGCGATGCGAAGGGATTGTTTCACGCCCGCTTTAAAATGCGTCGTCTTCGTGGCCGCATCCATTTGCGGATATGCCCGCGCCGACGACTGCAAATACGTTGCTTTCGTCGGTGTATTTATTCTCGAGCCTGCCACACGGGACGATTAAATGTGCAGGGCGATTAAAAATGCGGCCGCGTTTCTGCGAGGGCATTTATTTGCGGAGCTGCCATGCGCGGTCGGTTTTTCTCGGGGGGATTTTAAGGTTCGGGTTGAACGGAAAACGGAAGAGAGGCACTATGTTGCATCGCAACAATTCGGACATAATTCGATCGTGACGGGCCATCGCTCAAAAGAACACTATGTCCCGCTCGACAGCGTTCGCGGCATAGCCGCGCTTTGCGTCGTGGTCCATCATTTTGTCATTTCTCAACCGCTTGCAGCGGTGCTGCCGAACAAGGCCTGGATCGACTTTGCGTTTTTCCATAACGCCTGGCTGTTCGTTGATCTGTTCTTCGTTCTGAGCGGCATCGTGATTTCGATGAGCTACGTGCAAGGCGGCTTCGGTACTTTCGAGTTTCGGGAGTACATCGTGCGCCGGCTCGCTCGCATCTATCCGCTCCACATCGTCACGTTGCTCGCGTTCCTCTCGTTTCGAATGATGAAGCTCGGCCTTGTGGGCACCGGTCTGATTCATTTCGCGCCGCCCGAGATAGCGGTCAACAACGGCTATTCGTTTTTCTTGAATGTGTTCCTGCTGCACGCGGTCGGATTCGTTGATTATTTGAGCTGGAATGGGCCAAGCTGGAGCATCAGTGCCGAATTTTATACCTATCTCGTGTTCGGCGGCGTCGTGGTCCTGGCGCAAAAATTCCGGGACGTTCGCATTATCTATGTGTTGTCGCTGTTTCTGTCGGTGGCCAGCTGGGCCTTTATCCTGCTGGTTCTTCGACAGTATGCGCTGGACTTTCACACCTACGGCATCGCGCGTTGCATACTGAGTTTCTTCCTCGGCGTGCTGACGCTCAGAGCGGTGGCGTCGGTGCCTTCTGCCGTGCGCCCGGCCATGCAGTCGGTGTGGCAGATCGGGGCCGCGATCGCGGCCATCGCCATTGTCTGCGTGGTCGGAATGCAGCCGATGCTGAGCTTTCTCGCCCCGGTCGTATTCGCCGTCCTGCTCGGGTCGCTGATGGCGTTCCCCGGACGCAGGCTGCCCAACCTGCTGTCGGTCAAGCCGCTGGTGTGGCTCGGCAAGCGATCCTATTCGATCTACATGGTGCACGCGCTCGTGCTCGTATTGATCGAGTATTTTTCGCGCGGCGTTGGCATGCGAACCTTCCAGATGTTTGATCAGTTCGGTTCGGGACTAGCTGCAACGTTACTGTTGTCGGGTTACGTCGTGGCCGTTCTTGCGCTGTCGAACCTGACCTACGCCAATATCGAGATCCCCGGTTCGAAGGCCATCGTCGGGCTCCTGGCCCGCAGGCCTCGCGTCGTCGCGACGGCCGAAGGAGGGGGGCAATGACGAACCGGTCGTCGTCGTCATCTCTCGCAGCATCGGATTTCAAAGCTCCGGAGCCATTGCCTCTGAACCAGTTGCCGGAGATCGGCATCTGGAACGTCGAGGCGATTGCGCTGCTTCTCTATTTCTATCGCGACGCTTTTGCCGGCGCCCTGCGCTACTATCTCAGTCTCACCAAGCTGGACGTGCTGTGGTTTCTGCCGGACATCTTTGCGCTGATGTGCATTCTGGCCTTTATCCAGCGCTACATCATCAAGGGCAAGAGCCTGATCGCTGTCCTCACGCTGCTGTACATCGCGTTCGCGTTGTACGTCGGATTTGTCTTTCTGGGCTACTTCGCCGGCATGGCGTCGTCGTTCAAGATGATCGCGCCCGTTTTCGTGGGGTTCTGTTTTTGCAGGCGTGATTTCAGCCAGTACAAGCAGCTTCTTGCCCTGATCCACCCGATCTTCTTCGTTACCATTGTCGGCATCTTCCTTTCATCGCGCGTGCAGTTTCCGTGGGTTGGTTTTGCTTACGAAACGCTGGGAGCAACGCGCCAGGCGACCAGGCTTTGGTGGGCCGCGTCGGAAGCGCGACTGGCGGGGTTCGCCGCAGACAGCACCATGGCGGCGTTTTTCGTGTTCATTACTTTCGTGTTTACGTCGGCTCGCAAGAGTATGCTGTGGATCTGCATCTGGGCACCGGTGGGCCTCTACGCCATCAAGCTCACGACCAGCAAGACCACGCTGGGCGTGATGGTAATGTACCTGGTCTGCCTGGTTGTCATTCGAATGCTTCCGGAACGCGAGAGATTTCCCATGCTGCGCCGGATGGCGATGCTCTCCTTTGCATCGATCCTGGTTCCCGTCGTGTTGATGGTCTTCTTCGCGGGCGACGGCCTCACCAGCATCTCCCGGGGATTCTTCAGCCTTCAGGATCGCGTCAATAACAGCTGGCAGCTGCCGTTTGTGTACATGCAAGAGCTGATGCCCGTGGGATTCGTGACCGGTTGCGGCCTCGGCTGTTTCAACTATCCGCAGCAGCTGTTTTCGAACAAGCTCAGCTACTATGTGCCGGTCGATAATTTCTATATCGGCACGTATCTGATGTTCGGCCCGATCTTCGTCCTGTTCATGATTTTCGCGATCGCCGCGGTCTCGAAGACCAAGGATATCTACAAACTGTCCGGCACGATCGCAATGAACCTCTTTACCATCACGGTGCTGGCCTATGGACCCGCCAGCGGGTTGATCATGATTGGTGCCGCGTTTAGCCAGATGTTCGCCAAGCGACGCGCGCTCGAACAGGATCTCGTGAGTTCTGCACCGATAGCGCCTGGCATCGATGGTCTGGCATCGCGACCGGCATGATGAAAATCTCGTGGCACTCACCGGCGCTGATAGTGCCTTTTTTGCACGCGCCGGCGCTTGGCTCTGCCCTGCCTCCTTCTCCGTGCGGGAGGAAGCAGAGGTGAACGCTCCAAAGCAGGATTTCCTCCCGGCCGTCCAGGGACTGCGCGGCATTGCTGCGCTGAGTGTCCTGATCGTGCATCTCTACGACATGCCGCTGCTGGCGGGCTTCATGGCGCCGATCTGGCCGTGGCTGGGATCGACCATCAATATGGGCGGACATGGCGTCGAACTGTTTTTCATGATCAGCGGCTTCCTGATTCCGGCCAGCCTGGTGCGCCACCGCAGCGTTGCCAAATTCTTCTATGATCGCTGTCTTCGCATCCTTCCCGTCTTCGTCATCCTGCATCTGACGCTGTTCACCATCGGCCCGATCGTCGGCTACAAGTTCTTCAAGGGAATTGATGTTGGAACCTACATCCAGTTGTTCTTCGTCAACCTTGCGTTCCTGCCCGATGCCCTGGGGCTTCCGATCGGCCAGCAGAACGCCTGGACGCTGAGCTATGAGTGGGCGTTCTACGTTCTGTTCGCCGCGACTTTCGTGGCGGCGGCTCGGTGGAGAAACTGGATGCTGGCGCTGCCGCTGATAGCGCTGGCTCTGGCAGGCATATGGTTTCGGCCGATTGCCGCGTATTTCCTGGTTGGGCTGCTGTTCAGCGCCGTGGATATGCCGATCCGGCTGCGGGGGTGGAGCGGGTTGCTGGCCGGTGCGGTATGCGGCATCGCGATGTATCTATCGATCGAGTATCTGCACCCGTTTGTCGGCCTCGTACCCGGCCTTCTGTTGTTCGGCATGGTGTTGGCGCAAAACTCCGGCATTGCGGCGGCGTTGAGCGCGCCATCGCTGCAATATCTCGGCAAGATCAGCTACAGCCTTTATCTGGTGCATCCCTTCGCCCTTTTTCCATTGCAGATGATCGGAGCGAATCTTGCCGGACGCGGCGTGGATCTTTGGCTTCTCTCTGCTGCGTTTGCGGTTCTGGGCTTCGTCCTGTCACTTATCGCCGGAGGGATAAGTTACGAACTTTTCGAGGTGCGTCTTCGGCGCTTTCTGGACGCGGCGTTTCGACGTCGGCTGTTTCGGACGCCTGATGGAGCGGGGCATCTGGCATGACGGAGCTGGCCTCAAGACGCAGTCTGGACACCTTGCAGCTGGGACGCGCCTTCGCGGCGCTCGCCGTGGTGTGTCATCACACGACCAGGACGCTCGCCCAGCCCAAATATCTTGGCGAGAACGTATTCCCGATCTTCAACGCCGGAGATTCCGGCGTCATGTATTTCTTTGTCTTGAGCGGCTTTGTCATATTCCTGGCGCATGCGAATGACTTTGGCGATCGCGACAACGCCCTCCGTTTCATCTGGCGTCGCGTTCAAAGAATATATCCGGCGCTTTGGGTCGCCCTGATATGTGTCATTCCTCTCGTGCTTCTCATGAAGGCCGATCTGAGCTTTTATGATTTGTTCTCGTCCTTCCTGTTGTTGCCGATAGAGCACGAGCCGATTATCGACGTGGTCTGGACGCTGCGCCACGAGATGATCTTCTACGCCATCTTTGCGGTTGCGATCTGGAACCCCAGGATCGGCTGGATCGCGGGGGCGGTTTGGCTGGCGTTGTCTTTCGTGCAACCCGTATTATTCCCGGCCTATCCGCTCGCATTTGTTTTCCATCCCGCTCATGTGCTCTTTGGCCTGGGAATTCTGGCGTACTGGCTGTTCAATCGCCGGGACATCGTGTCCCCGAAGCTCTGCTTGACGCTTGGGATCGTCCTTTTCGGCGGCACATGGATAGCCGTTGCCTACGGTGCCCTCTTAAAGAACGCGATCTCGACCTGGTGCTACGGCGTCGGCGCGATGCTGATGATTTTGGGCGGGGTCGTACTCGAGACGAAGACGGCGCTGCGATTACCACGTGTTCTCATATTCCTCGGCGAGGCGTCCTATTCGATCTACCTCGTTCATTTTCCGGCGCTTTCGGGTTTCGCCAAAGTCGCGACCAAACTGAAAGCGCTGGGTATTCCTGACGAACTGCTGTTCGTGATGGTTGCAACGGGGGGCGTGGCGGTCGGCGTGGTATTCTACCTGCTGGTCGAGAGGCCATTGCTGACGTTTTTCAGAACGATCGGTCGTGTACCCAAGAGGGTCGAGGCATGATGTGGGCTTCCGGACTTCCATCCCCGACGATCACGGCCTCGTTCGCCAAACGTGGAGCGGGACCTTTGCTTGTGCCGGCGCGTTTCCGTGTCGGCCGCACAAACTACGTACGGATGACGTCATGATCCTGAAAAATCTGCTCTCGATGTCCGGCGTGAACATCGTGAAATCGGTCGTCCAGTTTCTGATGACGCTGCTGATGACCTATTTCGTCACCCCGGCCGAGTTCGGTCTGGTCGCCTTCTCGCTGCCGTTTGTCGCCTTCATAGCCCTTCTCACCGATCTTGGTTTGTCGAGCGCCATGATACAGCGAGGCGCGCTCTCGCGTGAGGAGACCGGAGCGGCCGTGACCATGATGCTGGCGATCGGCATCGGCTGTGCTGTGGTGCTGGCGGTTGTAGCGGGACCGCTGGCCGGGGCCGTGAAGATGGATGGCCTGTCGGGCGTGCTGACCGCGCTGTCCGTCTCTGTCGTCCTTTCCATAGCGGCGCTCGGACCGCGTGCGGTGCTCGAGCGCGCGTTGCGCTACCAGACCGTGGCGATGGTGGAGGCGGGCGCGTCAATCACCGCCGCGTCTGTGGGCGTCCTCGGAGCCGTTCTGGGCTGGGGGATCTGGGCGCTGATTTCATATTACGTCCTGATGCAGATCATTCGTGCGATCGCTTTCTACGCGATTACGCGGCATCAGATCAGGCTCAACTTCCGATGGAGTGGTGTCGGTTCGATGCTCTCCTTCGGGAGCTGGATACTGGCCTCGAACATTCTCAATTTCGCCGCGCGCAACATCGGCAATCTGCTGATCGGTGCGAAGCTGGGCGCGGCTGCGGTAGGGCTCTTTGGCCTCGCCTTTCAGTTCATGATCTTTCCGCTGATGATCCTTTCGTGGCCGGGCGGCGGTGTCTTGATGGCGACGCTGAGCCGTATGTCCGGTAAAGGGCGGCACGCCGAGCAGAACGCGGCGATCTGCGCGATGCTGAGTGTGACGGCGATGATTACCTTCCCCGCGATGATCTATCTGACGTTTGGGCTCTACTACCCGGTGACGACTTTCCTTTCGCCGCATTGGCAGGACGTATTGCCGCTGGTCAGCGCACTTGCGCCTGCGGGGGCCGCGCAATCCATTGCTGCCTATGCCGGTCCGATTCTGCTCGCGCGTGGAAAAGCCCGTCTGCAGTTCTGGATCAGCAGCGCCAACAGCATCGCCATGATCCTTTCTTTCGTGGTGGCGCTGCCATTCGGTCTCAAGGCCGTTGCTGTCGTGTATCTTGTCACGGCGATTATCGTGTGCACCTTTATGCTGGTGGTTGGCAGCCGAAATACCGGGCTGCCTTTCATGTCGATCGTCAAATCGCTGCTTCCAGCGACCATCGCGACCCTTGCCGGGACGGTCGTGGCTCTCGCGGCGACCTCGGCCGATGTGACAAGCATGAAGCATTGGCTGCTTGCAACCAGTCTATATCTGGTGGTCGTGTTGTCCTGTTACGTCGCATTCAGGCATCAGATTCGCGGTAGCGTGCGATCGTTGCTCGGCCGATCAATTGAAGCGCAACCGTTAGACGTTCCCTCGGCGACGTGAGAGATCCTTGATATGAACGCGCATGTCGAACCAGATAAGATGGTGAGGCGCGAGCCTTCCGAGGCCGCGTGGCGGGCGGATTTGCTGGCGAACACCGGGAACTCCGGCGTCGTTGCTGCCGCGGTTGCCTTGATCACCGATCCCGGCTTTACGGTGATTGCCTGGTGGCGTGCTGCCAAGTGGCTGCGCTTCAACACACGTTGGGGGCACGGCATTACCTGGCTGATCGTGCGCTCACTGGCGCGGCGCGGCTGCTTTATCTCGGTGCTTGCGGAAATCGGCCCGGGACTCAAACTTCCACACCCGACCGGGCTTGTGATCGGGGAGGGCTCGCATGTCGGGAGTGGGGTTACGCTCTATCACAACGTGACACTGGGTCGACATGCCTGGAACCAACCGGGCTGCCCGCGTATTGGAGACGGTGTCGTCATCTATGCCGGTGCTGTCATCATTGGAGCCATCAAGATTGGTGAAGGTGCAACGGTAGCCGCAAACTCGGTCGTCAATCGGGATGTTTTGCCGAAAGCGGTGGTCGCGGGGATTCCGGCCAAGTCGATGCGTTCCGCATCGTCTTCTTCCTAGAGGTAATGCTACGGCTAGCAAGGATGCGCCGTCGCTCGGGCCAAGAGATCGTTTTCGGTTTCGTCGCAGATCGTCAGGCCCGCGCTGGCGTGACGGCCTTGTTAAAATCGCAGTTGTGGCGTTGATCGACGATCGTTCACTGGGGGTTAGTCGACGAGGAGATCAGCATGTCGTCAATCATGACCGACTTTACGGGCATATTTCCATACCTTGCAGGCACGAAGTTCAACGAGAATATGGCCGTGACTTACGGCGGCAAGACGGGTGTCAGGTACCGAAGTGACGTGTTGATCGACATGTGCCGCGGCAAGCGGGTTCTTCATGTCGGATGCTGCGACCACGTTCCTCTCATCAAGAAGAAGATCGATCACCGGGATTGGCTCCATGGTCTGATCACGGAGTGCTCCGAGTATACGGTCGGTGTCGATATCGATGCGGACGCGGTGCGGGAGGCGAGCCGAATTTCCGGACTGGACAACATGGTGTCCGGCGATGTGACGTCCGGCCAGAAGATTGACCAGATCTCCGGCCGGAAGTTCGATATTGCCCTGTTCGGTGAAGTCGTCGAACACATCCCGAATCCGGTGTCCTTTCTCGGCCGATTTAGAGAGAACTATGGTGACGCCGTCGAGAAAATCGTGATTACCGTGCCGAATGCTTTCAGGGGCGGTAACATCAAGGGAATCCTGAATAATACCGAAACGATCAATTCCGACCATCGCTTCTTCTTTACGCCTTACACGATCGCAAAAATTGCCCTGGATGCCGGATTTTCTCCGGAGGAAATCCAGATGGCGACGTTCAAGCGGGCCGGCATGATGAAGACGATGTTGCTGCGGCGTTTGCCTCTACTCGCCGAGGACATCATCTTCACCGGCTCGGTGGCGCCCGGCCGGGCGTGACCCGGCCCGGCTTCTAGCGATGCAGACTTGTCCCGTCGACCGGGATCCGCCGCGATCCCTGCCTTGAGAAAGCCGATGCGCTCACGTGAGAGCGCATCGCCCCTCAGACGAACAGGAAGTTGCTGTGATCGAGGTTGGTCGCGTAAACATTCTTCAGCGTGATCGAATCCGTGGCTGACAGGTGGATCAGCGCGTCGGCTCCTGATTGCGTAATCTGAAGGTGGCTGTAGTCGGCCACCAGCGATGCTGCGATCTTGATCGTGTCATGGTTGGCGGCGGCGCCGGCCTGGAAGCTGTTGATCTGGTCATTGCCATGGTCGAAGACGATTGTCGTCGATCCCGGGGCGGCTGAAAACAGGTCGTTTCCGTTTCCGCCCTGTATCGACTGACCGGTGCTGACTGCCGTGACGGTGTGGGTGCCGTTGCTGTTGAGAAGGTCGATCTGCAGGAGAGTGCCGCCCGCGGTGTAGCTTTCGTGCTGGGTCGCGCCCGGGTTGCCGCTGACGGCGTATTTGTAGACGTCCTTGGTACCGTCGGCGTTGTTGACGATCTCCTGGGTTTTGGATCCGGTGCTGTCGTACAGATCGGTTACCTTGCTGCCGTCGGAGTTGATGACCTGCTTGTAATCCAGCGAACCGTCGGCGTGCAGGCGGGTGTCAGAGGTGATCTTGCCCGCGGCGTCGATATGCTGGATCTGGGTCGTGTAGGTCTGGCCGGTGATGTTGTAGTAATAGTTGTCATCGCTGCCGTCGGCGTTGCTGACATACATCTTCATCTTGACGCCGGACGAGTACAGCGTGTTCGAGGACGAGCCATCCGTGTTCTGAACGTAGTCGCTGGCCAGGTTTCCGGCCGAGTCGAACAGCTTGCTTTCCTTGAATCCGTCCGCGTTGGCGACGTAGATCGAGGCGATGACGCCGCCGGAATAATTTGTCGTGGTGACGTCACCCCCGGCCGTCTTGACGACGTCCTGAACCAGCGCACCTGATGAGGCATTATAGCTGTCCGTCACGGTGGACCCATCCGTATGATGTGTGATCTCGGTGAGCTTGTGCCCGGTGCTGTCGTAGAGGTCCGTCACCTTGGTGCCATCGCCGCTGATGACCTGGCGATATTCGAGCGTGCCGTCAGCGTGCCAGCGGGTGTCCGCCGTCATTTTGCCGGCGGCATCGTAGTGCTGGGCCCGGGTCGTATAGGCCTGGCCGGTGACGTTGTAGTAGGTATTGTCGTTGCTGCCGTCGGCGTTGGTGACATACATCTTGGTCTTGATGCCCGCGGAGAACAGCGTGTTCGAAGACGAGCCATCGTTGTTCTGGACCAGGTCGCTGGCGAGTCGGCCGGCGCTATCGTAGATCTTCGCTTCCGTCGAGCCGTTGGCATTGACGATATAGACCGAGGACAGCACCGACCCGTTGTAGTTTGAGGTCGTTACGTTGCCGGCCGCGGTCTTCACGACTTCCTGGATCAGGTTGCCCGACGTATCGTACTTCTCGGTCGTGGTGGCGGTCGAATTCCAGCGGATCACGGTGGTCTTGTGACCGGTCGCATCATACAGCGCTGTCACCTTGCTGCTGGCGTCGCTGCTGACGTCCTGGTGGTAGTCGAGCGAGCCATCGGCATGCCAACGGGTTTCCGCGGTCATGACGCCCTTCGAATCGTAGTGCTGGGTCCGGGTAGTATAGCTCTGGCCGGTGATATTGTAGTAGGTGTTGTCGTCGCTGCCGTCGGCGTTGCTGACATACATCTTGGTCTTGACGCCGGCCGAAAACAGCGTGTTCGAGGAGGAGCCATCGTTGTTCTGCACCAGATCGCTGGCGAGGCGACCCGCGCTGTCGTAAAGCTTCGCTTCCTTCGAGCCGTTGGCATTGGCGATATAGACCGACGACAGCACCGACCCGTTATAGTTGGAGGTCGTGACGTTGCCGGTCGCGGTCTGCACCACCTCCTGGACCAGATTACCGGATGAATCGTATTTGCTGGTCGTGGTGGCGGTCGAATTCCAGCTCGTCACGGTGGCCTTGTGGCCGGCCGCGTCATACAGCGTCGTCACCTTGCTGCTGCCGTCGCTGCTGATCACCTTGGTGTAGGCAAGCGTTCCGTCGGCGTGCCAGCGGGTATCCGCGGTCAATACGCCCTTTGAATCGTAGTGCTGTTTCTGGGTCGTATAGGACTGGCCGGTGATGTTGTAATAGGTGTTGTCCTGGCTGCCGTCGGCGTTGGTGACGTACATCTTGGTCTTGACGTTGGCCGAATACAGCGTGTTCGAGGACGAGCCATCGGTTTTCTGGATCAGATCGCTGGTGAGGCGACCGGCGCTGTCGTAGATCTTCGCTTCCTTCGTGCCGTTGGAACTGGCGATATAGACCGAAGACAGCACAGAGCCGTTGTAGTTGGAGGTCGTCACATCGCCGGTGACCGTGCGTACGACCTCCTGCACCAGATTGCCGGACAAGTCGTACTTGCCGGTCGTGGTCGCGGCGGAAGTCCAGGCAATGACCGTGGTCTTGTGGCCGGTGGCGTCATACAGCGTCGTCAGTTTGCTGCTGCCGTCGCCCGTGATGACCTGGGTGTAGGCAAGCGAGCCGTCGGCGTGCCAGCGGCTATCCGAGGTCAATTGTCCGGTCGGGCTGTAGTGCTGGGTCTGGGTGGTATAGGTCTGGCCGGTGATGTTGTAGTAGGTGTTGTCATGGCTGTGGTCGGCGTTGGTGACGTACATCTTGGTCTTGACGCCGGCCGAATACAGCGTGTTCGAGGATGAACCATCCGTGTTCTGCACCAGGTCGGCGGTGAGCTTGCCGTTGACCGGATCGAACGTCTTCGTTTCCCTGGAACCGGTCGCCGCTTCGACGGTCACCTGCTGCGTGGCCACGCCCGCGGTATAGAGGGTGCTGTCGGTTGATCCGTCCGCAAATACCGTCGATTTGCTGGTAATGAACCCGCCGGTGAAGTTGGACGTGGTGGTGGACTGCAGGTTTGCGGAGGAATCGAAGACCTTGGTTACGCTCCAGGCGCTGGTGGATGTCGTAACCGAAAACGAATAGCCGCCCTGGATGGCTGATAGCGCATTGCCGTAATGCGAGATCATATAGTTCATCGTCGATTCGGAGGCGACCGGAAGCACGTGGGTATCGGTCAAGGTAATCGTCTGGAGCGATTCGTTGGTGTTCAATGACGACAATTGCAGCGCAATTTCCGCGGCCGTCCCGCTGACATCGGTCGGCAGCGGCTCGGGCGCAGGGGACAGCGGCGCGTCGATCTCGATGATCAGAGGATGGTCGCTGAGCGGGACAGTTATCTGGCTGACGTCGGTATAGGTCGCGATCGGGGTTGTGCCGCTCAACGGATCGTAGACGCTGACCGAATGGTGCACGCCTCCGAGATTGACGGTGACAGGTTGAGAAGGGTTGGAGATTTCGGTGTCGGTGGCGTCGTTCCAGATCTTCGGCTCGGCCCAGATCACGAGTTCGTAGGCGCCGTTGCTCTTGCCGAGGACCATGCTGTTGCCCGTATCGGGCATGTTGCTGAGTGAGTAGCCCAGCTGCGCCGTCGGTTGATTGCCACCGGTGCCGTCGTCGCTCAGGATGGTCGTGAGATTGTGGACCGCGGTGGCGGCCAGCTTCGGCGTTCCATCGCTGTTGAACAAGCCGAAGTGCATCTCCGGATCGTTGCTGGCGCCGCTCGCACCGGCATCAAGCAGCTGGTAGAGATATGTCGTACCAACTCCGCCCTTGAAAGCATCGACCAGGGTGTTGAGGATCGACTTGGCCTGCACGTTTTCGCTGGCGCCGATGTAGGGTGTATCGCTCTGGGTCGTATAGCCGGTCTCGGTGATGACGGCCGGGTTGCCTGATGATACGGATTTGGCGTTGGCCAGCATCAACTCCAGAGTAGCCTGAGGCGTCGTGCTCGTGCTGACATAGGCGTGCGAATTCGCATAGTCGGAAGCGCCCGACAGGTCGCCCAGCTTGGCGTAGTCGGCGACGTCATTGTAACCCAGCGAGAGATTGTAGACGGCGATGTTGGCCAGGGCGGTATTGCCGTTCACGGCGGCAAAATAGGCTGCCTGGAACTGGGCCGCGGCTTCGATCGAGGAACTGCCGTTGTAGCTGAACGCCTGAAGGTTGGCCTCGTTCAGGCCCTCCAACGCAATGATGCTTCCCGGATGATCGGCGCCGAACTGTTCCACCGAGGCCAGGTACTGCTGCAGCGCGGCGCTGCCGCCGGCGGGTACGCCGGAAGGAACAACGAGATCGAATTTGTAACCGTCCGCAGCCAGGCCATTCAGAAGGGGTTGCGCCGCCGGAATGTTGGTAAGCCCGTCGCGCAGTTTTGTGACACCGAGATATTCGAGGCTGTCCTGCAGCAAAGCGAGATTGTCGTACGAGCCCCAGGAATACCCCACATGCGTGTTGACGCCGATGGAACCAACGAAGGAACTTGCGGAGAGGACGGTCTGGTCAGCGGATGTGGTCATCTATTGCCCGGCTGTTGGAAGGGAGAGTTATGCGAGATTTAGCTGCCAGTTTTCTTTTTTGAGTATTTGATTTGGATAAAAGTCGAAGCAAAAAGGGGATTTTTCATTGCTAAGGATTTCCCGGCGGTTTGTTTGCGCGACGTCTGGAATGGGAACCAGAATCGGCAAGCTTCGATGGTGGCAGCTTGGTCTGTTCTCATAATGACGGACTGAAGGCGGCGGCTGCCTTGCGTTGCCTACTTGGAATGCTCGGCTGCTTGCCAAGCAGGCAATCATGCACTTCGGGAACGGTACAGATCGAAATAATACGGGTTTATCTGGAACGGTTAATCGGAGGTTGGTGTAACGCCTTGCATCCGGCAGATATTGAAAGCTGGCCCCGATGCCCTGATGGCGCTGAATGGGCATAGTTTGGGCGCGTTACGACCAAACGATGAGATTAAATCAGCTATTAAATGCCAAATGCCGGCCGCATTTGTATTCGGTTCCCGGGCTGGACCCGACTTTTGCGGCGCGCTAAAGCAAAAAGCCTTACCGCGGCAAATTGCAGCAACGGCATGCGTGGATCGGATTTCGCATGGTCCTTGCTTTTGTTTCGAAAAGCCAAGGCGTCACAGAAGGTGATTATGATGAGCGTTGTAAGGACGACTGGGATTGAGCGGACGGCCGCGGCGACCCTCGTGTGGAAATTGGGCCTTCCGCTCATTGTCCTGGTTGCGGCCGCGATCAATTCGTTTCCCGCTGACGCCCTGGAGTGGGGCACCAACGGGCCATCCGCCATCAGAGCGAATTTAGGGCCCGCCTTTAAGGTCATGAAAGAGCGGGGCCTGACGCAATTCAGGATAGGTGTGAATCTCACCAAGGACACCGAACCGACCGAAGCCCCGATGTTGAGGCGTGCGATCGCACAGGGCAAGGCCCACGGGATAACGCTGCACCCCGTGTTCGGCTTCGCCTTCCGGTGGGGAGATCGCACGGATGCGGGCAACTACCCGAAGGGCGACCGTGACGCGCTGTATCGCCAGGGCTTCAACCGGACCTACGATTTCGTCAACCAGTTCAAGCACGATATCAAGGACTGGGAACTGGAGAACGAGTTGAACCTCGTCGCGCACGGTCCGGATGGCAAGAGATTGTTTGGAAGCGGCGGCACGGCGGAAGAGTTTGAAAAGCCGATCATGGAAGATTGGGCGGCCGTCTTGCGCGGGGCTTCAGATGCGATCGACAAGATCAACAAGGAAAACGGACTTCATTTGCGCAAGGTCCTGAATACGACATCGACGATGTTCGGCTTCCTGGACTTCATGGCCGCGCGCGGGGTCGGGTTTGATGTGATTTCCTACCACTATTACGAAGTGCTGGGAGAGAATCCCAACAGAGCCTGGAATGGCCGCAATCCGCGCTTCAACCTGTTCAAGAAACTGGCCACCTATCAGAGGCCTGTCATATTCAATGAGATCAATTGCGGCGAGATCTACAAACCGGATTATGGCAACAAGCCCGGCGACCATATGACGGAGCGTTGCCTGAAGAGCCTGAACGACACGCTCACCGCGCTGAGAGACCAAAAGGATGTCGTCGTCGAGAGCATCAGCATCTATGAACTGCTCGATGAACCTGCCAAAGCTGCGCCTGAAAACCGGTTCGGCCTGATGTACGATCTCAAGACGCCGAAGATCGCGATGTACCTTGTTTCCCGGTTTGCAGGCGTTCCTCTCGCTCCTGAAGAGGCGGCCGAATTGGAAAAGCGAGGGCTTTGAGCGGTAGCCGGCCGACGTCTGCCGCAGACCCCTGGGGTCCCAATCGGCGATGCGTTCGGCCCGCATCTTGCACCTTGCTAATCAGAGAAAAATCTGAAAATCGGAGAAAACCGGGCGTGCGACGGAGATCCGTCATCGATCGGGACGGATTTCCAAGCTAAACCCTGCCTTATGTTTCACGAGATCGAGTAGAGAGATAAATCCATGACCGAGGTCGCTTCCGGCAGCGCCAATGTCCTGTTTCTGGTTGAAGTGGTGAATTGCAACGACGGCATTGCTTCGTATTGCGAGACGCTTGCGACCGGGCTGCAAGGTCGTGGCGTGCAGATCTATCTGGTTTCCGGCGAAGTGCGATCGGACGAGAAGTCCGAATACAAGCGCAAGAAACTGACTGCGGCCGTCAGGGAGTGGCATGAGATTCCAGGGCTGGGAAAACTGCCGTCGCCAGCGATATTCTTTCGGCTGCTGAAGCTGATCCGGGAACGCAAGATTACGGTCATCAACGTCCACGGCCTCGGCATGCTGTTGTGGGGCAGGTTGTTGTCTCTCCTGACGGGAGCCCGGTGCGTTGCGACCTATCACCCGTCCGTTCTGGGCAATATCGAAAATGCCCAGAACGCGCCGAAGTCAAAGTTCAGCCTGAAGCAGATACTGTTCTTCAACGCCTTCTTTCCCCACAAGCTGATCTTGATGTCCGAAGAGTCGCGCGAGCACCTGAGCCGATATCTTTTGCTTCGGAAGGATGGAATTGCAAAAGTCTATGGCGGCGTTGACACCGATCATTTTTGTCCGCCTTCGGCAGCTGACCGGCAGCAAGCGCGGAAAAGATTCGGTCTGGCAGAAGGCGACTTCATGTGTCTGCTCGCGGCCCGTCTCGCATGGGTCAAGGGACACGACCTGCTCATCAAGGCGGCGCGAAAGCTGCGCGACCGCGGCGATCCCCCTTCGCTCGATTTGAAGTGCTTCTTTGTGGGGAGCGGCGGCGCCGACCGCGAAAAGGAGATCAAATCGTTCGCCTATGCGGGCGATGAAAAGGATAACCAGACGTTCAAGTTTCTGGGTTTCATGGGCGACGTTCGCGAGGCGCTATGGGCCGCCGACGTGTTTGTGCTTCCCAGCCGGTTTGAAGGGTTTCCATTGGGCGTTGCCGAAGCGATGGCGACAGGGCTGGTCCCGGTCCGGACGCCGGCCGGCGGCGCCTCGGATCAGATCATCAACGGACAGACGGGTTTTGTCGTTCCGTTCGAAGACGTGGATGCCCTGGCCCAGGCGATCGAAAACCTGGCTGATCCCGCCCGGCGGCAGGCGATGGCACGAAATTGTATCGCACGAGCCCAGCAGTATTTCGGTGTCGGTCCGATGGTCGATCAAACACTGCAGATCTACGGATTGGCTCCGGCGCAGTCGTAACCATTCGGGAGAGGCCGGGAAGATCGCGCTCTAACGTGGTGGATCAATCTCTGTCCGGGCGCCCTGGTCCGCCCGTCTGGCCGACAGAAACTCGCCCTGCCAGGCGACAAGCGCGACGGCCATGGTTGCGATGACAATTTTGCCGGCCAGCCAGAGCATGGGTTCGGAGGGAGCTGCCGCGAAAGCTCCAATCAGGATGGCTGCAACAAGCGATGCGCCTAGCAGGAGCCATCTCGGGACCACTCCGAAACGAATGATCGGACCACTGCCGCACAATATGACGATTGCCGTTGCAACAGCGGCGCTCGCGACCTGAGCGGCCGTGGACAGGCCCAGCAGGGCTGCAATCGATGAAACAACCGACACCAGCGCCAGTTGGCAGGCAGCGACCACCACGAGCCTGGTTGCGGACTTTCTTAAGTGCGGGATCACCGCAAGCGTGGCCTGGAGATGGGTATGAAGAAAGTAAAACACGGAGGCTGCCGGCGCCACCGCCAGGAAACTCGTCAGGAGATCGGCCGGTACGAAAAGACGGCTCGCATCCGGCAGAAAGCCGATCAGGCCGCCTAACATGACTGTTGTCGCGCAGAGAATGAAGTCGAGCAACCGGGATGTCGCCCGCCGCGCCTGCTCGTCGGTGCCACGCTCGAACTGGATGACCACGTCAGGATAACTCACCGTGTGTATCGCGGCCACGAGAACCGAGAATGGCCGCTGCAGCAAATCGATCGCCATCAGAAAGGCGGCGGTTGCTGTGGGGGCTGCTGCTCCCAAACTGCTGACAACGATGAAGCGGATCATCACCGGAACGGAGAGATGGATCACCGATGCTCCGGCGGCCAGCATTCCGTAGCGGCAGAAATCCATCCAGTCCGTCAACATGATACGATAGGGTACCCATCGCAGCGGCGTGCGATGCGCGAACAGGCCGGCGACCAGGGATGTCGCATGGCCGGCGACGATGCCAAGGAGAGTGGCTTCGGCCGTACCATAGATGCTCGCGCCGGCAACGGCACCGACAAGCAGGAGGCTGGCTCGCAGGATCAGGAGGGAGGCCGCGGTACCAAGCCGATCCGATACGCGGATCGCCATGAAATACATGTCGGTGAGTCCCTGCAGAACCGCGATTGCCAGCCCAAGCGCGACGACGCGGGGTGCGAGAGTGCCGATCAGTGAGGCGGCACTACCGACTGAAACCAGCACCACGGTGCTCAACAATCCCGCGGCGAACAACGAGGATCGCAATCTCGCGGCGTCTTCGCTCTCCGCCGCCGCGAGAAAACGAACGCCGGCAAGTTGCAGCCATTCGAACATGAACACGCACAGCAGCTGGCTTGACGCCAAAGCGAGCGAGAACGAAGTATAGCTGGCGGGCGGCAGGAGATGGCTGATGGCGAAAATGAGCGCGATGGCGGCCGCACTCTGGAAGACATAGCCGCCGAACGCGAGGAGGCGAATCATTTCAGACCGGTGCGCGTTGGCGGCCGGCCCGGGTATCGGGCCGGGGCGTAGCTCCCAGCTTCTATGGCCGGGACCATCATGATCCGGCCATTCCCCGGGATTGCCTGACGTGCTCGAACGCATCGCGATATTTGGCAACGACGTCGACGAAGGTCCATTTGTTGAGTCCGGCTCTTAACCGTTGGCTGATATCGGAAATCTGGCGGGGGGATTCAATGATCTGCAACAGGCTCTTGGTCAGAGACCCGGGGTCAGGCGCCGTCAGCCACCCCGTAACATCCTGTTCGATCACTTCCTGTATTCCGCCGAAGCGGGTCCCGAGCAGCGGTTTTCCGGCCGCCTGCGCGTCGGCCACCACCAGCGGGCTTGGGTCTTCCCAAATTGACGGAACCACCACGACATCGACCTGTTCATAGAATTCCCTGGGTGCGACAAAACCCAGGAAATCAATTCGGGCGTTGGGCGCCAGCGATTTGATATGCGCGCGCTGGCTTTCCGTTGCATGGCCGGCGACGACAAGCCGCATCAGGTGAGATGGAATTGCCGCAACCGCCTGGACGAGGTTGTAGATGCCCTTCTCCTGCGTCAATCTTCCGATAAATCCAAAGGTAACCACTCCGTCGGGACTTTCCGTGGCCTTGTCACCGACGTCGGCAGTCGAAGCATTGCGAATGACGGTGCGCAGTGGCGTATCGGCAAACAGGCCGAACTGGGTATGGATATCAAGGATACGTTGGCTCACGCCCACGACTGCGTCGAGATGCCTTGCCGTGGTGCGTCGGTTGACCGTCAAAATCTTGCAACTGACGCAGGTGTGAGCGCACGCGCTTCCGTTCGAAAAGCGAGAGCACCGCGGGCAGGTCAGGTAATAGTCGTGAAGGGTATGAAGAACCGGAACGCGCAGGTCCGAAGCAGTTTTCCATACCCCCGTCGTCAATCCCGAGAGATTGTTGGAGTGCAGGATATCGGGCTTGAAGGCCCGTATCCGTGCGGCAACCAGTTGCGAGTTCTGCTGCCGGTCTTCCACCGCATGCCAGATTGCCCGGATCGGCGCGCTATGAGGTTTGCTGAACGGGAAATACACATTCTTTACCGGCGCCGAGTAAACCTCGATGCCGTTGCACGTTTCCATCGTTTGGTTGGGAGCGGACGCGGCGCGGATCACTTCCACGCTGTCACCCTTGTCCACCAGGCTTTCGGCAAGCCGGCGCACGAATATTTCCGCGCCGCCCACGACCTTTGGAGCCTGCGGCGTTGGATAGATGGATGACGTAATAAGAACTCTCATTGAAGGAGTCTCGTCCCCAAGAACAATAAAAAAATGGATGCTTGAAACTATTCCCTGTCAGGGAGCTTTCGAATTGCCGGCCGAATAAACCTCCATGTATTGCCGCGTGACCGACTCCGGCGAAAATTTATCTGCAAAGTCCGATTGTAGCGGCTGCGTCATTTTCCATCTCGTTGTGTCGTTGACCGCCTTCAGCATGAGTTCGGCCAACTGACGAAAATTGTTCGGCTCGTAGGAGCCCACCATATTTGAAAATCCCGAAATCTCCGGAATCCCTCCTGCCGTCGAGCAAATGGTTGCGCGGCCGGCATTAATGCTTTCGATCAGCGTCCGCGGCAGCGGTTCCGGCCAGACCGAGCTGACGAGGCAGACGTCGATGCTGGCATAGAAATTCGTCGCTTTCGTAAAGCCAAGCCATTCGATGCGGTCGTTCTTCTGGCCGGCCTTCAGGCCGCCTACGTACTGCTCGAGCCCCTTTCCGGCAATCTTCAGCCTCCAACCTGCGTCAGGCAGCAGTTCGGCCGCCTTCAGTACGACCTCGATACCCTTTTCGGCTTCGATCCGCCCAATGAAGCCGAACACCAGATCGCCGGTAGCGGGCGGCGAAACCGGGGCCGCCTCGCTGACGTCGGCAATATTGAAGATGACCTTGCCCGGGATGTTGGCGAAATAGCCAAGTTTCTGGTGCTGATCCAGCACAAATTGGCTGTTCGAAACGACGGCATCGACCATACGCGAAGCAATCAGGGAAGGGGCGGTCATGGTCGCGCAGGCCGGGCACCGGCGGGCACATGTCTGTCCGTTGCGGAACAGGGTCGACCTTTTGCAGATCAGGGAATAGTCGCGCAGCGTGTGGACGACCCGCAGCTTGCGGCGCTTGGCTTCCGACCACAACGATACCGAAAATCCCGTGAGATTGTTGGTGTGCAAAACGTCGGGCGCCTCAGCATCGAGAACCGCGCCGAAGCGTTTGGCCGCCTCGCGATTCCAGGTGTCACGCAAATGCCATTTAAGTCGTCGCAGCCGCGACGGCTTTCGATCCTGGTCGAATGGCCAATAGTCGTTGTCGATCTGCAACCTGTATACGCGAACACCCCTGATCTCGCTGATCGAGGTTTCCGCCGCCTTGTGAAGGCAAATCACGGAAACCTGGTGACCCCTGAGGGCCAGTGCTTCCGCCAGCAGAGAAACGGAAACTTCAGCGCCTCCCATGATTTCCGGAGGGTAAAGGCTGTTTACGAGAAGTATCTTCAACTATCGCCTCATCGGTGTCGATCGATTGCCGCCGGTGCCTTGTTGCGAAGCAGGTCCTGAACGATCGACTCGTTCGACCTTACCTTCCACCAAGCGGTGCTGCCAGCCGAAACGCGTGGCACTGCACGCAACAAGGTGTGCAGTATTAAATGTCTCCTTGCCGAAGGACGTCAGGAAATTAAATCCCTGTTAACGGGCGCCGACGGGAGGGTTGGCTGCTCAGCTGGCGGCAGGATACTGGAGAAATCGAAGCCGCATCGTTCCCCGCCACACGGCTATTCCTCGCGGCGGCGCAACTGCTCGAAGATCGCGCGGTATTCGGCGACGACTTCCGAGAATGTACGTTGACTGTTCCTGTCGGCAAACTTCCGGGTCATTGTTGTCACTTCGTCAGGGTTCGACAACATCTTCCTGATGCTTTCGGCCAGCGAGTCGGGATCGGGCGCCGTAAGCCATCCGACCGCGCCCCTTGCGACGGCCTCCGGTATGCCTCCGAAGCGGGTGCCGAGGAAGGGCTTGCCGGCGGCCTGGGCATCAGCGACCACGATGGGGCCGGGCTCCTCCCAGATCGGCGGAATCACCACGACGTCGATTTGACGATAGAACGTTTCGGGGGCGACAAATCCCAGGAATTCGATCTGGGCTTCAGGTGCCAAGGCACGCAACCGCTCCTTCATCTCGGCGCTGGCAGAGCCTGCGATCACCAGCTTGACGGAGTTTGGCGGCAACGTGCCGACAGCCTTGACCAGATTGTAAATGCCTTTCTCCTCCGTGAGGCGCCCGATGAAACCCAGCGTCAGGAGGTCGGCCGGGCGTCTGGGCTCGGGCGCGACCGGGGGGAGTGCCGAAGCGTGTCTGATGACCTTGCGAAGCGGGGTGTCTGCGAAGAGACCCAACTCCGTGTGAATATCCAGAATGCGCTGGCTCACGCCAACGATCGCGCTGAGCTGCCTGGTCGCGGTGCGGCGGCTTACGGTTAGTATCTTGCAGCTGAAGCAGGTGTGCGTGCAGGTGCTGCCGTGGGAGAAGCGCGAACATCGCGGGCACGTCAGGTAATAATCGTGCAAGGTGTGGACGATGGGGACGCCGTGGTCGGATGCAGCTTTCCAGACCGCCGTCGTCAGGCCCGACAGATTATTGGAATGCAGCACGTCAGGCCTGAACGCCTTGATCCGGTCGGCGACCAATTTTGTCGATCGTCGCCAATCCTCCACCGCGTGCCAGAGTCCCCGCATTGGTGCGCTGTGTTGTTCGGTGAACGGCAGATAGATGTTACTGACCGGCTCGGAATAGATATCGACATCGTCGCATGATTCAGTTTTCTGGTTGGGGGCTGACGCGGCGCGGATCACTTCCACACTGTCCCCGCTGGCGACGAAGCCCTCGACCAGTTTGCGTACGAATATTTCCGCGCCGCCGATGACCTTTGGGGCCAGCGGCGTCGGATAGAGGGATGTTGTAACAAGGACCCTCATCAAAAATGAGCCGTCCCGGTGGAGATCGTATAGCGATTGGTTGCAATTGTTCTCATTGGTACAGAACTGTCCCCCTAGCTGTCGGCCGAATACATCTCCAAATATTCGCGTGTAATGGTCTCAGGCGTGAACTTCTCCGCAAAGTCTGGTCGCGGAGGCAGGCTTTTTTTCCATCGAGCGGCCTCGTCGATCCCCTTCAACATTAGTCCGGCCAGCTCGCGGTGATCGCTTGGTTGGTACATACCGATAAGGTTGGAAAACCCCGATATCTCCGGTATCCCACCCGCAGTGGAACAAATTGTGGCGCGGCCGGCGCTAATTCCCTCGATCAGGGTGCGCGGCAGCGGCTCCGGCCAGACCGAGCTGATCAGGCAGACGTCGATACCGGCGTAAAAATCCTGAGATTTGGCAAAGCCCAGCCATTTCACCCGGTCGCCCGGGTGACGGGCTTTGAATTCCCGGACATCGGACTCGAGCCCTCTGCCGGCAATCTTGAGCTGCCAACCGGTGTCGGGCAGCAGTTCTGTGGCCTTGAGCACGACATCGATGCCTTTTTCGGCTTCAATCCGTCCGATGAATCCAAATGTCAGGTCATCCTCATCGGAGGGGGCCGCCGCAGGGGCAAGCGCGCTGGTGTCGGCAATGTTGAAGATCACGCGATCCGGAATTTCGGAGAAGTATCCGAGACGCTGATGCCGATCGAGCACGTACTGGCTGTTGGAGGTAACGGCATCGACCAGGCGCGAGGCGAGCCGGGACGAAGCCGTCATGGCGGCGCATGACGTGCATCGGCGCTCGCAGGTAACGCCATTCTTGAAAAGCGTCGACCTTTTGCAGAGCAGCGAATAGTCGCGCAACGTATGCACGATCCTGATGTTGCGGCGCCTGGCTTCCGACCAGAGCGCCACTGAAAATCCCGTGAGGTTGTTGGTGTGGACGACATCCGGCTTTTCCATATCCAGGATTTCCGCGAACCGTTTGGCGGCCTTCCGGTTCCAGGTGTCACGCAAGTGCCATTTCAGGCGTTGTAGTCGCGATGGCTTTCGATCCTGGCCGAATGGCCAGTAATCATTGTCGATCTGAAGTCTGTAGACGCGGACACCCTTTACGTCGCTGACCGCGGTATTCTGCGCGTCATGCAGGCTGACGACGGAAACCTGATGGTGGTTGCGGGAAAGGGCTTGCGCGAGCAGCGACACCGAAACTTCAGCGCCCCCGATGATCTCCGGAGGATAAAGCGTATTGACGATGAGTATTCTCAAGGATCGCCTCAGGTTGGAAGCTTACCGGTGCGAGAGTTCCATTCGCCAAGGGAAATTGAAGGCGAGGGAAGTCGGGCCATCTGCATCGACCGGCAGCAGGGTTCCGATGCTGCATGCCGTTCCGGCATTTGGCTTCGGTGTTTGATCCGCAGAGATAGGTAGTCTCGCGATCGGCTGCCATGCCTTTTCAGTTGCAGGGCATGTCGGAACAGCGTGCGGGTCCTGGCGCCCGATGTGTTCCGGCTCTTGATCAAGACAAAGGATCTCGTCCATGGCCGATTGCGAGCAATCGATTGCCTGAACGCGTCTATCCTCGCTCGTTGCGGTTCGAGTTGGGCGATGCTCCCTGGTTCATCTCGTGTTCGCAATGGTGGCGCTGATATTTGCCGCGTTCACGGTTGCCGCGTTCAGCGGATTCATCAGCTTGATGAACTCGGTCGACGGCGACTCCGCTACCGAAATCACGTCGTGATCGCGCATCCGGAATGAGTCCGCGTGGAACCAGCCGTCGGGCTTGCTCATGTCGAACTTGTAGATGGCGGGCGCCAACTGGGTCGGGAACTGAGATACTTCCAGTCCGATCTTCTCCAGCAGCGGCTTTGGTTCGAAGCGATAGACGAAGATCGATTTGGCATCGGCGCGGATGCCGTCCAGACCGCCGGCTTTCGCCAGTGCTTCAGCCAACGTCATGCTGTCGTTTTCGAAGGTGAAACGGCGGTTGTTGGTGCCGCCGATCGAGCCGGGCGACGGTGTCGAGCCGAAGACCATGAACACCCTCGGAATTCGCGTCAGGAAGACGACGTCGCCGGGAGCGAGCAGTACGTCTTCGCCGGGATGTCGGACCACGCTCGACATCGACTCGTTGTAGGTACGACCGCTTCGTTTGATCGTGATGGTGGATTCGTAAGAGGGATATTTGGGACCGCCTGCACGTGCGATGGCGCCCATCAGTCGAATACCGCCGGGATCGACCGGGAAGCGCAGGGGCGTGTTGACCTCGCCAAGCACGCTGACCTGGTTGCCACGCTGCTCCGCAACGCTGACGATGGCCTGCGGGTCGATCGCGCGGTCCTTGAGACGTTCGCGAATGATATTGGACACGGCGCGCGGGGTCAGGCCGGATACCTTGATCGAACCGGCATACGGAATGTTGATATTGCCCGACTGGTCGACCTGCTGGCGCGGAATGTCGACGAAATTTCCCGGCCTCACGCCCGCTTCGCGCGGAATGAACAGACCGCCGGCCTGGGCCTCGTAAACGGTGACGGTAACGATATCGCCGACACCAATGGTCACGTCGCGATAGTTCCCGCCAGGCAACCGGGAAAATACCAATCCCGCCCCGTCGGTAAAGGAATTGGTGGCCTGCAGCACCACCGGATTGATCGGCATCAGTATGTAGGGAAGCGGTGCCGATGGCTGCGTAACGATCGCAGCGTTCGAATGCGTCGCTGATCCATCCGGCGCATCCGTCGGAATAAAGCCCGCGCAACCGCCAAGGCCGAACGCCAGTGCCGCGAAAAGAGCAGAAGAACAAATCAGCCCTTTTGCTTTTGCTCTTCTATCAATCACTGCAGCACCCTCGTGATACGCTTGGTCCAATTTAAAACTCTTCGTCCGGTTTAACCGTAGCAACCATCCGGATCCGAAGTCACTCCCGAGCGACCGCCTTCCGAGGTAAAGCCTCGTCCATGTGACCTTCTTGCAACTTGCACTGAGAGGGTTCTGAGCAAAACCTGGCTAAAGTTTGAGCATGGCGTGTATTGTCGGTAAATGCGCCATTTTCTCGTCACTATCTCGCCTTCATGCCCGGCGGGAAATTAAATGTCGTATTATTCGCTGCTATTTAATATCAGGGCGACGGCGCGCATACGCGGCGGCGGATGAGTGCGGTCGCGGGTGGATCAAGGTCGACAGCAAGGTCGAGCGACTAGCCGAGGGATCAACTGAGCGATCAGCTGAACGATCCCTGGGACGTCGGGCTTGAGGCAGCGGAAAGACCGGGCGCGGAACGCCGTTCGGCGCGCTTGCCGAGCAGCCCGCCCCGGGGGCGGTACCGGCCGCCCAGGACAGCCGGCCCGGCCCGGATCGGCTACGGCGGGCGCACGCGGGATTTGAACGGCTAGGTGGGTTCTTGCTTCGCGGCTATTGACGAGCGAACGCGGTCGCTTAGCCAGTGGCCAAAGAACAAAACCCGGGTCACGATGGAATGGCCACGTCCACCGCGCGATTTAAACTGCAATGGACGCCCGCTCGCGGCATCGGATGGATCCGCAGCGTGAGATTTGGCCGGGTTATCGGCTGAGGCAGGATTTGGCCGGATCGGTCGGAAGTACATTGCTAGGGCGAAAAGGATATTAAACACGAACCAGCCTGCCAAAACGTACAGCAGCGTTTCCAAATGGAAGCCTCCTCAGCGCGTCCGCCACTTATACATGAGTTGGCATGGGGAACTCCCCGCAAATCGATGCCGCAGCGCAGCAATATTTCGCGCGGCGCAGCGATAGCCGGTTGTCCAATATTTGTTAGGGATTTCAGCCGTTAAGCACGAGTCTCTTGGATTGACGTAACTACTTACTAATCCGGGCTCCCTAGCTATACTCGCTTCAAACGAGAAAAGGGAGGCAAGCGAAATGGATGCCCTACCGGTGGCATTGTTGGCGTTCACCGCGGGATTTTTGACCTGCGCGTTGCTCGTCGCTGTCCTGATACGGTGGTCGTTCTCCGACAGGCGCGAGCGCGGGGACGAGTCCGCCGCCAGCAACGATCAGAAGCCGCGCGGAGTCGATTTTCTGTGGCTGGGCAGGTGATTTAACGGGGCCCGGCCGCCAGCCGTTCGACGAGGCGTCCAGGCCTTTTGAAATTAATGCCTTTGAAAACTAATATCTTTGAAAAATTAAGTCGGCGCAGCAAGGCAGCGGCGGCGATCAGAAATTGTTCGGCAAATCCGATTGCAGTTCGGCTTGTTGCCGGGATCGGATGTGATCGCCTCGTCCGAGGTCGACATAGACCTGGCTGAGCACGCGATGCGTCTTCTCGATGTCATAAAGCTGTCTGAAGCGCTCGTAGCCTCGTAGACCGACCGCAGGCAGATCGAGCTTCAGCGCGCGCCGAAACCCTTCAACGAGTTGGGCGGCTGAAGCCGGCTCACAAAGTACACCCGTCGCGCCATCTTCGATGATTTCCGGCAGCGCGCCGATGCGAAAGGCAATGATCGGTTTGGCCGCCCGCATCGCCTCGAGTGCGACGAGGCCGAAGGCCTCCCAGCGCGAGGGGATGACGACGAGATCGGCCTTTTCGAGCTGGGCCTCGATCTGGTGTCGATCCTGCCAGCCCAGCAACGAGACGTTGGAGGGAAGCGCACGCCCCTCATCCTTGTATTTGCCGATCACCGAAGCCCCGACGATCCGGACGTCCACCTGGTCCTCGAGCGCGCGGGCGGCTTCGGTCAGCAGATCGTACCCCTTCTGGCGGTCGAGGCGGCCGATGAACAGAACCTTGGTCTTTTCCGAAGGCCATATCGCCGAGACAGTATCGAGCAGCGGACGGTGCTTCGAAATACCGTTGTGCACGAGAACCAGGCGATCGGCTTCAATTCCGGCCTGAACCCCCTCTTTGTACTCATCCCTCGAAATGCAGATGATCCGGTCCGTGATCTTGGCGAGGATAGCTTCCGTGATTTTGGTGACCTGATGGCTCAGCCGGCCCGTCTCGCGAGAGAAAGCCCAGCCGTGCGGACAGTAGACGACCCGCGGCCGCTTGCGCCTCAGCAACAGGAACGGGCGGAGAACCAATCCGGCAAACGAGGAGTGCAGGTGAACGACATCCGGTTGCTGGCGGTGAACTGCGCGCAGGGTCGCGACCAGCATCCGGAACAGGCCGGAAATACCCCGGTCCGAACGGCCGAATTCCGTGATTTCCGCGTCTTCGATCCCAACCAAATCGGCCCGATGACCGGATGGAATAACGTAGTGCACGTTGCCGGCGCCGAGGCTGGTCCGCTGGTGGGGGTGCAGCTCGTTGAGATAAGTCGCGATGCCGCCTCGGATCGTTTCGGCGACATGCAGAACTCTCATGGTTCTAACCTGACTGCTGGGCACCCTTAATCCTTCATTTTCTTCACCCTGATACGACAAGGCTGATCCCCATACGCAGCAATAATTGGGCCGCGATGTGGTGGGCTCCTGCCTTTGTTCAGGTTTAATACGTTTATTTAAATTTTAAACTGGGGGTTTTTCGAGAAAACGCAACATGGCGGCAGCGGATTTAGCCCACGAATAGGCCGCCAGGCGCGCTTCCTGTTTCTGCCGCTCGGGGCCGGAGATGCCTCCGGCTGCAATTCTTTCGAGCATGCGTCGATGCAGCTCGTCCACGTTGAGCGGGTCGAAATAGGCGGCGGCGTCGCCGCAGGTTTCGCGTACCGCCTCTGCCGTACTCGCTATCACCGGACAGGCGAAGAACATTGCCTCCAGCGGAGGAACACCGAAGCCTTCATAAAGGCTGGGGAAAATAAATGCATTTGCACGCGAAAAGAGCGCCGCGATCTCTTCGTCGCTGAGCCGGCCCGCCATCACAACCCCGGCCTTTGCGGCGGTGGGGCCGTCCGAAAACACCTTGCTGTTGTCGCCGCCGACCACGACGAGCGGAATATCCGCGCGGCCCAGCCGCTCCGACGCCTGGATGGCCAGCGAAACGTTCTTGTTCTTCGTCATCGACCCGACGAAGAGAAAGTACCTGTTGGGAACGAGGCCCAACCGGTCGATCACCCCAATATCCGGCACCGTTGCCGCAAAATGCTCCGCGCTGTTGGAAAACACCGGAATGGCCGGCGGTGCCAGCCGCAGGGCGGCGGCGAGTTCGCGCCGCGAGAACTCGGAAACCGTGGCAATTGTCGCGGTTCGGGCCAGCAGATGGCCCAGCGTCCGGTGCAGCATCAGGTAGCTCCGGCTGAAGAAATCCGGCCGCCGAAACACCTGTGCGTCATGAAGGACGACGAGGTGGTTACGGTGCAGAACCGGCCCGGAGTTGGCGAGGCTGATCAGCCGCCCGCCCGCCGACGCCCGCGCAAGGTCGATCTGATCCCAGGCATGCCCGGTCCGCCGGCCCACCTGTCTGGTCCTGATGACGGCGAGGTCGAGCTCGGCCTTCGCGTTGGGCGGGGTGAGGAGCTGCCATTCCGCCGCGAGCAGGGGCTGCGCGGCTTCCCTGGACGCCAGCAGGCGATCCATGGCCTTAACCATTTCGGCGGCATAGCGCTGAACGCCCGTGAGCGATTGCGACAGGAATCTACCGTTGATGCAAATTTTCAAAGACGATCTTCTTCAGCGTTCACGCACCCAGCGTTGGCTGTTGCCTTGTTAGTGGGCACGAGGGAGTGAGTTCGAGTTGTGCCAAGTCTGGCATGGCGAAGTCTGGCATGGCGAACCATCCGTGGGAACCGTTCCGCACGCATGCTGCCTCCGTTAAATCAGCACATGCCGTGCTGGCAAGAGAGGTCAATCAAATGCAAACCAAACGAGCATGTCGGCTTCATGAATCTTGCAGCGTGCTAATTGTTTAGGAACGAATTTGGTTTGATGTGATCAAGCGCGCGCCGTCGGCTGGATTTAATTTAATTGAGTGGAGATGGAACTCACCGCGCAACAAAAAGCACACATTCTGCGCGCATGGGACGTGTGCGGGCATGTTTCCTTGTTGGATCAGCGCGGAATGGTGGAGCGGGATTTTCGCAATGGCTGGGTCTGGTCCAATTAAGGCAAGCGCCGTTCTCGTCAACGGCGTGAGGTCGTGCGTTCCGGCAGTCATGACGACGGTGGTTTTCAGCTTCTTCATTAATCTGCTCGCATTCACCAGCCCGCTTTATATGCTGCAGATCTATGACCGGGTGATCGGCAGCCGCAACGAGACCACCCTGCTCGGCATCACGCTGCTGGTCGGTTATCTCCTGATCATCAATGCGCTGCTTGAGATGCTGCGCTCGCGCCTGATGGTTCAGGCCAGCCTCGCGGTCGACAGCAAGCTGGCCGGCTCGGTCTTTGATGCAACGCACTCCGCCGGCCTGCATTTCCCCCGTCTTGCCCAGGGGCAAACGCTGCGGGACCTCGATTCTGTTCGCGAGTTCATCGCCGGTCCCGCGCTGATTGCGCTATGCGACTTGCTGTGGATGCCGATCTTCATCGTGACCTGCTTCTTTCTTCACCCCTGGTTCGGGGCTATCGCGCTGGTTGGTTCGGCCCTTATCTTCCTGTTGACGCTTGCCAGTGAGCTCGCCACCACGGGCCCGATGAGCCAGGCGTCCAAGTCGTCGATCGCGGCCAACCAGAAGGCCGTATCTGCCTTGCGCAACGCCGAAGTCATTCACGCCATGGGCATGCTCGATGTCCTGCGCGAGACCTGGATTGCGCAACACACCCATGTGCTCAATCTTCAGGCAATCGCAGGCACACGGTCGGGGTTGATGGCGGCCGCGTCCAAGTTCGTCCGCATGTTCCTGCAAGCGATGGTACTGGGCCTTGGCGCCTATCTTGCGATCCACAATCAGATTTCTGCGGGCATGATCATCGCCGCCTCGATCTTTGTCGGGCGGGCCCTTGCTCCGGTCGAAGGCGTCGTCGGAAACTGGAAGGGACTGACCAACGCGCGCAACAGCTGGAGCAGACTTGTCAAATTGTTCGCCGTCGCCGGCGAGGAGCCGAAGCGGGTGACGCTGCCGCGGCCGGTCGGCCATCTGACGCTCGAGGCGGTCACCGCAGGGCCGCCGGAACAGTCTCGCAGCACCTTGCGAAATATCTCGTTCGAAGCACGACCGGGCGAAGTCGTGGGCATTGTCGGCCCGAGCGCCGCCGGAAAATCCAGCCTGGCTCGGGTGATTACGGGCGTGTGGCGACCGTCGTCAGGCAATGTGCGTCTCGACGGCTTCGATTTTTCGCACTGGAATCCGCGCGAACGCGGTCGCTACATCGGTTATCTGCCGCAGGATATCGAGCTGTTCTCCGGAACCGTCGCGCAGAACATCGCGCGCTTTCAAGAGGTCGACAGCGACGCGGTGATCGAGACCGCCCGGCTTTGCGGATGTCACGAGATGATTCAGCTCCTGCCGGACGGCTACAACACCGCGGTCGGCGAGGGGGGCGCCACGCTATCGGGCGGTCAGCGCCAACGCATCGGGCTGGCGCGGGCGTTTTTTGATCGTCCGGCCCTGGTCGTGCTCGATGAACCCAATGCAAGTCTTGACCAGGGCGGCGAGGAAGCGCTGGTCCAGGCGATCAGCCGATTTCGCTCGTTCGGCACCACAATCATTCTGATTACCCACAAGATCAGCGTACTGACCGTCGCCGACAAGATTCTCGTGCTGGAGGGCGGCATGGCGCAGGTGTTTGGTCCCCGCCACGACGTGCTCAAGCATTTGATCGCTCCTCCAGCGCCCGTTCGGGCTGCGGCAGGCTGAGGACGGTCATCATGTTCAAGCTTCCCTTCTCAATTCCTGCATGGTTTTCAATTCCTGCGCGCTTCAAGGCCGGTATTCCCCGGCGCGTCCCCAATTCGCTGCCATTCGCGCATGCGCAAAGCAAAACGGCGATCGCCGGATACACGCTGATCATTTTCACCTTCGGCGTCATGGGGGGATGGGCAGCTGTCGCACCGCTCGACCGCGGCGTCGTTGCGCAGGGCGTCGTCATGCTCGAGGACAGCCGCAAGGTGGTGCAGCACCTCGAAGGCGGTATGGTGAGCGAGATTTCGGTCAGAGAAGGCCAGTCCGTCGTTGAGGGTCAATTGCTGGTCAATCTGTCGCCGCTGCAGGCGAGCTCGGGGCTCGAGACGGTGCGCAGTCAACTCGACGGCGCACTCGCGCTCGAAGCGTCGCTGGTTGCCGAAATCGATCGCCGCGATCGCATCACCTTTCCTCCGGAACTGCTGGAGCGGCAGGCCGCTTCACCGGTCCTGGCCAGGATCGTCCAGGACCAGACGCTGCAATTTGAAGAGCGCAAGCGCTCACGTGCGACCCAGATCACGCTGATCGAATCCAAGATTCAGCAGCTCGGGTGGGAAATGGAAGGCATCGGCGTCGAGAAGTCGTCGACCGAGAAGCAGATCGGTTTCCTCGACGAGGAGTTGACCGGCCTTCGTTCGCTGAAGGAGCGGGGGTTGATCCCGATCACGCGCGTGCTTGCCATGGAAAGGGAGCGCACGCGCCTCGAAGGCATCGTCGGCCGGGCCATCGCGGATACGGCGAAAGCGACCAACGGAATCAGCGAAGCTCGCCTGCAGGTGATGCAGCTGGAGCAGAAATTCCAGGAGGAAGTCTCGGCCCAGCTGCTGGAAACGCGCCAGAAGATCAACACCGCGAAGGAAAAGCTGATCGTGGCGCGGGACTTGTTCACCCGCCTCGATATTCGCGCGCCGCGGGCAGGCACCGTACAGAATCTGAAGGTGTTCACGGTCGGGCAGGTCGTTCGTGCCGGCGAGTCGCTGATGGAAATCGTTCCCAGTAACCAAAAGCTCGTCGTCCACGCCCAGCTTCCGGTCAATTCGATCGAACACCTCAGCGTGGGGCAGACTGCCGAAATTCGTTTCCCGGGACTCCGCGCGCGCGGCATTCAAATGATGACCGGAAAGCTGGCATCGATTTCGCATGACAGGCTGGTGGACGACGTTACCAAGCAGCCCTACTTTCTCGGCCTCATCGATCTCTCCGATGCCAAGCTCGATGCACGCTACCGCGACAAGCTGATCGCGGGCATGCAGGCCGACGTCGTGGTCGCGACCGGCGAGCGCACGGCGCTGGAATATATCGTGTCGCCGCTGACGGATGCCCTGCATACGTCTTTCAGGGATTGAGCGCGCTGCAGTCTGGCATTGCGGTGCCACCGCATGAGGATGACCGTGTCGACTTTAGGACCTGTGATTGTCACTGGGGCCGCCGGATTTATCGGCATGCAGGTGTGCGAACGGCTGCTCGCGCGCGGTGAGCAGGTTGTCGGCATCGACGCGCTCACACCCTACTACGATCCGGCGCTGAAGCGCGCCCGGCTCAATTACCTGAAGCAGCACACGGGCTTCACATTTCATGAAACGGATCTTGCGGATTCCAACGCGACGAAACTTGCTTTCGATGCGGTCAGACCCGATCGCATCGTGCATCTTGCCGCGCAGCCGGGCGTTCGCGCATCGATCGACGATCCGATCGCCTGCATCCGGGCGAATTGCGACGGGTTCGTCACCGTGCTGGAGAGCAGCCGCCGCCACAACGTGAAGCACCTGGTTTTTGCTTCGTCGAGTTCCGTTTACGGCGCCAACCGCACGCTTCCGTACTCGACGGAGCAATCGGTCGATCATCCGGTCAGCCTCTACGCCGCAAGTAAAAAAGCCAACGAGCTGATGGCGCACACCTATGCCCATGTGCACCGGCTTCCGGTCACCGGCCTGCGGTTCTTTACCGTGTATGGCCCGTGGGGAAGGCCCGATATGGCGGCCTATCTCTTCACGCGCGCGATTTTCGAAGGCAAGCCGATCAAGATTTTCAACCACGGCAACATGCGGCGCGACTTCACCTATGTCGACGATATCGCGGAGGGTGTGATCCGCACCCTGGATCGTCCGGCTGCGCCGAATCCGGCCTGGGATGCGGAGCGGCCTGAATCTGCCACAAGTGCGGCTCCGTATCGCGTCTACAACATTGGCAACAACCGGCCGGTGAATTTGCTCGATTTTGTCTCGACGCTCGAGGAGATCATTGGAAAGCCGGCGGTTCGGGATCTCCTTCCGATGCAGGCGGGGGACGTGCTCGAGACCTGTGCCGACATCTCGGCGCTGCAACGCGATGTCGGGTTCTCGCCTTCGACGCCGTTGGCTGAAGGCCTGCGGCGATTTGTCGAATGGTATCGCGGTTACCATGGCGTGGCGGGCTGACCGGCACGGCCCATCCGGGCGAGAAAAATGGTGGCGACCGGACTCACCCGCGAACTGCCCGGAGATCTCACGCCCCGCGACTGCAATTTGGGCAAATTGGGTCGGGCATGATGCTGTCGCATGCCTGCCCGTCGTCTTGAGTAGGTAAACCCCAGCTTGTGGCACTATTCTTGCGTTTCATTGTCATTCGCATTTCGTGATCGACGGCTAGGTCGTGCGGTGATTGATGGAGATCCTTCGTGCAAGAGACAGGCGTGCGTAACGGTGCCTTTGGCGCCGATAAATTTGGCTTAAAGAAGCTCAAAGAGGTGCATTGGAACCTCGGAGCGCCGCAGCTCTACCAATATTCGCTGTCATCGGGCGAAGCCGTGCTCTCCGCCGATGGCGCGCTCTGCGCCGACACCGGCGAGTTCACCGGCCGCAGCCCCAAGGACAAGTTCACGGTGCGCGACGCCTCCACCGAAAAGATGTGGTGGGCCGGCAACCAGTCGATCACGTCAGAGCAGTTCGACGCGCTCTATGCTGATTTCCTCAAGCACGCCGAAGGCATGTCGCTGTTCGCGCAGGACCTCTATGGCGGTGCCGATCCCTCCTTCCAGATCAAGACCCGCGTCTTCACCGAGCTGGCCTGGCATTCGCTGTTCATCCGCACGCTGCTGATCCGCCCCGAGGCGTCGGATCTCGCCAGCTTCGTGCCGGAGCTGACCATCATCGACCTGCCGAGCTTCCGCGCCGATCCCAAACGTCACGGCTGCAAGTCCGAGAACGTGGTCGCGATCGATTTCGCCCGCAAGATCGTCCTGATCGGCGGGTCTTATTATGCCGGCGAGATGAAGAAGAGCGTGTTCACGACGCTGAACTATTATCTGCCCGCCAAGGGCGTGCTGCCGATGCACTGCTCGGCCAATGTCGGCCCCGACGGCGACACGGCGATCTTCTTCGGCCTGTCCGGCACCGGCAAGACGACCTTGTCGGCCGATCCCAAGCGCACGCTGATCGGCGACGACGAGCATGGCTGGGGCAAGGACGGCGTCTTCAACTTCGAAGGCGGCTGCTACGCCAAGTGCATCAAGCTGTCCCCGGAAGCCGAGCCCGAGATTTTCGCGGCCTCCAACCGCTTCGGCGCGGTGCTGGAAAACGTCGTGCTCGGCGAGCGCACCCGCGTGCCGGATTTCGACGACGGTTCGAAGACCGAAAACACCCGCTCGGCCTATCCGCTCGATTTCATCCCGAACGCCTCGCGCACCGGACGTGCCGGCCAGCCCAAGAACGTGGTGATGCTGGCCGCCGACGCCTTCGGCGTGCTGCCGCCGATCGCAAAGCTGACGCCGGCGCAGGCGATGTACCACTTCCTGTCCGGCTACACCGCCAAGGTCGCGGGTACCGAGCGCGGCCTCGGCAACGAGCCGCAGCCGGAATTCTCGACCTGCTTCGGCTCGCCGTTCCTCCCGCTTGATCCGTCGGTCTACGGCAACATGCTGCGTGAGCTGATCGCCAAGCACGATGTCGATTGCTGGCTGGTCAACACCGGCTGGACCGGCGGCAAATACGGCACCGGAAGCCGGATGCCGATCAAGGTGACGCGGGCGCTATTGACCGCGGCGCTCAACGGTTCGCTGCGCAATGTCGAATTCCGCACCGACAAATATTTCGGCTTTGCGGTGCCGACGGCGCTGCCGGGCGTGCCCAGCGACATCCTCAATCCCGTCAACACCTGGAAGGACAAGGCCGAGTTCGACAAGACCGCGCGCGCGCTGGTCGGCATGTTCCAGAAGAACTTCGCCAAGTTCGAAGCCCAGGTCGACGCCGACGTCCTCGCTGCTGCCCCTGAAGTGAAGCTCGCGGCGGAGTGACCAACGGCATGACCGTCCCGTTTCGCTGGAAATAATCGGCGCCTGTCTTGGGATATCCAAACAGGCGCCCCCATGAGAAATATCGACGCCAAGTGTCCGGGCAAGGCTATTTGACGTAACTGGTGTTTGAAACAGCCGTAAAAACCGAATCGAAATGCGCTATTTGCCGCGGCCGATTTTGCCCTTCAGCAGCATGACCGCCAATTGTCCGGCGCCAATCCCGCCGATGCCGCCCGCCATCTTCACCGCTGCATCAAGCAGGCGGCCGTGGCGATCCGGCGTCAGCAGTTGCATGGTCTCGAGCGCCACTGCGCCTCCGACAACGATCGCGACAACAAAAACCACGCGGTCAGGGTAAGCGAAGCCAAGCGCAAGGCCCAGCAAGGCGAAGGCCGCGAAATGCTCGAGCGGAACGTCGGCAATCACGGGGCGGCCGTGGATCGATGACAGCGTCGCGTAGGCGATGAAGCCCAGCATCAGCCAGCCCGCAATCATGCATATTTTTTGAATGGTCGCGATAACCGAATCTCGTCACTGATTGTTGAGAAATCCCTGGGCGTGGAGATCATCCAGCCTGTCCAGGCGTCGGCTGTGCGCGCGTCCTGCAATAATCACAGCAGCAATAAAAAAGGCGGCCCCTAGGCAAAACCAGATCATGTGGCGGAACTTACCCCCCAACGGCGCGGAAGCAAGTCAATTGTCCGGAACTAGAAGCCTGAAATTCCCTGTTGTTGATCCGAAACCGCGTATTTGCCAGAGTCGCGTTTCTATCGGATCGGAGTGACGGCGATGCCCTTGTGGACTTGCGAGCAATGCGGCGCCCAGTTTCCGGACAGCGTCGCGCCGCCGGCAGCATGCCCGGTTTGCGAGGACGAACGGCAGTACGTGAACTGGGACGGCCAGCAATGGCTTTCGCGCGAAGCATTGGTGGAGCGCCACAAGCTCGTCTGGCGCGATGACCTCGGCATATCAGGCGTCGCTCTCGATCCGGGCTTCGCGATCGGGCAGCGCGCGCTGCTCATTCCCGAGCCCGACGGTTGCGTGATGTGGGATTGCGTGCCCCTGGCCACATCAGAGGCGGTGGACCATGTCCGGTCGCTCGGCGGCCTGAAGGCGATTGCGGTTTCGCACCCGCATTATTACGGCGCGGTCGCCGACTGGAGCGAGGCCTTTGGCGGCGTTCCGATCTATCTGCATGGCGACGATCGCCAATGGGTCACGCGGCCGCACGCCGCGATCGTGTCGTGGACCGGCGACAGCCGCCAGATTTCCGATGACATTGTTCTCATCCGCACCGGCGGTCATTTCGCCGGCGGCACGATCCTGCATTGGCGTGCGGGTGCGCAGCGGCGAGGCGCGCTGCTCACCGGTGATGTTGCCATGGTGGCGATGGACCGCCGCTCGCTGAGCTTCATGTACAGCTTCCCGAACTACATCCCCTTGAATGCGAAATCGGTTCAAGGCATCGCGCGCGCGGTCGCGCCGCTGGCGTTCGACCGCATCTATGGCGCGTGGTGGGGCAAGAACATCGAGGCGGGCGCAAAGGTCGCATTCGATGCTTCGGTCCGGCGATATCTGGCCGCGATTGCGGAATAGTCCGGCCGAGGGCGGGAACCAGCCGGCCTTCGAACCTTGCCACTCCAGATAGTATCGCTATATCAGGGCTTTCCCACCCACGCTTGATCTCGTGAGCCCCTGATGACCACCACGACTGCCCCCGAATCCCAGCCGTTCCAGGCCGAGGTCGCCGAACTCCTGCATCTGATGGTGCACTCGGTTTATTCGGAAACCGATATTTTCCTGCGCGAACTGATTTCGAACGCGTCCGACGCCTGCGACAAGCTGCGCTATGAGGCGATCGCCGCACCCGAGCTGATCACCGATGGCGCGCCGCCCGCGATCCGCATCGTGCCGAACAAGGCGGCGAACACGCTTGCCGTGGTCGACAGCGGCATCGGCATGGACCGGCAGGAATTGATCGACAATCTCGGCACCATCGCGCGCTCCGGCACCAAGTCGTTTCTGTCGCGCCTGACCGAGGCCAAGGATGGCGCCAATCTGATCGGCCAGTTCGGCGTCGGCTTCTATGCCGCCTTCATGGTCGCTGAGCGCATCGTCGTCACCAGCCGCCGCGCCGGTTCGGATCAGGTCTGGACCTGGTCGTCCTCGGGCGGCAGCGGATTTGAAATCGCGCCCGCGAGCGAGGAGGATGCCACGCGCATCGCGCGCGGCACCGAGATCGTGCTGCATCTGAAAGAGAATGCGCAGAAATATCTCGAGACCTACGAGATCGAGCGCATCGTCCGCGCCTATTCCGATAACATCCAGTTTCCGATTGAGCTGGTGCCGGAGGAGGGCGAGCCGCGCCAGATCAATTCGGCCAGCGCGCTGTGGCAGCGGCCGAAATCGGAATTGACGCCTGACGATTACAAGGGCGCCTATCAATCGATCGCCGGCGCGTTCGACGAGCCCGCGATGACCTTGCATTACCGCGCCGAGGGCCGCCAGTCCTATGCGGTGCTGCTGTTCGCACCGTCGACAAAACCGTTCGACCTGTTCGACCAGGCGCGCAAGGGCAAGGTAAAGCTCTATGTCCGCCGCGTCTTCATTGCCGACGATGCTGATTTATTGCCGGCATACCTGCGCTTCATCCGCGGCGTGATCGACAGCGAGGATCTGCCGCTCAATATTTCCCGCGAGATGCTGCAGAACAACCCGCAGCTCGCGCAGATCCGCAAGGCCGTCACCAGCCGCGTCGTCAGCGAGCTGGAAAACCTCGGCGACAAGGAGCCGGAGGCATTCGCGAAAATCTGGGATTCGTTCGGGCCCGTGATCAAGGAAGGCATCTGGGAAGATTTCGAGCGGCGCGAAAAGCTGCTGGGCCTGTCGCGCTTCACCACGACATCGGGCGAGAAGCGTTCGCTCAAGCAGTACGTCGAAAACCTGAAACCGAACCAGACCGAGATCTATTACCTCACCGGCGACAGTATCGAGCGGCTGAAGTCGAACCCAAAACTCGAATCCGCCACAGCCCGCGGCATCGAGGTGTTGCTGCTGACCGATCCGGTCGATGCGTTCTGGACTTCGGCGCCGCTCGATTTCGGCGGCAAGCCGCTGAAATCGTTGAGCCAGGGCGATATCGATTTCGGTCTGATCCCGGTGCTGGACGACAAGGCTGACGACAAAAAGGAAGAGAGCACCACGGATGAGGCCGCGACCATCGCCGTCATCAAGGACACGCTCGGGGAACGCGTCTCCGACGTGCGGGCGTCGCAGCGGCTGACGTCGAGCGCATCCTGCCTGGTGGCCGGCGGCGACGGCCGCGACCGCCAGCTCGAACGGTTGCTGGCGATGCAGAACCAGGGGTCAGTGACCAAGCCGATCCTAGAGATCAATCTGCGCCATCCATTGGTGGCGGCGATTGCCGGGGCCAAGGATGCGGCCGCGGATCTGTCGTTCCTGCTGCTGGAGCAGGCGCAGATCCTCGATGGCGAGTTGCCGGAAGACCCGGCGGCATTTGCGAGCAGGCTCAACCAATTGGTGCTGCGGGGCGTCAAACTGTAGCAGGGGCGAACCCGAATACGGGTGAGGCCGTATCTGTTAGACAGCTCGGAAAACGGGGTAACTTGCATCGCAATGACCACGCCCGACGGCACCGACATCTTCTACGGCGGCATTCCGGTCTTTCGCGGCTTCACCAGCCTGATGGATCCGGCGCTGTATTCGCCGTTGCCGGATGATTGGACCGTCGGCGTCGCCGACATCGTGGAATCGACCAAGGCGATCGCCAACCAGCGCTACAAGGCGGTCAACATGGCGGGCGCCGCTGTCATCGCCGCCGTGACCAATGCGCTGGATGGACGCGAGTTTCCGTTCGTGTTCGGCGGTGATGGCGCCAGCTTTGCCGTGGCGCCCGCCGATCTCGGCCGCGCGCGCGAGGCGCTGGCGGCGACGGCGACCTGGGTCAGCGAAGGCCTTGATCTCGCAATGCGGGTGGCGCTGGTGCCGGTAAAAGCAATCCGCGCGCAGGGCCTCGACATCAGAGTCGCGCGTTTCGGGCCGTCGCCCAATTTGTCCCTTGCGATGTTTTCCGGCGGCGGTCTCGGCTGGGCGGACGCGGCGATGAAGCGCGGCGAATTCGCGGTCCCCGCGGCGCCAGCGGGCGAGCAGCCGGATTTGTCCGGCCTGTCGTGCCGGTTCGAGGAAATTCCCTCCGCTCGCGGCCTCATTCTTTCGGTGCTGGTGGTGCCGGCAAAGGGCGCCGATCCGCGCGCGTTCCGCAACGCGATCGAAGACATCATCGATCTCGTCGAACGAAGCCCTGATGCCGGGCGGCCGGTGCCTTCAGGCGGACCCGATATCCGCTTTCCCCCGGCGGGCATCGAATACGAGGCGCGTGCCGCGCGCGGCGGGTCGTTGTTGCGGCGGCGCAGTTCCGCGTTGGCGATCGCGCTGTGGGCCTATGTCGTGTTGCGCTTCGGCATCAAGGTCGGCAATTTCGTGCCGAAGACCTACATGCAGCAGGTGGTAGAGAATTCCGACTTCCGCAAATACGACGATGGACTGCGGATGATCCTCGATTGCACGCCGGAGCTCGAGCAGGCGCTGGCGCAACGGCTGGCAAAGGCGGCCTCAAACGGTGTCGTGCGCTATGGCTTGCACCGCCAGGACGCGGCGATGATGACCTGCTTCACGCCGTCGGTGATGCGCAGCGACCACGTTCACTTCATCGATGGCGCACGCGGCGGCTATGCTTCGGCGGCGACCGCGTTGAAGGCGATGGCGGCTTAAGCTTCTCGCTGCCGCACAAGGCCGGCTGCTCATTTGCCCCAGCGCGTGAAGCGAATGAACAGCATTGTAGAGAGGCCGTATACGACCATCGCGGCGCCGACGAGCGCGAACAAGCTCCAGGCCGGTGCGCCCGATGACGCCAGCCACCAGCCGCCGAGGCCTACCAGCAGCAGCCGGATGGTGCCGGCCATGACCGGGCCGCCGACCTTTGCCGCGCCTTGCGAGGCGAAGTAGAGGGCGAGGCCGGTGCCGAAGAAGCCGAAGGCCGGACCGGCCCAGGCAAAGTAAGAAGAGGCGGCAGCCGTCACGCCGGGATCGCTGGTGAACAGCGAGATCCAGAGCGTCGGCTTGATCGCGACGATCAGGCCGATCAGGCCGACGGTCAGGCCTGCAGCGGCGGCCGCGGTCCAGGCCACCCGGCGCGCCCGCGCCACGAGGCCAGCGCCAACAGCCATGCCGACCATCGGCACCGAGGCGATGCCGAACGCAAATGCAATCGGGACCAGCAGGAATTCCAGCCGCGAACCCATGCCGTAACCGGCCAGCGTCTCCGTGCCGAGGCCCGCCACGATTTTGGTGAAGATCAGGATGGTCAGGACGGTTTGCAGCGGCGCCAGGCAGGAGATCGCGCCGACTTTGAGGATGTCGACGAACATGTCGCGCTCGAACCTGAAGGCGGCGAAATTCAGCTTCAGCCGGCTGCGGCCGCTGGCGAGGTACCATGCCAGGAAAATCGCCCCCAGCGTGAAGGCGGTGAGCTGACCTGCGGCGACCCCCGGCATGCCAAGCTTCGGCAGGCCGAATAATCCAAGACCGAGGCCGCCACCGACCACGACCTGAACGAAGGCGACGACGATCAGCACGGCCGAGGGAATGTGCATATCGCCGGTGCCGCGCACCACCGAGGCCAGCGTATTGACCAGCCAGATCGATATCGCGCCGGAGAACAGCACGTGCGAATATTGCATGGCCTGCTCGAGCACGCCGCCGCGGCCGCCAAGCAGCGAATAGAATTGTCGGCCGAACGTCAGCATCATCACGGTGAAGAACAGCCCGGCGCAGGTGCCGATCATGGCCGCATGCAGCGCCAGCGTCGCGGCGCGGTCGCGGTTGCCGGCGCCGAGCGCGCGGCTGATGGCGGAGGATACGCCGCCGCCCATGGCGCCCGCCGACATCATCTGCGTCAGCATCACGAACGGAAACACCAGCGCGATCCCGGCCAGCGGCTCGGTGCCGAGCCGGCCGATATAGGAGGTCTCGGCAACCGCCACCAGCGCGGTGCCGACCATCGCGATCGCATTGGGGAGCGCGAGTTTCAGCAGCGTCGGCAGGATCGGCGAGGTCAACAGGCTGTTGACCGGCGCGGTTGGTATGGCCGCGGGGCGCAAATCAAGCGGGGCGTCGATCGTCATGCGTCACCGGTTCGTCGGCCAGAAGGCAATATATTATGGCCAACATATTATCGGCAGGCGCAAGCGCAAGCCACCCATCGCCGCGCAGGGGTCACCATGGCAGGCCGCATAGGTCGATGATGCCGTCGCGCGGGGCGCGGGTGAAGTCGAACACGAACGGCGCCATCGCCTCGAAACGAATGCGTCCCTCCGGTTGCTCGGCATAGACCTCGCCGGTGAATTTATGCCACCCGCGGGCCTCGTAGAAGGCGAAATTATGCGGCTCGCAGAACAACAGTGCAAACTTGATCGCTTCGTGGTCGCGCATGGTCTGGACCGCGGCACCGAGCGCGAGGCCGGCAAGGCCTCGCCCCCGGAAATCCTCGCGGGTCGCAACCCCGCCGATACCGCCGATATCGACCTTGCGCCCGTTCCAGGTGACGGTGCGGAAATAGATACCGACATGGCAGGCAAGGCCGGGTTTTGACGATTCGCTGGTAGAATCCTGCGGCGCCTCGATGAGCACGCGCAGATCGGCGTGGGCCCATTTGACGTGGCCCCAGGACAGTTTCTCGACCACATGCTTCGGCCAGACCGCATTCATCAGCGGTTCGACCCTCGGCCATGAAGCGTCCCCGTTCAGGACATCGATCTCGATACTCATTTTTCACCCCGCAATAGCCGTATGTCCCGTCATACGCTGGACGCGGAGCATCGTTACCGAAGAAGCCGCCCGCTTTGTCAAATTGCGGTGTTTAAGCGCGATGGAACCTTCTATAAGGGTTCCCGTTACACCACGTCTCCCATCATTTTCGGACATCACCCCATGACCTTCACGCTACCCGATCTTCCCTATGCCCATGACGCCCTTGCCCCCTATATGTCCAAGGAAACGCTGGAATTCCACCACGACAAGCATCACCAGGCTTACGTGACCAACGGAAACAACGCGATCAAGGGGACCGAATTCGAAGGCAAGTCCCTCGAGGAGATCGTCAAGGCCTCGTTCGGCAAGAACCCGGCCGTGTTCAACAATGCCGGCCAGCACTACAACCATCTGCATTTCTGGAACTGGATGAAGCCGAATGGCGGCGGCAGCAAGCTGCCCGGCCGTTTGGAAAAGAAGATCACCGAGGATCTCGGCGGGCTCGACAAGTTCAAGACCGACTTCGCCGCCGCCGGCGTCGGCCAGTTCGGCTCCGGCTGGTGCTGGTTGTCGGTCAAGAACGGCAAGCTCGAAATCTCCAAGACCGCGAACGGCGAAAGCCCGCTGGTTCATGGCGCAACCCCGATCCTCGGCTGCGACGTCTGGGAGCACTCCTACTACATCGACTATCGCAACCGCCGCCCGGACTATTTGAAGGCGTTCGTCGATAATCTGGTGAACTGGGAATATGTCGACCAGCTGTTCGGCAAGGCTTGATGCTCTCTCTGTCATTCCGGGGCGATGCAAAGCATCGAACCCGGAATCTCAAGATTCCCCGGTGCGCAATTGCGCATCTGGGGTCTGGTCCTTCGGACCATCCCGGAATGACATCGAACTAATTTGAGGGCGGCGGTGCAAAACTGCCGCCCTTATCTTTTGCCTCCCATGCCATCCTTGCAGGCGTCGCGGGCTTGCGGCACAAGCGCTGTTGCCGGGTGATTTCGCGATGTGGAAAATGCTGCGATGAGCTATTTGCTGGTCTTCGTCGGTGGCGGCCTTGGCGCGTCGCTGCGCCATTTCATCAATCTCACCTGCGCCCGCTGCATCGGCACCGGATTTCCCTGGGGCACCTTCATCATCAACATATCAGGATCGACCGTGATGGGGCTGATCGCGGGCTATCTCGCCTTCAAGGGCGAGGCCTCGCAGCCGTGGCGGCTGTTCCTGATGACGGGCATACTCGGCGGCTACACCACGTTTTCCGCGTTCTCGCTCGATACCGCCGTGCTCTATGAGCGGGGTGAGCTTGGCCTGGCGGCGGCTTACGTTATTGGCTCGGTGGTGCTCTCGATTGCCGGCCTGTTTGCCGGTCTCGCCCTGATGCGCCACCTGACCTGAAAAGCGTGTGACAGCCTTGCATGGCCATGCCTGAGAGGCGCATGGATGTTTCAGTTGTTCCGTTTGCGTGTGGCCCCGGCCGGGACTAAGCAGGGTTGGACTTTTCACCTGCAGATCCTTGCCGATTCATTGCATTGTCAGAACGCCCATTGAAAGAACCGGCGCCCGCCGACGAACTTGCGGAGGCCGAAGCGGTCCCGCGACGCAAGCGCAAGCCGGTCGGCTGGTCGATGATCTTCATCGCCGTGCTGGTCGCGGTCAGCGCCACGCTGGTCTATCGCCGCGACGGTATCGACGGCGTGCTCAAGATTCTCACCCATGATCTCTGGCTGTTCGGCGAGATCCTGCCGCGCGTATTGGCCGGCTGCCTGCTCGGCGCGTTCATTACGGAAATCCTGCCGCATGAAAAAGTGTCGCGATCGCTCGGGCCGAACTCCGGCCTGAAGGGATTGCTGATCGGAACGGCATTTGGCGCCATCCTGCCGGGCGGGCCGTTCACGGCCTATCCGGTGGCGGCAGCGCTGCTCACCGTCGGCGCGGATTTCGGCGCCACCATCGCGATGGTGGTGAGTTGGACGCTGATCGGCTATGGCCGCGCGGTCGCCTGGGAATTGCCGATCCTCGGCACCGATTTCACGCTGTGGCGGATTGTGATCTCGCTGCCGATCCCGGTGCTGGCCGGCGCGCTCGGGCGCTTCGTCTATGTGCGGATGTATCCCAAGGGCGAGCCGACATGAAGGGCGAGCCGTCATGGCGATGAGCGCGCTCATCATCGACATCAGCCTGTGGGGCTCCGTGCTGGTGCTTGGCATCATCGCGTTCCGGCGCGGCCGTGTCGTCGTGGTTTCGGCGGCGCGCGAGGGCGCGATGGATTTCATCAACATCGTGCCGCGGATCGCGCTCGGCGTGATCGGCTCCGGCTACATCGCCGCCGTCATTCCCCCCGAAATCATCACCGGCTGGCTGGGCCCGGATTCCGGCTGGCTCGGCGTGCTCACGGCCGTGATCGCGGGCGGGCTGACGCCGGGAGGCCCGGTGGTCGGCTTTTCCATCGGCGCGGTGGCGCTGAAGGTCGGCGGCGGCTCGCCGCAGGTGATCGCCTATGTCGTCGCCTGGGCGCTGTTCGCCTTCCAGCGCCTGATCCTGTGGGAAATCCCGTTCATGCCGGCGCGTTTCGTCTGGTTCCGGGCCGCGGTCTCGGTGCCGTTTCCGTTCCTGGCGGCGGCGCTGGCAATGGCGATCGGGAAGCCGTGAGGCAGGGGGCTTCGGTGGACTCAGGTTATGTTATAATATAACATCCTTGCATGTCTCACTCCCATTCCCACGACCATGGTCACCACCTCGGACACAGCCATGGTCATCCCCATCACCACGACCCGTCGACGCCGCATCCGGCGCAGCCGGCACCGTGGTCGATCCTGCGGATGACGGTGGCGGCGCGGCTTGGCGCGGCGCTGGCGGTCAGCGCCTGTCTTTGGGTGGTCGTGCTGGTGGCGATGAGGTGAGCATGGCGGCGCAGACCCAAATCCAGCAAGCTCAGGTGAAATTCAGCAACGTCACGCTCGGCTACGACCGGCATCCGGCGGTGCATCACCTCAACCTCGAGGTCGCCGGGGGCGCGTTGGTCGCGGTGATCGGGCCGAACGGCGCCGGCAAGTCGACGCTGTTTCGAGGGCTGGCGGGCATCCTCAAACCCCTGGCTGGCTCGATCTCGCTGGGCGGGCTCGACAGCAAGGATATCGCCTATCTGCCGCAGACCGCCGACATCGACCGCAGTTTTCCCATTTCGGTGTTCGATTTCGTCGGCACGGGTCTGTGGCGCTCCACCGGCTTCTTCGGCGGCATGGGCAAGAAAGAGCGCGAGCGGATTTTGGCGGGGCTTGCCGCCGTCGGCCTCAACGGTTTTGAGAACCGCCCGATCGGCACGCTGTCCGGCGGCCAGATGCAGCGCATGCTGTTCGCCCGCGTGCTGCTGCAGGACGCGCGCCTGATCGTGCTGGACGAGCCGTTCAACGCCATCGACGCCAAAACCTCCGCCGACCTGATCGCGCTGGTCAAGCGCTGGCATGGCGAAGGCCGCACCGTGCTGGCGGCGCTGCATGACCTCGAGATGGTGCGCAACCATTTCCCCGAAACCCTGCTGCTGGCCCGTGGCCCGGTGGCATGGGGCGCGACGGCGCAGGTGCTGACGCCGGATAACCTGATGGTGGCGATGAAGATGTGCGAAGCCTTCGACGACCGGGCTGCAGCCTGCGCCGCCGATGCGCCGTCGCGGGCGGCCTAGCTCCAATGCTCCATGATGCGCTGATCGCGCCTTTCACCGAATTCGAGTTCATGCGCCGCGCGCTCGCCGCCGTGATCGCGCTATCGCTCGGCGCAGCGCCAATCGGCGTGTTCCTGATGCTGCGGCGGATGAGCCTGGTCGGCGACGCCATGGCGCATGCGATCCTGCCCGGGGCCGCGATCGGCTTCCTGGTCTCGGGGCTCAACCTGTTCGCGATGACGACCGGCGGCCTGATCGCAGGCTTTACGGTCGCGATCCTGGCCGGCGTGGTGGCGCGCACCACCGAACTGAAGGAAGACGCCTCGCTGGCGACGTTCTATCTGGTGTCGCTGGCGCTCGGCGTCACCATCGTGTCCATCAAGGGCACCAATATCGACCTGCTGCACGTGCTGTTCGGCAACATCCTGGCGATGGACGACCAGACCCTGCTGGTAATCGCCTTCAACGCCACGATCACTTTGCTCGTGCTGGCCGTGATCTATCGCCCGCTGGTGATCGAATGCGTCGACCCGGTGTTCCTGCGCACCGTGAGCCGCGCCGGCGCACCCGCGCATCTGGCGTTCCTGGCGCTGGTCGTGATCAACCTCGTCAACGGCTTCCACGCGCTCGGCACCTTGCTCGGCGTCGGCTTGATGATCCTGCCCGCGGGCATCGCGCGGTTCTGGTCGCGCGACATCACCGGCATGATCTGCATCGCGGTCGCAAGCGCCATGGTGTCGGGCTATGCCGGGCTGGTGCTGTCGTTCCAGACCAAAATTCCGTCAGGCCCCGCAATCATTCTGGTCGCGGCGGGGATTTATGTGGTGTCCGTGCTGTTCGGCAATGTCAGCGGCCTGGTCCGGCAGCTGTTCCCCGGCCGGCATCTCGAGGCGTAACGATGCAGCGTTTGTTCTCCCTCATGTGTCTGGCGCTGATCGCGACGGCTTTTCCGGCCAGCGCGCAGGAGCGCCTCAAGGTCGTCGCCAGCTTCTCCATCCTCGGCGATTTCGTCCGCAATGTCGGTGGCACCAGCGTCAGCATCACGACGCTGGTCGGTGCGGACGGTGATGCGCATGTCTACTCGCCGACTCCGGCCGATGCGAAAAAGATCGCCGATGCCAAGCTGATTTTCGTCAATGGGCTTGGTTTCGAGGGCTGGCTGCCACGGCTGCTGAAATCCGCAGGGAGCAAGGTTACCGTCGTGACGGCGACGGCCGGCATCGCGCCGCTCAAGCTCGGCTCGGATGCGGACCCGCACGCCTGGCAATCCGTCGCCAATGCCAAAATCTATGTCGGCAACATCCGCGACGCGCTGGCGGCCGCCGATCCTGCCTCAGCCCAGGGTTTTCGCGCCAATGCGGAGGCCTATCTGGCGAAACTCGACGCCCTGGACCGCGAGGCGCGCGAAGCCGTTGCAAAGATCCCGCAAGCCCGCCGCAAGGTGATTTCGACCCACGGCGCCTTCGGCTATTTCGCCGCCGCCTACGGCGTCGAATTCATTGCACCCGTCGGCGTATCCACCGAATCCGAGCCCAGCGCCCGCGATATTGCCGGTATTATCACCCAGATCCGGACGGCCAAGATCCCGGCGGTTTTTCTGGAAAATGTCAGCGATCCGCGCCTGATCCGCCGGATATCGGCCGAGACCGGTGCCAGGATCGGCGGTACCCTCTATTCGGACAGTTTGACGGCCGAAAAGGGCGATGCCCCCACTTACATTGACATGGTCAGGCACAATATAAAGGCACTGACCAGCGCGCTCGCGAATTAGGGCAGGGGCCACCCTGCCGGGAGCGTGGCTGCGATATTTGCCGGAGCTGCCATGTCTGAACTGACTTCCCAAAAAATTCCTGTGACCGTGCTGACGGGCTATCTCGGCGCCGGCAAAACCACGCTGCTCAACCGCATCCTGTCGGAAAACCACGGCAAGAAATACGCCGTCATCGTCAATGAATTCGGCGAGATCGGCATCGACAACGACCTCATCATCGGCGCCGATGAAGAAGTGTTCGAGATGAACAATGGCTGCGTCTGCTGCACCGTGCGCGGCGACCTCGTGCGCATCCTCGATGGACTGATGAAGCGCAAGGGCAAATTCGACGCCATCATCGTCGAGACCACTGGTTTGGCCGATCCGGCGCCGGTGGCGCAGACCTTCTTTGTCGACGAGGACGTGCAGAAGAACGCCCGGCTCGACGCGGTCGTCACCGTGGCCGACGCCAAATGGCTGAGCGACCGTTTGAAGGATGCGCCGGAAGCCAAGAACCAGATCGCTTTCGCCGACGTCATCGTGCTCAACAAGACCGACCTGGTTTCCAAAGCCGAACTCGCCGAAGTCGAGGCGCGGATCCGCGGCATCAACCCTTACGCCAAACTGCATCGCACCGAACGTTGCAAGGTGGCGCTGGCGGACGTGCTGGAACGCGGCGCGTTCGATCTCGATCGTATTCTCGAGATCGAGCCGGAATTCCTCGATGCGGGCGACGGCCATGATCACGATCATCACCACGGCCATGACCATCATCATGATCACAGCCACAGCCATGGCGGGCTGAAGCACTACCATGACGAGGAGATGCAGTCGCTGTCGCTGCGCACGGACAAGCCGCTCGATGCCACCAAGTTCATGCCGTGGCTGCAGAACCTCGTCGCCTCGGAAGGGCAGAAGATCCTGCGCTCCAAGGGCATCCTCGCCTTCAGCGACGATGACGACCGCTACGTGTTCCAGGGCGTGCACATGATGCTCGAGGGCGACCATCAGCGTAAGTGGAAAGACGACGAACGGCGCGAGAGCCGGCTTGTCTTCATCGGTCGCGAATTGCCGGAGCAGATGATCCGCGACGGTTTTGAGAGCTGTATCACCACGTGATGAAACAGTTTGATCCGGGCGAAGGCGCCTCCATTGCTTCGATCACCGAGAAGGTGCGGCCGCTTGCGGTCGGCATGCCGATATCGTCGGTGTATTTTCTCGGCGAGACCGCGGTCTTCGTCGGCGCCGAGGAGAAGGCTGCCATCGTCGGCGCCGGCGGCGAGATTTCACCTGTCGATATTCACGGCGGTGCGGTGCTGTGCACGGCGTCCGACGGCGCGCGCGTCGTTACCGGCGGCGACGACGGCAAGCTCGTCGCGCTCAACGCCAAGGGCGAGATCGATGTACTCGCCACCGACGCCAAGCGGCGCTGGATCGATAACGTCGCGCTGCATCCCGATGGCGCGGTGGCGTGGTCGGCCGGCAAGACCTCGTATGTTCGCAGCAAGGGCGAGGAAAAATCATTCGATATGCCCTCGACCGTCGGCGGCCTGGCGTTCGCGCCAAAGGGCCTGCGGCTGGCGGTCGCGCATTACAATGGCGTGACGCTGTGGTTTCCCAACATGGCGGCGAAGCCTGAGTTTCTGGAATGGGCCGGCTCGCATCTGTCCGTCACCTTCAGCCCGGACAACAAGTTTCTGGTGACCGGGATGCACGAGCCGGCGCTGCACGGCTGGCGGCTCGCCGACAACCGGCATATGCGCATGAGCGGCTATCCCGGCCGCGTCCGCTCGATGTCGTGGAGCGCCGGTGGCAAGGGGCTCGCAACCTCGGGCGCCGACACCGTGATCATCTGGCCGTTTGCCAGCAAGGACGGGCCGATGGGCAAGGAGCCGGCGATGCTGGCGCCGCTGCAGGCGCGCGTCTCCGCGGTCGCCTGTCATCCGAAGCATGACATCCTGGCCGCCGGCTACAGCGACGGTTGCGTGCTGATGGTGCGGATCGAGGACGGCGCGGAAATCCTGGTGCGCCGGCGGGGCAACGCCGCGGTTTCGGCGCTGGCCTGGAGCCCCAAGGGATCGCTGCTCGCCTTCGGCACCGAAGACGGCGACGCCGGCATGGTGGAGCTGTAGCTCTTCCGCTGGTGCGCGATTAGATCAGATCGAATTGCATCCGCGATTGACGCTGCGCTCCCTCTCCCGCTTGCGGGGGAGGGCTGGGGTGGGGGCTCTCTCCGCGAGCGAGACTGTTCCTGGGGAGAGAGGTTCCCCCGCCCGGATCGCATCTCATGATGCGATCCGGCCTAAAAGCGAGCTCCGGTCGTCTCGACCCCCGCAAGCGGGAGAGGTGAAGCGAGGCACTCGCCGTCAGGCAAAGCCGGTTACTTCAATTTCTTCCCCGCCTTGACGTAAGCGTCGATGTGCTCGAACACCTTGCCGGCCGGCTCCAGATTTTCAAAGGCTGACGCAGCCTTGTTCATCGACTCGTAGGTTTTGTCATCATCCTTCCGGGCGGATTTGCCGGCCTTGGCTTCCGGCTTGAACACGGCAACCATCGCGTACGCCGTCATGTAATTTCCCATCGCAGCCTCTTCCGCCGCGAACAGGTTCTTCAGGCGAGGATCGTTCGCAAAAAAGCCGGTGAAGGTCTTCTTGATCCCGTCGTCGGCTGATGACAGCGACTGCAACGCCCAAAATCCGCTCGCCAATGTCAGCACGCGAAAGAATTTGGCGGGCTCGGTTTTGCACTGGTATTTGTCGCAGGCCATCCTGGCCATCACGTTGTCCCGGCCTTCCACGGTCATATTCGGTCCGAACTTGCTCTTCATGAATCCCATGCGCATGGCAATACCCGCCATGTCGTCATCTGCGCTGGAGAAGTTTGCGAGGATTCTTTCAATGAAGTTGGTGTCGCCGGATGCCATATAGGCGCCGATCAAGAGGTCGTTGTCGGCGGCATTCGACGACGGCCGCACCACGGCAAGTCTGGCAGGTTGGTTCTTTTCGATTTTCTGCAGCGTGGCTGTGATCTGGTTTTCCTCGGCAAATTTCTGCGCGTCTTCCGTGAGGCCGGCGCCGTAGAGCGCCACGAGCTTCACCGATTTGACGTAGGAGGAGGCTTCAAGTTGCAGGATGCGCTGCTTTTCCGCGGGCGACGTGCTGAAGATCTGCGCCAGGAATCCGATGACTGCGCTGGGATCGGCGTTTGGACCGGCTCGCATTTGCGACAGCACGCTGTCGACGCAGGCGGGCTGCTTGGTGCGGTAATAGCCGGTCATGCAGTTCTGGTCCGCAGAAGCGGGCGAGCACTGAATACCGAGCAGCGCGATCGCGGCGTAAAGCAGTCTTTTCATGACAATTCCCGCTAAATTGGCGAATCTGTTGGATCCGGGATGCCCGCAGCGAAGCGGATCGCCGCTCGCACCTGACCCGGCGACCGTTAGTCGCCGGAACAGGCCAGATCGTTCAGGCTGTGATAGATTCGTCACCTCTCTCCCCTAGAAAATCGACATGCGCTTCCTGACGACCTTCCAGATCGCCGATTTCCTCGACACCCTGGTCAGCCTGACCGCGGCGTTCGTTCTGGGCACCCTGATTGGCGCCGAGCGGCAATACCGGCAGCGGACCGCGGGCCTGCGCACCAACGTGCTGGTCGCCGTCGGTGCGGCCGCCTTCGTGGATCTTGCGATGCATCTGAAGGCTGCCGAAGGCGCAGTACATGTGATCGCCTATGTCGTTTCGGGGATCGGCTTCCTCGGCGCCGGCGTCATCATGAAAGAGGGCATCAACGTCCGCGGCCTGAACACCGCGGCGACGCTCTGGGGATCGGCCGGGGTCGGAGCTTGCGCCGGTGCCGACATGGTTGCCCAGGCGGCGGCGCTGACCATGTTCGTGGTCGCAGGCAACACCTTGCTGCGTCCGCTGGTCAACGCGATCAACCGCATTCCGATCGACGAACGCGCTTCCGAGGCGACCTATTACTTCAAGCTCGCGGTCAGTGCGGAGGCGTTGCCCGACATGCGCGACCATCTGGTCGAGCGACTGGAGAATGCAAAATATCCGGTCGCTGAACTCAATGTGGTCGAGCATGGCGATGATCTGTTGGAGATCGTCGCCACGCTGGTCTCCACCGCGATCGATCCCAACGAATTGAACGCGGTCGCGGTCGATCTGCAGCGCCAGCCCGGCGTTCGCCATGCCACCTGGGAAGTCAGCACCAAGGATTAGTGGTCCGGTTTGTCCGGTTCCACGCGTCGCTGGGCGCGGAACAATCCTTCGCGCCGGCGGTTGTCATCGCGAACAACCATGCGGTGAACGATATGTCTGCCGATCAGAACAAGCGCAGCTACCGGATTGATTTTCTCGTTGCGGCCGCGCTGGTCACGACGGGCCTCGTGATGTCCGGCCTGTCGCTGGCCGAGTTGCGCGCGCGTGGTCCGCAGCAACTGGCGCAGGCGACCCAACCGCTGCAATCGTCGCCGGGCGCGGAAACCAGGCCGTCGGTGCCTGCGGAGACGACGACGGGCACCCGGCCGTCCAACGTGCCGCCCGAACCGGCGCGTCCCGATGCCGACGCGCAGAAGGCGGGCGCACAGCCCGCGCTGCCGCCTGCACCCGCCGAAAAGACGGCCGACCCGATCAAGCAGAAGTAAGCCTTTCGTCATTCCAGGGCGCGACGCAGCTGCGTAGGGTGGGCAAAGGCGCTTTGCGCCGTGCCCGCCATCCATCCGCACCGTCATCGCAATTGGTGGGCACGCTTCGCTTTGCCCACCCTACGATTTGACGCCGTTTTGACTGGCTTGCCAATTCTACGGCCTCGCCTGCATCCCCAAGCTGCCGCATACTCACGTCATCGCGCGACAGCGCCGGCGACAGATGGGGCAGGCCATGAAGATCGACGATGTAAGACGAACCGCGTATTCGATGCCGCTGACCAACCCGTCCTTCCCGCCGGGGCCCTATCGGTTCTTCAACCGCGAATATTTCATCATCACCTACCGGACCGATCCGGAAGCGCTCGCTGCGGTGGTGCCGGAGCCGCTCGAAGTCGTTGAACCCGTCGTCAAATATGAATTCATTCGTATGCCCGACTCGACCGGCTTCGGCGACTACACCGAAACCGGCCAGGTGATCCCGGTCCGTCTCAACGGCGAGGAGGGCGCCTATACCCACGCCATGTATCTCGACGACGAGGGGCCGATCGCGGGCGGCCGCGAAATCTGGGGATTTCCCAAAAAGCTTGCGAAGCCGAAGATCGAAGTCGAGAGCGATGTGCTGGTCGGCTCGCTGCATTACGGCTCGGTGCTCTGTGCCTCCGCCACCATGGGTTACAAGCACCGCCCGGTCGATCATGACGCCGTGCTGAAGGGCATGAAGGCGCCGAACTTCATTCTCAAGATCATCCCGCATGTCGACGGCACGCCGCGGATCTGCGAACTGGTCCGCTTCCAACTCGAGGACATCACGCTGAAGGAAGCATGGAGCGGTCCGGCCGCGCTTGGCCTGTTTCCCCACGCGCTGTGCGACGTTGCCCGGCTTCCGGTGCGCGAGGTGGTTTCCGCGCTGCATTTCAAGGCCGATCTGACGCTGGGATTGGGGAAGGTGGCGTTCGATTACATGGCGAAGTGAAGCGCCCGGTGCATGATGAGATTAGATCGACCTGCGTCCACGATGTAGCTGCGCTCCCTCTCCCGCTTGCGGGGGAGGGTTGGGGTGGGGGTGTCGCCGCGAGTCAGACTGGTCGTGTGGAGAGAGAGCTTTCTTGCTCTACTGCGCGCCCTTGAGCGTGCAGGAGGTCGAGCAGGTTGTCATCACGCCGCGCTGGCAGGAGATGCACACGTTGATGCACTGCTTCAGGTCCTTCGGGTTGTAGGAGCTGTAGAGCTTGCGGGCGCAGTTATCGATCGAGCCGGTGATGTCGTTGTTGTTGTCAGGTTTGCACCCGGCCAAAACGACCGCCGACAGCATGATTGCGATAAAGACGCGCATTTCCACCGCTCCACCGGGGACGTCGCTGCGCAGAGACGCAGGACGGCTCAAGACCCTCGCAAAAGAGGTACCCTTCAGGATGGCGCGATTTCATTAAGCGAGCGTTACGGTGGCCGGAATCCCCTGATGCTGCGGTGCACCAGGGATGGAACCGTTTCGCGTGAACACCCTAGTCTAGCGAACCAGAATATTCCGGAACTGCCAGGGATCCTGGGTGTCGATGTCTTCCGGGAACAGGCCCGGCCGGTCCGTCAGCGGGGTCCAGTCGGTATAGTAGCCCTTCACCGGGCCGAGATACGGCATCTGGATTTCCAGCAGACGATCGAAATCCATCTCGTCGGCTTCGACGATGCCTTCGTTCGGGTTTTCCAGCGCCCACACCATGCCGCCCAGCACGGCGGAGGTCACTTGCAGGCCAGTGGCGTTCTGATAGGGCGCGAGTTTGCGGGTCTCTTCGATGGAGAGCTGCGAGCCGTACCAGTAGGCATTGTTGTCATGGCCGAACAGCAGCACGCCGAGTTCGTCGATGCCATCGACGATTTCGTTCTCATCGAGGATGTGGTGCTTTTCCTGCATCTTCGCTGCGCGGCCGAACATTTCATGCAGCGACAGCACGGCATCGTCAGCCGGATGATAGGCATAGTGGCAGGTCGGCCGATAGATCGCCGTGCCCGATGCGTCACGCACCGTGAAGTAATCGGAGATCGAGATCGATTCGTTGTGGGTGACGAGGAAGCCATACTGCGCGCCGCGGGTCGGGCACCAGGTGCGCACGCGCGTGTTGGCGCCGGGCTGCATCAGGTAGATGGCGGCGCCGCAACCCGCTTCGTGGGTACGTGCGTTCTCGGGCATCCATTTTTCATGGGTGCCCCAACCGAGTTCGGACGGCTGCACGCCTTCCGACAGGAAACCTTCCACCGACCAGGTGTTAACGAAGACATCCGGCTCTTTCGGCGACTTGGAACGCTGGGTGTCGCGTTCGGCGATGTGGATGCCCTTGATGCCGGCCTGCCGCATCAGGTCCGCCCATTCGGCCTTGGTCTTCGGCTTGGGGGCATTGAGCTTCAGATCAGCGGCGACATTGAGCAGCGCCTGCTTGACGAAAAACGAGACCATGCCGGGATTGGCGCCGCAGCAGGAGACGGCCGTCGTCGAGCCCGCGGGGCGCGCCTTCTTGGCGGCCAGCGTCGCTTCGCGAAGGGCGTAGTTGGAGCGCGCTTCCGGGCCCTTCGAAGAATCGAAATAGAAGCCGAGCCAGGGCTCGTTGACGGTGTCGATATAAAGAGCGCCAAGTTCGTTGCAGAGCTCCATGATGTCGGTGGAGCCGGTATCGACCGAGAGATTGACGCAAAAACCCTGGCCGCCGCCTTCAGTGAGCAGCGGGGTAAGCAAGGCGCGATAATTGTCCTTGGTCACGCCCTGCTGGATGAATTTCACATTGTGCTTCTCGCAATGCGCCTTGCGGCCCTCGTCCTTGGGATCGATCACGGTGATGCGCGACTTGTCGTAATCGAGATGCCGCTCGATCATCGGCAGCGTGCCTTTGCCGATGGAGCCGAAGCCGACCATGACGATGGGGCCGGTAATCTTCGCGTAGATCTGCGAGGCGGGGCTCATGGGATGGTTTCTCCGGAAAGTGCTGGCGGACAAATGGTGAGGGGTGGATCAGGCGCTGCGGCGCTTGGCGGTTACTTCGATCTCGATCTTCATCTCGGGCTTGTAGAGCCCCGCGACCACCAGAAGCGTGGCGGCCGGGCGGATGTCGCCGAGAACTTCGCCGCAGACCGCGAAATGGGCATCCGCATCCCTGAGGTCGGTGATGTAGTAGGTCGCGCGGACGATGTCGGCCATCGCGAAGCCGCCTTCTTTCAAGGCGGCCTCGATGGTCTTGAAGCAGTTCCGTGACTGGCTCGTGACATCGTCAGGCATCGTCATGGTGGCGTAGTCATAGCCGGTGGTGCCGGCGACAAAGGCGAAATCGCCGTCGATCACGGCGCGGCTGTAGCCGGCGGTCTTCTCGAACGGCGAACCGGTGGAAATGAGACGGCGGGGCATCGGAACCTCGATTTGCGGCCTGATCCGAAAACTGCGGGATTGGCGCGGTTTAAGGGCTTTTCGCCGGACCGCGCAACCCCTCTGACGCGACGGCTCAGGCCGCGTGCGGCACGGTCTGTAGAGCCTTCTTCGCGCGAGATGCCTTTGCCTTGTGCATTGGCGCGCCCGACGCCGAGATCATGCCCCAGGCGCCGTCGAGCCCGCCGTCGCGCAGCTCGAGACCGAGCAGGCGGTCGCGCTCGAACGGACCGGGCAGCGACAGCGCGCCGGTCTTTTCGGCCGAGAAGCCGAACCTGACGTAATAGGGCGCGTCGCCGAGCAGGATCACCGCGCGATGGCCACGCGCCGTCGCCGCCGCGAGCGCGTGGTCCATCAGCGCGGCCCCGACGCCAAATTGGCGGGAGGATTCCTCAACCGCCAGCGGGCCGAGCATGAGCGCCGGGATGCCCCCGGCGCTGACGTGCCACAACCGGACGGTGCCCACCAGCTTCCCTCGTGCCACGGCCGACAAGGCAAGGCCTTCGGCGGGCGCACGTTCGTCACGCAGGCGCTGGCAGGTGCGGGTAAGGCGGTTAGCGCCAAAGCAGGCATCCAGCAGCGCTTCACGCGCAACGACGTCCGAAGCCCGTTCCGCACGGATCGCGAACGGAGCGGCATTCGGGGTGAGGGCGATAGTGGTCTTCCGCAAAGCAGTCATGGCACGTCAGTCCTCACTCCAACGGCAAATCACGCCGCGGAGCGTTGTCTAGAAATTCGCAACATGGGGGGTGGGAGCCGGCGCGCCGGCTCCCGTTATTCAGGCCTCAGAGCGGCCGTTTCAGATGTGGTAGGTCCGCAGCGGCGGAATGCCGTTGAACGCCACCGACGAGTAGGTCGACGTATAGGCGCCGGTGCCTTCGATCAGCAGCTTGTCGCCGATCTCGAGCGTAACCGGGAGCGGATACGGCAGCTTCTCGTACAATACGTCGGCGCTGTCGCAGGTCGGGCCCGCGAGCACGCACGGCGTCATTTCCGCGCCGTCATGCGGCGTGCGGATGGCGTAACGGATCGACTCGTCCATCGTCTCGGCGAGACCGCCGAACTTGCCGATGTCGAGATACACCCAGCGCACCTCGTCCTCGTCGCTCTTCTTGGAGATCAGAACGACTTCGGTCTCGATGATGCCGGCATTGCCGACCATGCCGCGTCCCGGCTCGATGATGGTTTCCGGGATCTGGTTGCCGAAATGCTTGCGCAGCGCGCGGAAGATCGACCGGCCATATTGCAGGACCGGAGGAACGTCCTTGAGGTACTTGGTCGGGAATCCACCGCCCATGTTGACCATGGAGAGGTTGATCCCGCGCTCGGCGCAGTCACGGAACACCGACGAGGCCATCGACAAAGCGCGGTCCCACGCTTTCACCTTGCGCTGTTGCGAGCCGACATGGAACGAGATGCCGCACGGCTCCAGGCCCAGACGCTTGGCGAGGTCGAGCACGTCGACCGCCATCTCCGGATCGCAGCCGAACTTGCGCGACAGCGGCCATTCGGCGCCGGCGCAATCATAGAGGATGCGGCAGAACACCTTGGCGCCGGGCGCGGCGCGGGCGATCTTCTCGACTTCGGCGGCGCAGTCGACCGCGAACAGGCGAATGCCGAGCGCGAAGGCGCGCGCGATGTCGCGCTCCTTCTTGATCGTGTTGCCATAGGAGACGCGGTCCGGCGTCGCACCGGCAGCCAGCGCCATTTCGATCTCGGCGACGGTTGCGGTGTCGAAGCACGAGCCCATCGAGGCCAGCAGCGACAGTACTTCCGGCGACGGGTTTGCCTTCACCGCGTAGAACACGCGGCTGTCCGGCAACGCCTTCGCGAAGGTCTGGTAGTTGTCGCGCACGACTTCGAGGTCGACCACGAGGCACGGCTCGGTGTCCTGGCCCTCGCTGCGGCGGTTGCGCAGGAATTCCTGAATACGTTCGGTCATAGCACCCTCCAAACGGCCCAGCGACGGGACCCGTTCAAATGTGAATCTCGGCCATAAGCGCTTCGGCGCAGTCGCACGATGGAGACGCGACTGGGCCTTGGACTCAGACCGAATAGTGCTGCCGTGGATTGGTTGGGAATTTCCCGCCCGCACACCTGGCAATGAAGGACAAGCCTTTTCAGTAGCCCGCGCCGGCGTTGGAATGCCGGTAGAGACCAAAAAAGCCCGATCCGTCGTTGCTTTAAGTCGCGTCCCCCGTTGAGAGCGGGGTGCGCCGGTTCGCCTCCGGCTGCCAGTCACGGTTGCAAAGGATGCAGAGACCTTCAACGGCATCTCTTGAGAGAGATGCTGGCCTCTTAGATTTTCACCTAAGCGACCCTCGGTTCTTCATCCCTTGGCGGCTGTCCGGCCTCTTGTCCGGATACCTACCGACTGACACACGACCACAGGCACGTGCGAAATTGGGCAAGGCTGGAAATAAGACTTTTGAATTCGCTTCGCAACATTTTTTTTAGGCTGTGGGCAAATTTCCCTAACGCGTGCTTACAGCAGCGCGCTCAGTGCGTCTCCAGCGCGTCTCTTGACGTCGCTGAGCGCGCGCCGGCGACGTCAAACATGAACAGCCGTTAAGATTTCTCGGGGAATTTACGGAGTGTTGTCGCGTGAAGTGGAATCGCGAAAGCGCCTGTGCCGCAGCGGTTACTTGAGCGGTTACTTGAGCGGTTTCCTGGCTCAGCGCGTCAGCTGCGTTTCCAGAACGGCTCGATGCGCTGAGCTTGGCGGATGAAGCCGACCATGATCACGACGCCGATGCCGAACATCACCGCCTGCAGGATGTGCGCGCCGGTGTCGGAGAGCCCGAGCAGGATCGCGATCGCCCAGCCGCCGGCGAACGCCGCACCGAACACCTCGGCGCCGATCAGGATCGCCGCCGAGATGACGGTGATGACGCTCGGCCAGATGATTTCGCTCTTGGCGCCGGAAGAAGGCTGCATGCTCATGGAAACGGGTCCTGTTGGGTGGGCGCAATCTCTCCGAAAAGGCCCCCACTATCAAGCTTAAAAGGCCCAAAAATGCCGTATCGCGTGATATAGATTGACGCATCATTCAGAGCGTTTTCGAGCGAAGTGGATACCGGTTCGCGTGAAGAAAACGCGTCAAAAACAAGGCCTGGAGCCCGAAGCGGCTTCAGCGCGAAAGCGGGATTTGTGATGTCGGAAACCCAGCAAAATGCAGCCCCTCCGGAAGCCCCGGCAAATCCGCTGCTCCGGCCGTGGCAGACGCCGTTCGAGACGCCGCCGTTTGCCGAAATTCTCCCTGAGCACTTCCTGCCGGCTTTCGAGCAGGCCTTTGCCGATCACGCCGCCGAGGTCGCCGCCATCACCCACGATCCCGCGGCGCCGGACTTCGCCAACACCATCACGGCGCTGGAGCGCTCCGGCAAGCTGCTCTCCAAGGTCTCCGCCGTGTTCTACGACCTGGTGTCAGCGCACTCCAATCCGGCGATCCTGGAGATCGACAAGGAAGTGTCGCCGCGGATGGCGCGGCACTGGAATCCGATCATGATGAATGCGGTGCTGTTCGGCCGTATCGCCATGCTCCACCACAACCGCGCCACGCTCGGCCTGAGCGGCGAGGAGATCCGGCTGCTGGAGCGCACCTACACCAACTTCCACCGCGCCGGCGCCGGCCTCGACGAAGCCGCCAAGGCGCGCCGGGCCGAGATCAACGAGCGGCTGGCCGAGCTTGGCACCTCGTTCAGCCACCATCTGCTCGGCGACGAGCAGGACTGGTTCATGGAGCTTGGCGAGGACGACCGCGGCGGGCTGCCCGAAGCCTTCGTCGCCGCCGCCAAGGCCGCCGCCGAGGCGCGCGGGATGCCCGGCAAGGCGATCGTGACGCTGTCGCGCTCTTCCGTCGAGCCGTTCCTGAAGAGCTCGGATCGGCGCGACCTGCGCGAGAAGGTGTTCCGTGCCTTCACCGCCCGCGGCGACAATGGCAATGCCAACGACAACAACGCCACCGTGGTGGAGATCCTCAAGCTGCGCGAGGAGGCCGCCAAGATCATGGGTTACCCGACCTATGCCGCCTACCGCCTGGAAGACTCCATGGCCAAGACGCCCGAGGCGGTGCGCAGCCTGCTGGAGCGGGTCTGGAAGCCGGCGCGGGCCCGGGCGCTCGCCGACCGCGACGCGCTGCAGGCCATGATCGCGGAAGAGGGCGGCAATTTCGCGCTGGCGCCGTGGGACTGGCGCTACTACGCCGAAAAGCTGCGCCAGGTCCGCGCCAATTTCGACGACGCCGCGATCAAGCCGTATCTCGTGCTCGACCACATGATCGAGGCCGCCTTCGACTGCGCCACCCGCCTGTTCGGTGTCACGTTCTCGGAGCGCAAGGATATTCCGGTCTGGCACCCGGACGTCCGGGTCTGGGAGGTCAAGGGCGCCGACGGCAAGCACAAGGCGCTGTTCTATGGCGACTACTTCGCCCGGCCGTCAAAGCGCTCCGGCGCCTGGATGACCTCGCTGCGCGACCAGCAGAAGCTCGACGGTGAGATCGCCCCGCTGGTGATCAATGTCTGCAATTTCGCCAAGGGCGCCGACGGCGAGCCGTCGCTGCTGTCGCCGGACGATGCGCGGACCCTGTTCCACGAGTTCGGCCACGGCCTGCACGGCATGCTGTCCAACGTGAACTATCCCTCGCTGTCCGGCACCTCTGTTTTCACCGACTTCGTCGAGCTGCCCTCGCAGCTCTACGAGCACTGGCAGGAGCAGCCGCAGGTGCTGCGGCAGTTCGCAAAACACTACCAGACCGGCGAGCCGCTGCCGGACGAACTGCTCACCCGCTTCCTGGCCGCGCGCAAATTCAACCAGGGCTTTGCCACCGTGGAGTTCGTCTCCTCGGCGCTGATCGACCTCGAATTCCACACCCAGCCGGCATCAGCCAGCCGCGACGTCGGCGCGTTCGAGAAGGCGGAGCTGGAGAAAATCGGCATGCCGGCCGAGATCGCGCTGCGGCACCGGCCCACGCAATTTGGCCATATCTTCTCCGGCGACCATTATGCGTCGGGCTATTACAGCTACATGTGGTCGGAGGTGATGGACGCCGACGCGTTCGGCGCCTTCGAGGAGGCCGGCGACATCTTCGACCCCGCCACTGCCAAGCGCCTGCATGACGACATCTACTCGTCCGGCGGCTCGCGCGACCCCGAGGATGCCTATGTCGCGTTCCGCGGCAGGGAGCCGGAGCCCGACGCGCTGCTGCGCCGCCGGGGCCTGCTCGAAACGCCAGAGGCGGCCTGAAGTCTTTCCGTCGTCCCGGCCTAGTGCGCAATTGCGCACGGGGGCCGGGACCCATAACCCCGGATGCCCGTAGTGAGAGGAAGGTCTTTGCCACACTGCCAAAAAGAGACGACACGGCGTATGGGTCCCTGCGTTCGCAGGGACGACGTCTCGCGCGTGCTGTTCGGATTGTTGGGCTTGATCGTCGCGTCGCTGCTCGGCGCTGCCCCGGCCCAGGCGCACCCGCATGTCTGGATCACCGCCAAGAGCGAGGTGGTCTATGCGCCCGACGGCTCGATCTCAGGCGTGCGTCACGCCTGGACCTTCGACGACATGTTCTCGACCTATGCGCTGCAGGGCATCGAGACCAAGACCAAGGGCGTCTACAGCCGCGAGGAACTGGCGCCGCTGGCGCAGACCAATATCGAGTCGCTGAAGGAATTCGGCTACTTCACCTTCGCCAAGGCCGACGGCAAGAAGGAGAGGTTTTTGGAGCCGGTCGATTACTATCTCGAATTCAAGGACGCCGCGCTGACGCTGCATTTCATGCTGCCCGCCAAGACGCCGTTCAAGGCCAAACAGGCCGCGCTGGAAGTGTTCGATCCTGCCTTCTTCATCGATTTCAAGTTCGAGGAGAAGGACCCGATCAAACTGGTCGGCGCGCCCGCCGACTGCAAGCTGCAGTTTCTCAGGCCCAATGACGGCACCGCCAATGCCCAGCGGCTCAACGAAAACAACTTCATGAACGGCGACAATTCCAACTACGGCGCCATGTACGCCAACAAGATTTTGGTGGATTGCCCGTGAGGCATAGCAGAGCGTTTTCAAGCGAAGTGGCCCCGGTTCGCGTCAAGAAAACGCGTCAAGAAAACGAATCTGGAGCCCCGTTTCGATCCTATCGAAACGGAAGGGGCTCCAGCTTCGCCCACGCGCTCCTGATCGGGATCGTCGCAATCGCCGCCATCGTCGCGCTCGACGGTGCCTTGCACGTCCTGTTGGCGCAAAACCCGTTCGGCGGCCCGCGGCCGGCCAAAGCCCCTGAGCCGCAGGTCGGCGGCATCGTCGGCTGGCTCTTGGCCAAGCAATCGGAATTCTACCGCGAGATGTCGGCGACCATCCGCGCCGCCAAGTCCGACGGCTCGGCGGTCTGGACGCTGCTGGCGATTTCCTTTGCCTACGGGATCTTCCACGCCGCCGGTCCCGGCCACGGCAAGGCGGTGATCTCGTCCTATCTGGTCGCCAATCAGGAGACCGCGCGGCGCGGCATCGTGCTGTCGTTCGCTTCCGCGATGCTGCAGGCGCTGGTCGCTGTGCTGATCGTCGGCATCTGCGCCTGGCTGCTCAACGCCACCGCAAAAACCATGTGCGGGGCGGAGAAGGCGATCGAGATCGCGAGCTACGCTTTGATCGCGGCGTTCGGCGCCCGGCTGGTCTGGACCAAGGGCGGCGGATTTATGCGCGCGCTGCAGGCCAAGCCAGCGCCCGCGATGGCCACCGCTGCGGCTGCGGCCAGCCATCAACACAATCATGGCCACGATCACCATCACCACGATCACCACCACCATGAACATCATCACCATGCCCACGCGCACGCTGACGCCCATGCGCACGGTCATGCCCACGCGCACGCTCATGCTGACGCGCATTCCCACGCAGACGACCACGTCCATGACGAGCATTGCGGCCATTCCCACGGCCCGACGCCGGACCAACTCGCCGGTCCCGGCGGCTGGCAGCGTGGGCTGGGCGCGATCTTCGCCGTGGGCCTGCGGCCCTGTTCGGGCGCGATCCTGGTTTTGGTGTTCGCGCTGGCGCAGGGCCTGTTCTGGGCCGGCATCGCCGCGACCTTCGTGATGGGCCTTGGCACCGCGATCACGGTCGCGACCATCGCCGTCGTCGCGGTGTCCGCGCGAGGCCTCGCCGAGCGCCTCAGCGCCGGCCGCGAAGGCGGCGGCGCGCTGATCATGCGCGGCATCGAATTCGGCGCGGCGGGCCTCGTGCTGCTGTTCGGGCTTGGCCTGTTGTTCGGCTATCTCGCCGCCGAGCGGGTGACGTGCTTGTGATCTGGTTTGTAGCCCGGGTGAAGCGTAGCGTAACCCGGGACGACTTTATCCGGTCATGCCAAGGCCCCGGATTGCGCTACGCTTCATCCGGGCTACTTGCTTCAATCGATAGACGGGTATGCGCCGCATCCTGCTGATCAATCCGAACAGTTCGGCGGCGACCACCGCCATGATGGTCGGCATCGCGCAAGCGGCTGCGGCCGGCGCGTGTGAAATTGCCGGCGCGACGGCGCGACGCGCACCGCCGATGATTGTCGAGCCCGATGCGCTTGCCGCCGCAGCCGACGAAGTCGTCGAGATAGCCGTCTCGAACGATGGCAAGTACGATGGTTTTATCGTCGCGGCGTTCGGCGATCCCGGCCTTGCGGAAGTCCGGGAGCGATGCCGGACGCCGGCGGTCGGCATCGCTGAATCGGCCTTTCGCGAAGCTTCAGCCGGCGGGCGGCGGTTTGGGATCGCCACGACGACGCCGGCATTGAAGGCTGCCATTGATCAGCGCGTCGCCTTGCTGGGGCTGTCGGCGCAATACACCGGCCTTCGAATAACGTCCGAGGACCCCACGGAGTTGGTCAAGGACAAGGATCGCCTGCGCGACGCACTGGCCGATGTCGTGCGTCACTGCATTAAGGATGACGGCGCAGAAGCCGTCATTATCGGCGGCGGCCCGCTGGGCGAGGCCGCGCGCGAACTGAAGCCAATGTTCTCTATCCCGATCATCGCGCCCATTTCCGCAGCGATACGGTCAATTCTCGCGATTCTGGCAAAGAAGTGATGGCGGCGCTACGCGCCGCAATTGGAAGTCCGTGCGTAGCCCGGAGAGCGCAGTATGTAGGGTAGGTAGAGCGAAGCGAAACCCACCACGAATCGAAATGATGGGTATCGCTTCGCTCCGCCCATTCCATGCGCTATGATTTCGCGTCATTCCGGGGCGCGAAGCGAACTATGGTGCGCAATTGCGCACCTGAGAATCTCGAGATTCCCCGATGTGCAATTGCACATCTGAGGTCTGGTGCTGCGGACCATCCCGGAATGACGGTGATAATGATTTAGAGATCGCACTTTCCGGGAAATGATCTGATGTCACGCGAGCAGTTCTGGTTCTTCCACCCGTTTCGGGTGCGCTATTCCGAGATCGACGGGCAGGGCGTTGTCTTCAACGCGCATTACCTCACCTATTTCGACACCACCATCACCGAATATTTCCGCGCGCTCGGCTACGACCAATATGCCGATTCCAGGAAAACCGGCATCGACTTCCACGTCGTCAAATCGCTGATCGAATACAAGGCGCCGGTGCTGTTCGACCAGGAGTTGGACGTCGGCGCGCGGGTGGCGCGGATCGGCAATACAAGCCTTGCCTTCGAGCTCGCGATCTTTCTCAAGGGCAGCAGCGAGGCGCTGGTGACCGGCGAGATCGTCTGGGTCTATACCGATCAGAAATCCCATCGTCCGGTGCCGATCCCGCAATCGATCCGGGATTTCATCGCGACGCGGGAGCGGCATCTGGCCTGATGCCGCGGCTCTCGTCATGGCGAGGAGCGTTAGCCGCGCTCAAGACAGCAAAGAGTTGAAGACAATTACCGCTATCGCCAGGATGAGCAGAACCCACCATATCTGGACGGCGATGGCTGCGAAGCCGAGGACGGCCGCGATACCTGCCAGCAGCTTTCCTTCCTTCATGATGATCGCGACGACGGCGAAAGAGATGGCGATCACACCGAGCGCGGCCGCCCCCGTTGAGAGTACCTCGTTCCAGGTCGCCTGACCGACGAGCCCGGAAAGATAGACCCCCGGCACCAATTGCGTCAGCGCCGAGACCAGCAGCGCCAACAGGCCTGTCACGCTGCCGATAATGCTGAACCGGCGGGATTGTACGGCGCTTTCCATCACAGTATCCATCACATGAAATCTCCGCGCCACCTTGCACCAGGTGGGCCGCACTTGTGCAGCCTTGGTGCAATCCCGCCGCTAGAAGGTTCAATGTGAACTGAGGGTGGAGCCCCCTGGCCGGCTGCAACGACCAAGGCAGCCATGCCTGCGGCAAAATGGCCCGACGGGCAAATCAATTCTGTTTTTCAGAATCCATGTCAAGCCCAAGAATTAAAAATATTTCGCTTTTCCAGAAGACAAATCAGGGGCATATCTTTGGCCATCCCGTCCCACTCAGAGGGCGTCGGCCGTCGTCACGGACGTTGGACGGGTTGCGGTGGACGCCGATGTTGCGAAGACGTAACGCGACAGAGGCGTACGGCGAAGTCGTGTGGTCCTGGCGCCCCGTTGCTGGCGTCAAGTTCGTGAGAGGCAAAAAACTTCTCACGGGCGATGGTGGCAAGAAAGCCCGTTCACCAGGGAGAGCACGATATAAGTCGTAAAGCCATTGCGCAGGGAAGGCCGGGTGTTCTCCGCTGCCCTGTATGCTCGTGTGCACTTTGTTTTG